>DATGVF010000239.1:0-13962 GCA_035300645.1 bacterium
CGGATCGTCTGCTCGCACTCCGGCGCCTCGCACCACCGCACCTTGACGAACCCCGGGGTGTCTTGGAGGGCCTTCACCATCGCGTCCACTGTCTCCGCGGTGGTCGTGTGGCTGTCGCGAAACGCCGTCCCCCGCGCCAGCAACTCGGCCTGGAGATCAGCTAGGACCTTCTCGACCACAGTCGTCACCTGGTCCATCGGAACGGTTTGCTTGGCCACTCGCCCCGCGCCCGAACCATGGGCATCAATACGTCGGGCAAGGGTGACCTGCCGGGCAGCGAGGTCACGCGGCCCAATCTCCAAGCGCACTGGGACGCCTCGCAGCTCCCACTCGTTAAACTTCCAGCCGGGAGTGTACCAGTCGCGGTCATCCAGCTTCACCCGGACGCGCGCACCTAACGTTTTGGCGAGCTCGCGCGAAGCGGCCAAGACGGCGCCATCGTCCTTGCCCAAAATAGGGACGATGACGACTTGAAAGGGGGCAATGCGCGGCGGCAGCACCAAGCCCTTGTCATCTCCGTGGGCGAGGATCAAGGTGCCGATCAGGCGTGTCGTCACCGCCCACGACGTCGACCAGATGTATTTCTCCACGTTGTCGCTATCTAGGAATTTGACGCCAAACGCCTTCGCGAAGTTCTGGCCCAAGAAGTGCGACGTCCCGGCTTGAATCGCCTGGCCGTCGGGCATCAGCGCCTCAAGCGTGTAGGTGGTATCGGCGCCGGCGAATCGCTCACTCGGCGGCTTGATGCCGGTGAGGACTGGAATGGCCAGGACGTCTTCCAGCAGCTCGCGATAGATGTTCAAGATGAGCCGGCACTCGGCGTCCGCCTCTTCGGAGGTCCGGTGAGCGGTGTGGCCTTCGTGCCACAAAAACTCGGCCGTGCGCAAGAACAGGCGCGTCGCTTTCTCCCACCGCACGACACTATTCCATTGCAAGAGCAGAATCGGGAGATCGCGATAGGACTGGATCCACTTCGCGTACATGGGAAGGATGATCGCTTCTGACGTGGGGCGGACCGCCAGGCGCTCAGTGAGTTTCTCGTCGCCCCCGTGGGTCACCCACGCCACCTGCGGGGCGAACCCTTCCACATGCTCGGCCTCTTTTTGGAGATAACTCTCGGGCACGAGCAGCGGGAAGTACGCGTTGACGTGACCCGTCTCCTTAAACTTGCGATCTAGCCAGCTCTGAATGCCTTCCCACAGTGCGTAGCCGTACGGCCGAATGGCCATGAACCCTCGAACGGGGGTATAGTCCGCCAGTTCCGCGCGTAAGGCGACGGCGGTGTACCACTCGCTGAAATCCGTGTCGCGTTTGGGAATCTGCGGTGCTGTGTCTTTTGGCGTGGCCATCTGGTCTCCCGTGACGCGTCGACCGCTCGAAAATGAAACACCCCGTCCGGTCAGGGACGGGGCATCCGTGGTACCACCCTGGTTCCGACCCGGCACTAAGCTACGGGTCGGCGCTTAGTCGGCAGCTATCGGTGCCTTCCCGGCCGCCTTGGGTGGGCGTGACAACTCCCACCATATTCGGCGGCTGGCTTGGGGACTGGGATCGGCGCGGCTTCCGGACCGGCTCGCACGCCCCCGGCTCGCTCCCCCGGACAACGCGCGCCTGCGCCCCGCATCGCCTTGTGTGCGGGATTCTAGCACGCGATCCGGGGGGATTCAACCGCGACGCGGATTATCGTTCAATCGGCACCCCGACCAGACTGCCCCACTCCGTCCAGGAGCCGTCGTAGTTCTTGACTTGCGGGTAGCCCAGCAGATACGTCAGCGTGAACCAGGTGAGCGAGGACCGCTCGCCGATCCGGCAGTAGGCAACCACGTCCTGATCCGCCCGAATCCCCTGCCCCTCATAGAGGCGCTGGAGGTCCTGTGCATCTTTGAACGTCCCATCCTCCCGCACGTTCTGCGTCCAGGGAATGTTGCGGGCCCCGGGGATGTGACCGCTACGCTGCGCTCCCTCTTGCGCGTAGGCCGGAGGCGCGAGTAGCTCCCCTGAGAACTCGGCCGGGGAGCGCACGTCGACCAGCGCCGCCCCGGGCCGCTGCAGCCGCTGGAGGATCTCGTCCCGAAATGCCCGGATGGACCGATTGGGCTCAGACGCCTGATACGTGGCAGGCGCCAAGCGCGGGGGTTCCAGGCTGGTCTTGCGTCCTTCACGCAGCCACCGGTCCCGTCCGCCGTTGAGAATCCGGGCGTCGCGGTGCCCGTAATACTTGAGCAGCCAGAAGGTATAAGTGGCAAACCAGTTATTCCTGTCGCCGTAGAGGACGATCAGGTGGTTGTTGCTGATCCCTAGCTCGCCGAGGATGCGTTCGAAGCGGTCCTTAGGCACCCAGTCTCGGACGATCGGATCCTGCAGGTCTTGCTTCCAGTGCACGCGGACGGCCCCGTGGATATGCCCTTTGTCGTACAGATCCGGATCTTCATTAGCTTCAATGATACGGATCTGCGGGTCATTGAGGTGCGCTTCCAACCAATCGGGCTCGACGAGCACTTCGGGGTGTGCGTATCCGGTCATCTCCATGCCTCCTCGCGAACGTTTGAGTGTCTTTCGTTCTCGAACTCAAAACACGTACGGGGCAACGGTCGGGTCGTCACGCAGAGCCGCCCACTCCTCGGAGCTGAGCGGCTGCGGGGTATCGCGGTGAGCGTCCACCGGGCAGAGAAAGCCAAACGGCTCGCGCCCTTCGTTGAGCCACCGGTGCGGGGTGTGCGGAGGCACCTGCACGATATCAAACGGGTCCAGCGTAAAGAGGTCCCGCCCGACCACCGCGCGTCCCTGGCCGCGCAGGGCGATGATGATGTGCGGGTGGGTGTGCTTTTCGAAACTGGAGTACCCACCGGGGGTGAGTTCAAAATACCGCAGTTCGAAACCGACCGGCCACGCGGCGGGGCCGGCCAGCGTGAACCGCGTCACGCCCCGCCACCCCATCCCCCGGATGTCCCCTAAGCTGAACTTGTACGCCTGCGGCTCGACCCCCGTCCACCGAAAAGCATCTCCGCCAAAAGAGAATTTCTTCGGCGCCGCACCTAGTGGTCTCACTACGGGTAACGCTCCCGTCTCATGCATCACTAACTCCTCGGGTTCCCGTTGAGACCCAACTGCCCCGCGAGCTTCTCCCACCCGACGGGGCCTTGGTTCACGGCCACGATCGCGCCCTGGGCGCCAATCACAACCGTGCTGGGAACGGTCAGAATGCCAAAGCGCTTCGCGAGAGCAGGGTCGATGGTCGCGTCCACCTCGCGCACCTGGACTTGGCCGGAGAATCGCCCGCGGAGTTCATCGAGTGCTGGCTTCTGCACAGTCTTGCATGGGATGCAGTCCGCCGTCGAAAACGCGAGCACCACAGGGAATCCCCCATCCCGCGCCACGAGATCCCCGGCCCCTCGCTGGACAATCTGCCGGAAGTTCCACCGCAATCCCAGCCAGGCGGCAGCCACCCCTAGGACGACGACGCCCAGCGCCACGAGGCGATCGAGGAACATCACGGCGTTACCGTCGCCCCGCGAATCAGGCCCGCCCGCCGCAGTTGATAGTAGACAAAACAGCCGGCGCAGAAATTGAGCACCACGTTCGCCATCGCGAGGACCGCCACCAGCAAGTCGAGCACCCACCCGAGCACAGGTTGGCCGCTGACTAACGCGAGCCAGGACAGGATCAAAAACGCAGCTCCCACGCCCTGCGCAAAGCGGTGCGGCGTGGGGTCGTCATCCACGATGTGGGGACGAATGACCCTAAGCGGAAGAGCCACTTGCTGATACAGGATGCGGAACAGCCCCCACCGCGCCGACACCGTGCCCGCCGCCAGAATCAACGCCAGGATGCCCACCAGCCAGGACGCGTTCGCGAGATAGGCAACCACGGCGATGAGAGTCAGACTGACCTGGTTAAACTTGATGGCGTTATGGTCGACCTTGCTGGCCATGACGTGCTCCTCTCCAAAACCTAGAATATGCACATGTACCGTGACCGCGATGAACGGTCACACGCCGTCTGGGCTTTGGCTGCGGAAACAGATTGTGCTTGCTGAGGTTTACTGCCGGTGGATCAGCGAAGGCACGCCCTGCCTCCGCCGACGACAGATGCATTGCCGAGGATTATATTGCATGTTGGAAACCTGAAGCCGAACTGCCATCAGATACTCCGATTCTTGACCGTTTCACGTAAGAATAGTCGACCCCCTCGCCCCCGTCAAGGTATATGAGGTCGGTCAGAACCGGCAGACCGTGGCCCCCGAACTCCGCGGATTGAGGATGCCGGTGTGCCCCGGCCGCGCCCTCGCCGTGCGTCGATCGCGCGGAGGAAAGCGACCACGGCCCAGGCCATCCACGAGACTGGCTTGAACAGATAATCAAATACCAGGGAGACGTATCCCAAAAACCGCTTGAGCCACATCAATCGGCGGCCCAGCTGTTGAAGGCGCGGCTGCTGACCGTAGACCAAACTAAGGAGCACCGTCCCGAGGGAGATCCCGAACCTTACCAGATCCCCCGGCCGAATGTGAAATAGGTCCTCGACCAGCAACTCGAGGCCAATCGTCAGAATGAGCAGATAGGCGGTCGCTTCCAACACCGGGTAGCGAGCGATCAAGGAACCGAAGGCTCCGGCGGCCACCCGCATGGTGACGATCCCCAAGAAGACGCCGGCCATCACCACCCACAGTTCGCGGGAGAGCGCCACGGCAGCGACAACGTTATCGAGGCTGAAGACGAGGTCGACCAGTTCCACGGCGAGCACCACGCCCCAGAACCCCCGCTCACCCCGCGCTTCCGCCCCACGTCGGGCTGCGGTACGAGCCTCCTGGGTCCTTTCTCCCAGGTGGTCCACCGCCAGTTTGATCAGGTAGAGCCCACCCACGAGCAGCAGCCAGCGATTGTGAATGACCCAAGCGGCGAGGATGAGCATCGCTCCTCGCCCAACATAGGCGCCCAGCAGACCGACTTTTAGCGCCGCCAGGCGCTGCCCGCCTAGCACTCGATGGACCGGCCGTGCTACGAAACGCAATACGGTGGGCCACGGGATCGGCTCATCGCGGGGCAGCCGTCTGACCATCGCGGCAAGCACGGCGGCGTTGTCGACCGAGAGGATGCTTTCTAGATAGATCAGCTGGAGGATGATGACAAGCGCGCTGAGGTTCATGCCCCGTCATTGTAGCCTGACGACCGCATCACGGACAACGCGCCCGGAGTCTGTGCCCGTCTCCCGGGAGGCGAAAGGTTGCGTGAGAATGCTAGAGTGGAGTGCAGGGTCGAGGCGCACCGCAGCGTTTTCAAGAATCCGAGTCGCCAGACAAACGTTTCCCGTCGCGACTGCTCAGGAACGACGGTCTCACCGCAGCGCGCGCTATTCTGTTGACCTGAGGAGGTCTCGTCATGCCAAAGTGGGTCATCCCTGCCGCGATTGTCGTCCTGGTTGTTCTGCTGGTTGTCGCCCCCGTCACCGGGACATACAACAGCCTGGTCGCGGCAAACCAGCAAGTGGATGCAGGTTGGGCGAACGTCGAGGCCCAGTACCAGCGGCGCTTAGATTTGATTCCTAATCTGGTGGAAGCCACGCGCGGATTCCTGACGCAAGAACGGACGATCTTCGAAGACCTCGCGAAGGCACGGTCCCGGTATGCGGGATCCCCTCCGGGCTCATCCGAGCGAGTCGCCGCGGCGAACCAGGTCGAGAGTGCCCTGGCCCGGTTGCTGGTCATCGTCGAGAATTATCCGACCCTGCGATCAAGCGAGGTCGTCCAGCGTCTCATGGGCGAGCTCGCGAGTACCGAAAATGAGATCGCCGCAGCCCGCCAAGCTTATAATCAACAAGTCCGCCAGTACAACACCCGACTGAAGACGTTTCCAACCGTGCTGATGGCCCGCTCATTGGGATTCGCTGAGAAACCCTATTTCATCTCGGCGGCTGAGGCACGGCAAGCGCCCAAGGTGAACCTCACCAACCCGTGAGCGTACGGTCGCGGCGTTCCTGGCAGTTGTTCGCCTTCTTCCCCCTCGCATTCGGGCTGGCGGCCGCAGACTTCCCGACCCCGACCGGATTCGTCAACGACTTTGCCGGGGTCTTGAGTCAGGGCGCACGCCAGCAGCTGGAAGAACGTCTGCAAGCATACGCGCGGGAAACGACAACGGAGATTGCGATCGCCGTCTTGCCCTCGCTCGGGGGGCGAACGATCGAAGAGGCATCGGTCCGGCTGTTTGAGCAGTGGCGCATCGGCAAACGCGACAAGAACAATGGCCTTCTCATTGTCGCGGCGGTCTCGGATCGACAGGTGCGGATTGAGGTCGGCTACGGACTAGAAGGCAAGGTCCCAGACGCGCAGGCCGGGCGGATTATCCGCGACATCATCACGCCACGTTTTCGACAAGGGGATTACGCCGGAGGATTGACCGCAGCTGTCGATGAACTCGCGCGCCTGATCGGGGCACCCCCCGTGGCCAGCACGCGGCCTGTACCGCCCCCCAGGCGAAGTTCGCCTAACGCATGGTTTGTAGGAGAAGTCCTTTTCTTTCTGACGATCCTAGGAGCAGGCGTATGGGGCTCCAGGCCGCGGTGTCCGCGCTGCCGCTCGATCCTGCGACGGGATGTCGTCCGCCATATCGTGCTCTCCGGGATTCCGAGCATTCAGGTACGCTATGCCTGCCCCCGGTGCGGGTACAACGACCTCAGGGTGGAGCACACAGGTAGCACCGCGTATTGGGGCGGAGGAGGGTGGGCTAGTGGAGGCTTCGGCCTCGGCGGCGGTAGCAGCGGTGGTGGATTCGGTGGGTTTGGTGGAGGCAGCTCGGGAGGCGGAGGCGCCTCCGGAAGCTGGTAGCGATCCCATGCGATTCGGTCTGAAACGGCGGAGCCTAGCGCATCTCCTCAGTCCGGCAGAGAAACACCAACTGCGCGAGCTGATCGAGCGCCTTGAACGCGACACGACCGCGGAGATCAGCGTCATGCTCCTCCACGATACGGCCGACCCCGCCCGGTTTGCCCGCGAATACTTCGATCACCACGGCATCGGCAAGAAGGACCAAAACAACGGCGTTTTCATCCTGGTGGTGGTGGCCAAGCGACACATCGAGATCACGGTCGGCGCCGGGCTGAAAGACGCGGTGCCGCAAGCCTTCCTCGAACAGGTCATCTCGGAGACCATGGCGCCCAGTTTCCGAGACAAGCGGTACGGAGAGGGACTGATGCGCGGTGTCGAAGCCATCGGTCAGCGGCTGCGGGCAGAACGCCCTGAACTCCGCCCGGGCGAGCCGACTAAGATCCCCCCGATCGTGGATCTGGATCAGGGGACATGAGCCGTCTAGATCCCCCCTCGGCGACTCCCGCCTTTCCCGCCGTGCATGCGGCTTCACCACTCGCCCTGTGGGTCGTCCTCGTCAGTCTGGTCCTCCTCGGCGGGTGGACGGCCGCATCTTACAACCGGATGGTTCGGGGCCAACAATCCGTCGATGCCCAGTGGGCGCAGGTCGAGTCCGTCTACCAGCGGCGGGCGGATCTCATCCCCAATCTCGTCGCAGTCACCCAAGGCTACCTCTCCCATGAACGGGCACTCTTCGCCGAACTGGCCAAAGCGCGGGAACAGTACGCCGCGGCGGCCCCCGGCTCCCCACAGCGAGTAAACGCCGCGACCGACTTGCAGCGCGGGACCGTGCGATTGATCGCGCTGATTGAGCAGTACCCGCAACTCCGGAGCCAGGAGGTCGTGCTGGGCTTGATGGACGAACTCGCCGGCACGGAAAACCGCATCGCCGTCGAGCGGCGGCGGTACAACGAACGCGTCGCCGATTACAACGGGCTCGTCCTCAGCTTTCCGCGCAGCCTCGTAGCCCGTCTACTTGGTTTCGCCCCACGTCCGTACTTCCAGGCGGAAGCCGACGCCGCAACGGCCCCGCGCGTGCCTTAACGCGTCTAGCGGGCCACCGCCCGCGGGTCGCCGTGCCACAACCGCTGCATCTCATCGGACATCTGCAGCAAGAACTCCAATTTGCCTTCGGCGTCGATCCGGCCGTCGTTCATGACGATGATGTGATCGGCCCGCCGCAGCGCGTCTCGACGGTGGGAGACCACAAGGCATGTCACGTCTTCCAACGCAAAGAGCCGGTCCCACAGGATCCGTTCGGTTTCCACATCGAGTGCGCTACTGAGGTCATCAATGACCAACAACTCGGGCTTGCGCACAAACATCCGCGCGGCCGCCGTGCGCTGGACCTGCCCGCCGGACAGTTTCACTCCGCGCGGGCCGACCAAGGTATCCAACCCACGCTCCAGCATCTCCACGTCCCGTTCCATGACAGCCGACCACACCGCGCCGGGCAGATCGGCGCGCGTGAGGGGAAGTCCGAACAGCACATTGTCCTGCAGGGCCTCGCTGAACAGCCGCGGGACCTGGGGGATGTACGCCACGCGAGGGGGAACGAAGAACTCCGCGGGGCGCTGGACAGGCTGTCCATTCCACAAGATCACGCCCGCATCTTTGGGCAGTAGACCGATCAGCGCGCGCACGAGCGTACTCTTGCCCGAGCCGATTCGGCCCGTCACCACCGTGAATTCTCCGCGGGTCAGGGTGAAGCTGACGTCCTCGATCCCTCGTCCCGTGGCCGGATCACGAAAGGTGAGCCCTCGCGCCACCAATGTCTCTAACCGATCCGTCGGAACTTTCTCGACGAACGCAACGGGGGGCACCGCCCCGGTGAGGTATAGCGGATGCGCATCGGTCAGCCGGTCGGCCGATTCGTCCGGGAGGAGGTCCGCCAGGCGCTGCACGGAGACGCCGACCTGGCGGAAGCGGGCGGCGAAATTGCCGACGGTGGTCATCGCCTCAGTGACCAAGCTGAGGTAGAAGACAAAGAGGGCGAAATCGCCCACCGTGAAGGTCCCTGCGCGAATCGCTTGGCTGGCCAGCAGGAGAATTAGACCGGTCCCCAGCGTCACGGAGCTCCAAAACACCGCATTGAGCAGTTCGGTGAGCAAGCTGTCCTTGAGCGATGCCCGTCGCCGGTCCTCGTTCAACGTGCGGAAGTGCGCAATGACGTGGTCCTCGGCCGTCGCGACCTTGACGGCCTGCACTGCGCCAAACATCTCCCCGATCAGATCGGTCACCCGGCCGGTGGCCTCGCGCGCCGCCCGCCGATACCTCAAGATCTGCTGGCGCAGCGCGCCGACCACGGCCACCATGACGACCAGCGGGACGAGCACGACGGTGGTGATGTAGGAATTGACGGAAAACATGATCCCCGCGGCGATGATCCCCGCGAGCAGCACGCCGACGCCGTCCACGACCATCTCCACCAGCCGCAGGATCTCGTCGACGTCGTCCCGGAACCGGCTCATCGCCTCCCCGGGGGAGTCGGGCAACGCTTTTGCTCCGGGGCGATTGAGGATTCGTTCGAGCAGGTTGCTGCGCAGCAGCCCGGCACGGCTGAAGAAGTACGAGGCCCAGGCGCTCACCCCCCACACGTTGATCGCAATGCGGGCCGCCGCCACACCCACGAGGGCTGCGAGGAGAGTCTCCAGACCCGCGCCGACGGTCTGCCCCCGAGTAAGCGCGTCGAAAATCGCCCGCATCACGAGCCCGACAAGCAGCGGCGTCACCCAGAACGCCGTCCACAACAGCATGTTTAACGCGAACAACTTCGGCTCATAGAGCAAGAGCCGCCGCAACAGGCGCCAGGTATTCACGCCAGCACCTCTTCTAAACCCGTGCGCAACAGCGAGGCGAACCGCGACGTGGGATCGGCGGCGAGCGCTGCGCGCGGTCCCGCTTCGGCGACCCGACCGGCATCGAGAATCATGATCTCATCCGCCCGCTGCACGGTCGCCAGACGATGGGCGATGATGATCGCCGTACGGCCGCGCCGTAGCGCATTCACCGACCGCTCCAGGAGCTGTTCGGTCGCCGGGTCCAGGCGCGACGAGGCCTCATCGAGAATGACCAGTCCGGGATCCTTGAAGAACACACGCGCGAACGCCAGCAGTTGCGCCTCCCCGGCGGACAGCACGTGCGGGCCTATCGGCGTGTCCAAGCCCCGCGGCAATGTCTCAATCCAATCGGCGAGGCCCAGTTCGCCCAATACCGCCATAATCCGCGCGTCGGCAATGCCGCGGTCAAAGAACGTCAGATTATCGCGCACGGAGGCGTGAAACAGCTGCACGTCCTGTGTCACGAGCCCCACGCGGTTGCGCAGCTCCGTGAGCGGCACGTCGCGAATGTCCGTCCCGCCCAGGCGAATGGCCCCGGCGGTGGGATCGTAGAAGCGCACCATCAACCGACCGATCGTCGTCTTACCACTACCCGTGCGGCCCAGCAGCCCCAGCACCCGCCCCGGCGCCACACGCAGGGAGATGTCCTCTAACACCGGGTCGCCTTCGTCATAGCCGAAGGAGAGGTGGTCAACCTGGACCTCGAGCGCCCCCGCGGGCAGGGAACGTGGTCCATCCGTCGCCGTCGGCTGCAACGCCAGCAGGTCCCCGACTCGCCCGATGCTCGCGCCAGCGCGCTGCAGTTCTTGCATCTGCCGAGTGATCTGTTCGAGCGGCCGCCGCAGCATCTCGGTGTAATGGAAGAACAAGTACACGGTGCCCAAGGTGATGACGCCGCGGTGGAGCAGGTAGGCCCCCATGCCGAAGGCGAGCGCATTGGCTAGGGCCAGCAGTCCCGCCGTTGTCGCCCACAGCATTGACCCCCGCAGCCAGGCCCGTCGGGACTTCTCAAGCTGGGTGCGCAGAACTTCGTACAGCCGCCTCATGACGTACGGGACCGCGCCACTGGACCGGATGTCTTCAGTCCCCGACAGGCGCTCCTCAAGAAATCCCAGCAAGACGGCGCTCGTTTGTCGAGCGTCTCTCCAGTAGGGCACCGCAGATGCGATGAGCCAGCGGAGAATGAGCAGCGCGCCGATGGTGAACCCCGCATAGGCCAGACCCACGTGCCAGTCCGCACGGTACAACAAGACCAAGATCCCAACCAGCAGCACAGCGTTGCCGACCACGCGAATGACGAACTGCGAGAAGAACGAGGAGAGTTGCGTGACATCGCCGTCAACCCGCTCGATCATCTCCCCCGGGGTCTTGGCATTGTGGAACGACAGGTCTAAGCGCAGGCAGTGTAGCGCGAGGGCTTCGCGCAGAGTGTTGGTCGCCGTCCACCCGACGTTTTCGCCGGAGTAGACGGAAAGGACGGAGATAATTTGGCCTGCGACCGCGACGGCCAGGTACGCGAACGCGAGTCGCGCCAACGCCTCGACAGCCGCTCCCGCTCGTGCCAAGTCGATAAAGCGGCTGACAATCTGCGGGGTGAGCAGCTGGAGGGCAATCCCGGTGAACAGCAACACGGTGAGGAGCACCACCCGAGGCAGCTGAGGGCGCAAGTAGGTCACAAGAAATTCTCTGTGTTGTCGGTACGGAACGGAAACGGCCATCAAAACTCCTGGTCCCTATCGGCGATGTGATGTGGTGCCGGGTTACGAAATGCAACGGCCACGGGGTCCGGGGTGCCCGTGGCCGACGTGCTGCGAAGCAGACGGCTAGTTAGGCGTCACGAGGCGCGCCCAGAAGAATCTGGCTGCACTGACTGCTGCATCCCCACTACCGCGCCTCCTTGCGCATCCCCTACCTCATCGACGCTACCAGACGCGATCACCTCGGTCAAGCCGCCGCGTCTCCGGGGACTCCGTGGAGTCGTTTCAGCACGAAAATTTGGGCGGCATGATAGTGGTCGTGCGTGGCAATGTCCACAACGAGATCGATCACGCGCAGTTCTCGTGTTGGCCCCCCGGGTGTCGTATCTACGGCTGCCATGAGATGGGTGCTGGACAGGGCGCGCAGACCCCGCATGAGCCGGTCGTGCGCAGCCTGAAGTTCCGAGAGGGCGCTCGTCCACCCGTGTGCTGTGGCGGGTACCGGTCGCCAATTCTGCTCCTTGTCGTAGGCCCACGGACGGTTGGCCAAGCGCGCGCCGACCGCATCTTTCCAGTACGCCATGTGCAAGGCGATCTCCGCGATTGTGTGCTGCTCAGGGTGCGGCCGCCACGCGGCGAGCTCCGCGCTCACGCCCTCCAGGGCGGGCCGCACGCCCGTCCCCGCCCAGTTGCCTTCCTGATAAGTGCGATCCACATGCTCGATCAGCCAGTCGTAGGCGTCCATGGTCCACCTCAGCAGGGGGACCATTCCGTACCCGGCCGATCGTCCCTCCAGGGGACTGGCGACATGCAGATAGGGGGAATCATCTGCTCCTGATTCGCAACGGACGAGATGGCGCGGGCCGCCAAAAGCACTGAGAGGCACGCGGTTGTCACGTGCCTCCCAGCAGACCACGCCCGAAACGATATCGCGTGTCTAGAGACGGACGATGAAAGTCACGGCCAGGTTGGGGATGGGGATGCCCGTGACCACCAAGACGACCCTATCGTTGCCTTGGCCTTCGTTGCCGTACTGGCCGTCGTTGTTCTCGCCTTCCTCCTCGTGGCGGTCCTCTTCATGGATCCCGACCAATTGCACCGTGTTCACCGGGATCACCGCCGCCGAGATCCCCGCCGCCCCAATCGGCACGAGGTAGATCACCTTCGTTGACACCCGCTGGCCGTCTTCACTGTTGAGCCTGATCGGCCCGCGGGACCGTTCCACCGACGGATTTAGGAACGCGAGAAACGTGCCGTGGTTGTTGCGCAACACCGCCAGCACGTAGCAGCGGCCGGACTGGATGAGGGTCCCGCCGACCACGAGCACATGCGCCGGGCAAAACGCCTGCCCTTTCTCAAAGTCCTTCGACCCCTTATCCGCCCACACCGGCGCCGCCGTCGTGGCTAAGACACCCGCCAGGATCATTGCCATGATCGATCGCTTGCTCATTCTTGTCCCCTCCAGTTGGGAAATGGCATCACGCGTCGCCCCGCACTCTCTTCCTCGAGTGAGGGCTGATTGAGCCCTGCCCCGTGGACCGGCAGGGGGGCGTCAGGGTACAACAGGAAGCGCTGACGCAAGGTAAGGAACTTCTCTAGGCTTGGTTGCCACCGTCCCACGATCGTGGCGGCGTCGTCGCCGCGCTGAATGCCCAGCCGCACCTCGCGGGTTCCCCACACGCTATCAAAGAAGTATCCTCCCCGGCGGGGGCGCCAGAACGTCAACTGTCTGCCATACATCTTCCGGATCTCCACCAGGATGTACACCGTTGTCGTCAACGGCCGGTAGACGGCCGGATCGGTAATCTGCAGCTGGACGCCCGACCACAGTCGATGGCTGACCGGGTAGGGAATCGTGACCCCTGTGAATAGTACGCCGGGCAACTGGTATTGGTTCAACCGCTCGGCTAATTTCGCCCCATCGATCCACCGTCCGAGGATCACGCGGAATCGAGAGTCGGTGCTCACGCCGTTCCACAGGTTCGTCCCGTCAATCGCCCCGGTCGTCGCATAGTAGAGGGGGCTGTCGTCGGTCAGCAGCCCGGGAGAGGGCGTGGGCCACGGGAGGCCGGTGTCTGACCACCGCATGCGCCGGACCCATCCCCGCATGGGGACGATCCGGAGGTCCGCGCCGATCCCAAAGGCCTGGTTGTACAATTGCGCGAGTTCGCCGATCGTCATGCCGTGCACGTACGGGATGGGATACATGCCGATAAACGACCGAAACTGCTCCTCGAGCACGGGGCCATCGACGATCACTCCGCCCATGGGATTGGGTCGGTCCAGCACCACCACCGCTTTGCCCGCTTGGCGAGCCGCCTCCATCACGAGCGCCATCGTGGAGACATAGGTGAACGGTCGAACGCCCACATCTTGCAAATCGATGACCAGCACATCCACGGAGGCGAGCATCTTTCGGGTTGGCGCGGTGACTCGGCCGAACAGGCTATAGACCGGGATGGGGGTAGGAAGAACGTGCTGTTCGGGCTCGAGGCCCGATCCGTTGAACCCGTGCTCAGGAGTGAACAGAGCCGTCAGCGCCGTGCGCGGGAGGCCGTAGAGGATG
>DATGVF010000240.1:0-3656 GCA_035300645.1 bacterium
CGGGTGCCCCACCGGAGGGACTCCTCCGATGGCGAATCCGGTAACGTCATGGACCACATCGGCATTCGCCTTGGTGATGGCGCGGACGCCGGCGGCGCGGGCCAGCTTGGTGGCGTCCACGCGATTCGCCCCTGAGGCCAAGACCAGAACCGGCTGTGCGTCGGCCAGGAACACGAGCGACTTTACGATCTGAGCCACCGTCGTGCCGACCGCAGCCGCAGCGTCGGCGGCCGTGCGCGTGCTATGAGGAAATTCCAAAATGTCAGTGGCGACGCCGCCCGCGTGCAGCGCGGCGAGAACGCGATCTGTCGGCTTCACTGCGTATTCCCTTCTGGACGATCCGCGGCGTTCCTGTGACAGGGAGAACCCCGTGCCCCTGAGCTCAGGTCCCCGGTATGATTTAGGAGGGGGTCTGAGTGTGTTTTCAGAACAGACCGTCGCTGTGCGCATCCTCGCCTGTGCAGACCAGCACGGCCAGCCCGACCGGATCGCGCGTGTCCGCGCCCTCATCACTGAAATCCGGCCCGACGTGGTCGTGCTCCCTGGCGATCTGACGCACGCGGGCACCGGGAGCGAGACGTTAGAACTGCTGGCGCTTCCTCTCCCTGTTCTCGCCGTTCCCGGGAATATGGACCACCCGGCGGAAGCCGCTCGGATCCGCACTCAAGGGCAGCTGGGTGGGCCTGATCCGGTGATCATCAACGGTGTCTCGTTCGGCGGGCCGGACGTTACCCGCTCGTGCGACATCTTGGTGGTGCACGAACCCCCACGCGGCATTCTGGACGTGGTACCCAGCGGCCAGCATATCGGCTCTACGCGTATCCGGGACCTCGTGGAGCGCCTGCACCCGCGCGTGGTGCTGTGCGGTCACGTCCATGAGTCCCCAGGCATAGAGCGGCACGGGGACACGCTCGTGGTCAATTGCACGATGGGCGATGGCAAAACCGGCGGGGCAGTGATCGAGCTCACAGCATCGGACGCCACGGCGCGCTTACTCTAGCCCCATGATCTTCCTCGCACTCTCGCGCGGGACTCTCACATCCGCGCCCCCGCTAACGATCGGTGCATCGTGCGCATACACATCCCTACCACCGCGGTGAGCCCTGCGGCCTGCGCGCGCGAGGCGGCTTCGAGGTTCTCCGCACCGGGCTGCATCCACACGACCGGGGCACCCAGGGCAATCGCGTCCTCCACGACGGGAGGCACCGCCTCAGGACGCCGGAAGATCAACACGACATCCACATGTTCAGAGATTTCCCGCAGGCTCGGATACACTCGTTCGCCTAGCGCCTCCGTGAGGCGCGGGTTCACCGGAATGATTCGGTAGCCCGCCTTTTGCAGGTAGCGCGCGATCTCGTTGCTTGGCCGATCGGGCTTGTCAGACAAACCCACGACGGCAATGGTCCGTGCGGATCGGACGATCTGTGCCATCCTCTCCCAGCTCACTGCCATCCCTCAACCTCCACACGCGGCAGTCCGCCGCGATTTCGCCTGCGCCCTCGGACCCGTACACCGCATTTACGCGGGCGGCGAGGGGGTACGGACCGACGGACCAAGAAATGTTGCGGCGCCTTCGTCAATCCACCAGACGACATCCCCGGCAGTAGGCTGTACGCCCAAGGCGGGACAAGTCACCGGATCACAGGGACCCACCAGGACCCGATGCACCGCGCCCGCCTTCCCTTTACCCGCCACGAGGAAGAAGACGGCCGCCGCGTGATTGATGACAGGCAGCGTGATCGTCAGCCGCTGCGGGGGATCGACGGACGCCCGCACCGCGATCACCCGGCGATCGCGGGCTTGAAGCGCCGGGGAGGCCGGAAACAACGATGCGATGTGGCCGTCCGAGGCCAAGCCCAGCAATACGAGATCGAAGCGCGGCCAGCGGCCTGCAAACCGCTGCGCCAAAAGTGCTTCATACGCACGCGCCGCGTCCTCGGGGTCGGCATGGGAGGTCGGCATCGGGTACACGTTTTTCGACGGGATCGGTAGACGATCCAGGAGCGCGTCTTTCACCATACGGTAGTTGCTGCGCGGGTCATCGGGTGGCACATATCGCTCATCACCCCAGAACAAGTCAACCTGATTCCATGGGACGCGCTCGACGTAGTCTTCCGCCAGCAGACGGTACAAGGCGCGCGGGGTGTTGCCGCCAGACAGCGCCAGCGCGCAGCGCCCCTCGGATTCCACCGCCGAGCGCACGCGATCGACCAGGGCGCGGGCGGTGGCCTGACTCATGGCCTCAAGGTCAGGATAGACGTAGATACTCGGTCTGGTTTGCGACGGCGCCGTCACGGTTTGACCCGCTGGACCTCGTGCCCGCCGAATTGCTCGCGCATCACCGCCAGCAACCGGTCCGCATACGCGTAGTCGTCTCGCGAGCGCAGCCGCTCCAGCAAGGCGAGCGTGATGACCGGAGCCGGGCTGTCCAGCTCGATCGCCTCGGAGACAGTCCAGCGACCTTCGCCGGAGTCGGCAACCCGGGGGATCACGTTAGCGAGCTCGGGGTCCTGCCGCAGCGCGGCAGCGGTGAGATCCAGCAACCACGAGCGGACCACGCTCCCGTAGCGCCAGATCTCCGAGATCTGCCGCACATCCAAGTGGAAGTCGGTCTTGCGCTTCATGAGGGCGAAGCCCTCCGCCAGCGCCTGCATCATGCCGTACTCAATCCCATTGTGCACCATCTTCACAAAATGTCCCGCCCCGTGGGGGCCGACATGGCCCCATCCTCGATCCGGTCCGGGGGCGAGGGTTTGGAAAATCGGTCGGAGGCGGGCCACGGCGTTGGGGTGGCCCCCCACCATGAGACTGTAGCCTTCAGTGCGCCCCCAGATGCCGCCGCTCGTGCCGACGTCGACGAATTCTAGTCCGCGCTCGCTCACCATTGCAGCCCGGCGAAGAGTATCGCGGTAGTAGGAGTTGCCGCCATCCACCACGGTGTCGCCGTGGCTTAAGAGGGGTAGGAGCGTCTGCAACGTCTGATCGACCGCGGCGCCGGCAGGAATCATCAACCAGATGATGCGCGGGGCGCGCAAAGTGGTCATTACCTCCTGGAGGGAGGCGACCGCTTCTCCACCCGCCTGCACGGCCCGCTGGCGGGACTCCGCCGACCGCGCGTAGCCCACGACGCGGTGTCCGCCCCGGACTAACCGCTCCGTCATGTTCGCGCCCATGCGTCCTAGCCCAACCATCGCTAACTCCATAGTCTCTCTCCTCGCCGTTGAGTTTGTGCGGAGGGCGTGCACGGCGTCATGCGCGCTCCTGCAGGCCGTACGTTGCCGCCCCCCACAAGGCGGCCTGCGGCAACAAGATCACGTGGACGGGAATGCGGGCGAGCAGCGGGGCCAACCGCCCTTTCCGCCGGAAGGCGTCGATGAACGTCCGCCCGTCGAGGGCGGGGATGATGCGGCGGGGAATCCCCCCGCCCAGGTACACGCCACCGGTGGCGAGCACTTTCAGGGCGAGATTTCCCGCCTCCGCACCCAGTATCGAGACAAAGAGGTCCAGCACTCCGCGGCACAACGCGCTGATGGGCTCTTGCAGCGCCGCGGCCACGATGACCGGGTTTGGATCATCCGCGGCCGCTAGGCGTTCCTTCAGCCACGCTGGTTCTTCAGCAAAGCCGCTTTCCTTGAGGTAGTCGTAGATCAGGGGCA
>DATGVF010000241.1:0-8161 GCA_035300645.1 bacterium
CGGGCACGCCTGAGGAGATCACGAGCGAGATCCACAACGCCATCGTACAGACAAGCGGGCGCCGCCTCATCCTGGCGGCTGGTTGTACGATTCCCGTCGACGTTACCGAGCCTCGCCTGCAGGCCGCACGCCATGCGGTCAAAGACCTACCCGGGTAACGTGAAGCGGCACCTCCTAGAGCCAAGCCAGAGGCAGGAGAGCGGGACGGCAAAGCCAATTCTTTCCCGCATCTTCCACGGCGAGGACAAGCGTATTCCCCCTGAAGGAGGGATGCAATGAAGCGATCAGGTGTCATGTATGTCGCTTTGTTGATACTCGTTGCCGCAGCTATTTCCACCGCCGCGCCCCCGCGGGGCGGGACGCTCCGGGCCGGTCTCAACGCCGACCCTCCAAATTTGGACCCCCACCAGTCCTCCGCCGCGGTCGACCGTCAGGTCTTCCAGAATCTCTACGACAAACTGGTGGACATCAACCAGAACTTGGAGATCGTCCCGATGCTGGCCACCTCGTGGCAGATCGCGGACGGCGGCCGGACGTATACGTTCAAGCTGCGGCAGGGTGTCGTCTTTCATGACGGCACACCCTTTACTGCAGAGGCCGTCAAGGCGAACTTCGAACGCATGCTGGACAAGTCGTTTGGATCGCCGCGGTTCAGCGAAGTCAACCTGGTGACCGGCGTGCAGGTGGTCGATCCGTACACGGTGCGCATTACTCTGGAAAAACCATTTAGCCCGTTCCTGGCCACCCTCAGCGACCGCGCCGGGATGATGGTGTCCCCCGCCGCCGCCCAGCGGTTGGGCAAGGGGCTGGCGCGGGAGCCGGTCGGGACTGGCCCATACAAGTTCGTGGAGAAACGCCC
Organism: bacterium; assembly: GCA_035300645.1. GTDB lineage: Bacteria > Sysuimicrobiota > Sysuimicrobiia > Sysuimicrobiales > Kaftiobacteriaceae > 13-1-40CM-64-14. Next base: position 860 of record DATGVF010000241.1, read on the forward strand.
GCAGGAACGCATCATTTTGGAGCGGTTCGACCGCCATTGGGACAGCACCGCGGGCAACATCGAGCGCATCGTCTATCGCCCGTTCACCGACGAAAACGTGCGCCTGGCGAACCTCCGCGCAGGCGAGCTGGAAATCATCGATCAAGTCGGGCCCACCGAAATACCCAAACTCCGGACGGATCCAACGCTCCGCTTGTTGGAGCGCAGCGGTCTGGAATTTCAGGGGATTCACCTGAACCTCGCCGGCCCGCCGTTTGACAACAAACTTCTCCGCCAGGCGTTCAACGCCGCCATCGATCGGCGCACGATTGTAAAAGTCGTCTTCGGGGACACCGCCGATTCTGCCAACGGGCCATTCCCGCCTGCAATGTTTACCTACAGTATCCCAGTCAATGCGCGCATCCCCGAGCGCAATCTGGACCTGGTGCGCCAGAAGCTGAAGGACGGGGGCATGCCCAACGGGTTCTCGTTCACCTTGAAGATCCCGCCGACCCGCGTCAGCCAGCAAGTGGCCCAGATCATTCAGTCGATGGCCGCAGACGGGGGGATCAAGGTGAATATCGAGCTCGTGGAGTTCGGCACCCTGCTCAGCCAACTCGACACTCACAAGTTTGAGGCCGTGCTGCTGGGCTGGAGCGGCAGACCGGACCCGGACGGCAACATCTACGCCCATATTGTCACGGGCGGCGGCTTCAACTACACCAGCTACGGCAATACGCGCGTCGACACTCTGCTGGACGCCGCGCGCATCCTCACGAGTCCGGACCAGCGCAAACGCGCGTACGCGGAGGCCATGGACATTCTCTCCGACGACGTGCCGTACATGTTCTTGTGGTGGCCGAAGCAGTACAAGGTGCTCGGCCCCAAACTGCAGGGATTCGTGCACAACTCCGATGGTATGATGCGGTTCCGCTCTACCTGGTTGACTCCGTAACTCGGGCGGGGGAGGACGGGATGTCCTCCCCCGCAGCACCACCGTTGCGATGAGCCGGTACCTCGTTCGCCGCCTTCTCCTCACACTCCCCGTGCTGTTCTTTGTGAGCCTCATCGTCTTTTCGCTGATCGCGCTCATCCCCGGCGATCCGGCTCGCATCATGCTGGGAGAGGAAGTAAGCAAAACGGCGCTGGAGGCTTTGCGCAAGGACCTGGGGCTGGATCGTCCGCTGGTCATCCGATACTTTATCTGGCTGACCCATCTCTTGCAGGGGGATCTCGGCCGCTCGGTACGCGACGGCCGTCCCGTGCTGGACACGTTGCTCTTGAAGTTGCCCGTCACTGTTGAACTCGCGGTCGTCTCACTCGTTGTGGCCTGGGCGATCGCCATTCCCGCCGGCGTGGTGGCCGCCTACAAACAGCGCACCCCCGTGGACTACGCGGCAACAGCGGTCGCCCTGGCTGGGGTCTCCATTCCCAACTTCTGGCTGGGCATCATGCTGATCTACCTGCTGGCGGTCAACAGACACCTTCTCCCTCCGTCGGGCTACGTCGAGCCCTGGATCGATCTCACCCGCAACGTCCGGCTGATGGTGATGCCCGCCATTGTGCTCGGCACCGCGCTGGCTGCGCTCGTGATGCGGTTGTTGCGGTCCAGCATGCTGGAGGTCTTAGGCAGTGACTTCATCCGCACGGCGCGGGCGAAGGGGTTAACCGACACCGTCGTCGTCACCCGCCATGCCCTGAAGAACGCGATGATCCCGGTCATCACGGTCATGGGACTGCAACTGTCGGGCTTGCTGGGTGGCGCGGTCATCACAGAGACCATCTTTTCCGTCCCAGGGCTGGGCCGATTGACGGTGGATTCGATCCTCACCCGCGACTTCCCGATGATCCAGGGCGTGGTGCTGTTCGCCGCCCTCGCCGTCGTGGCGACGAATCTGACCGTGGACCTTACCTATGCTGTCCTCGACCCGCGCATTCGGCTGGGGGCCCGGACCGAATGAGCGCGCGCACCAGGGTGAGAGCTGCGATGGACGTCGCGGGCGGCGGAGGCCGAGAGGATATCGCACGCCGGTATGGGGTCGGCTATTTCCTCCGCCGGTACGCGCGCAACCGGCTGGCATTGATCGGCCTGTGGGTGGTGTTGACGATCACGGCGGCCGCGATTTTGGCGCCCTGGCTCGTGCACGCCAGCCCCATCAAGCCCGACTTTGGATCAGTGCTGGCTCCACCGAGCTTCGCCCATCCGATGGGCACCGATGATCTCGGGCGGGATGAATTCAGCCGGGTGATCTTCGGCGCACGCATCGCGCTGCTGGCCGGGGTTATCTCGGTCAGTATCGCCGTCGTGATCGGCCTACCCGTGGGCCTGCTCTCCGGGTTTTACGGAGGACGCGTGGACGACGTGGTCATGCGGCTGACGGATGCGCTGCTCTCGTTCCCCTTCCTCGTCCTGGCCCTGGCGCTCGTGGCCATCCTAGGCGCCGGGGTGGAGAAGGCCATGATCGCGATCGGATTAGTCTTCACCCCCCGATTCATTCGGCTGGCGCGCGCGCAGGCATTAGGGGAACGGGAACAACCCTATGTGGAGGCGGCGCGCGCGATGGGTGCCGGAGACGGCCGCATCCTCTGGAGCCACCTCTTGCCGAACAGTCTCTCTCCCCTGCTCGTCCAGGCATCTCTGGACATGGCCGGAGCCATCACCGCCGAGGCGACCTTGTCCTTTCTCGGGCTGGGGACCCAACCCCCGACGCCTGCCTGGGGATCGATGCTCAACCTGGCCCAGCCGTACCTGAGCACGGCACCATGGACGGCGATTTTCCCGGGCCTGGCGATCTTCCTCACAGTGCTGGCTCTCAACCTCCTGGGAGACGGACTGCGAGAAGCCCTTGACCCCCGCCTGCGGTAGAGGCGGTACGACCCAGCAGGTCTGTGCGGTACACTCAGTTGGCAGGAGGTGTGGTGATGGAAGAAACACAGTCGAAGACACCCGGCGCCCCTGAGTCGGAGGATGATGCGGAGCGTGTGCCGCTGCAGGCCATCGACCTGCTGCGCTGGTGCGTGTCCTTGCTCGCCTCCAGCGCCTGGCAGGCGATGGGTCTGCTCCCCGATCAGGCGACAAAGAAAACAGAACGCAAGTTGGATGACGCCCGGCTGGTGATTGACGCGACCGGGGCGTTGATCGACCATCTCAGACCCCGCGTGGATGCCGCTGAACGCCGCGAACTAGAGACGCTGCTCGCGAACCTCCGGCTGAACTTCGTCGAGCAGACAAACAAGGCCCAATCGGCGGGCTGATATACTGAGACTGCACCGCTCGACAGGCTGAACGTGCACCGTGGCCGTCGGGCATGGGGTCGCAATGACCGAGAACCGCCTCGCTCGTGAAACGTCCGCGTATCTGCGTTCTGCAGCGCACCAACCCGTCCAATGGTTGCCGTGGTCAGCTGAAGCTTTCGCGCGTGCGAAGCAGGAGGACAAACCCGTCCTGCTCGACGTGGGGGCAGTCTGGTGCCACTGGTGCCACGTCCTCGACCACGAAAGCTACGACGATCCTGATGTGGCGAAGATCATCAATGAACATTTCGTCGCGATCAAAGTCGACCGAGACGAGCGGCCGGATCTCGACGCCCGCTACCAGCACGCGGTCGGCGCTCTGACGGGCCAGGGCGGGTGGCCGCTGACGGCCTTTTTGACCCCCGAGGGCAAGGTCTTTTTCGGAGGCACCTACTTTCCCCCAGTCGATGCCTACGGGCGGCCGTCGTTTAGACGGGTGCTGCTCAGCGTCGTGCAGTATTACCGCGACAACCGCGCCGAAGTCGATGATGTGGCGGGACAGTTGCAGCGCCAGCTCGCCTCTCTCGGAGGTCCTCCGACCCGCGGGGGTGCGGTGGATCCAACACTGCTGGCGGCTGGCATCGACAGCATCCGCCGAGCGTTCGACCCGACTCACGGCGGGTTCGGCGGCGCCCCGAAGTTCCCGCACCCCTCGACTGTAGACCTGCTGGTGCGCCATTTTGCGCGCACGCGCGAGGAGGCGGTGCAGCAGATGGTGACCCGCACCCTCCAAAAGATGGCCCGCGGCGGCGTCCATGACCAGCTCGGCGGGGGCTTCCACCGCTATGCCACCGATGCGCACTGGGGAGTTCCTCACTTTGAGAAGATGCTCTACGACAACGCGGGATTGCTCTCCAATTACGTCCTCGCCTATCAGGCCACCGGGCTCGCGGAGCTGCGAGAGGTCGCGGTGGACACGGCCGCGTTCCTGACGGGGGTGCTGATGGACCAGCGACGCGGCGGATTTTGGGGGAGCCAAGATGCCGACGTCCACCCGACCGACGATGGCAGTTACTTTACGTGGACGATTGATGAGGCGAAGTCGGCACTCCTCGATGAGGAGTTTGCGGTCCTCGCCGAGCACTACCACCTCCGCGGAAACGGCGAGATGCACACCGATCCCTCGCGCCACGTACTGTTTATCGACCGCGACCCTGACGTCATTGCCGCTGTGCTCCACAAAGATGTCGCCGATGTCCGCACGCTGATCGGGAGCGGGCGCGGTAAACTCCTCGCGGCGCGCGAGCGGCGGACAGCGCCTTTTGTCGACGAGGCCTGCTATGCCAACTGGAACGGCATGGCGATTACGGCATTCTTGCAGGCTTACGAAGTGCTGGGAACGCCTGAGTATCGGGACGTCGCGGTGCGAGCGCTCGAACGGTTTATGCAGGAAGGCTACCGCTCCGATCGAGGGGTGGCGCACGTCCTGGGCCCAGGAGCAACAGGCGAGTTGCGGCTGCTGGACGATCAGGTCCAGATCGCTAGCGCGCTCCTGTCGGCTTATGAAGTCACGGGCACCAATCGCTACGTGCAGGTGGCTCGGGAGATCACGGACGTCGTGTTGCGCGACTACTGGGATGACACCGGCCTGCTGGACATCCCGCGAGGTCCGGCGGCACCGGGAGTCGACACACCCTACAAACCGGTCCAGGATTCGCCGACCCCCTCTCCAAACGGAGTGGCCGCCCTTGTCCTGCTGCGCTTGTCTCGGATCCTCGGAGTAAGTAGTTACCGGAGTATCGCCGAACGCCTCTTGCAGGCTCAGGCACCGCCGCTCGCGCTCCAGGGTGTATTCGCTTCCACGATGCTCACCGCGCTCGATGATCTGCTGCACGAGCCCGCGCATGTCACCATCGTCGGGGCGGAGAATCATCCACAAACCGCAGCACTGCGTGAAGCGGCGCTGCGGGCGTTCCGACCGGACAAGATCATCTCGGTACACTCAGATGGAGAGACCACCATCCCTGTCCCGGAAGTCGTCCGCGCGATGATCGCCCACTCGGCTCAGCCCACCGCTTATGTCTGCGCGGGCATGGCCTGCGCCGCGCCCACGACCGACCCCGCGGTCCTCGCGGAGACGGTCGCGACGTTCGGCCTCACCTAACCACGAAGAATCTCGCATGTCGTACGTCGATCTCAAGCATGTGCTCGCTGACCTCGCCTTGGAAGCCGTGGCCCACCCAGATCGCGCCACGTGGGCAGCGGTTGCCGCCGCCTATGGTGCGACCGCTTCGGATGACCGTCTCGGAGTTCCGTGGAAAGCTTTGCACACCCGCGCATCACAGATTGCAGACCCGCTAGGCTGGCGCGTCGGACCCCAGGGCGCAGCGTACCTCGTGGACCGAGGGGTGCTGACCCGGCGCGACGCGACCTTTACGCTCAAACCGCAGTATGGTCCCTACCTCAGATACTTTCGGCAGCAGACCTCACGGCTAATCGAGGCTCTACGTTTCCTGACGACGAGTGGACGCCCTCGCGCGAGCAGCGATCTTCAGCGCGGGATTGCGCTCTTTAATGCTGGCTTGTTCTTTGAGTGCCACGAGTTGCTGGAAGGTCTGTGGAGGGCGACGTCGGGTCCCGACAAAGACTTCTACCATGGGGTCGTCCAGGTTGCTGCGGCTTTCTACCACTACGAAAAACACAACCGCCACGGTGCCGTGACGCTGTTGACTAAGGGCCGCGACAGGCTCGCGCCCTATCCGTCATCGTACCTGGGAGTCGACGTCGCAGCGTTTCGAAAATCGCTCGAGCCTTGGGCAGTTATGTTTGACGCGCAGGCAGAAGAGAGATGGCCGCAGAGCTTTCCCCACATCGTCTTTGCGTGGAACTGAAGGTGCTCCGAGACACGCGCTCGGGTCTGAGTTTTCTTCCGGTGTGGTAGTATGGTGCAAGGTTGGAGGGGTGACCGAGCGGCTGAAGGTAACCGCCTGCTAAGCGGTTGAGTGGGTAACTGCTCCGTGGGTTCGAATCCCACCCCCTCCGCCAGTCGTAGCCTCTCCCGCTCCGCAAAACCCGCCGGAGAGCGCGAGGGCCAGAGCCCTAATTTGTAGTTAGCTCACTACAGGCTCGCCGTGATCGCCTTCCACTGGCCAGGGACGAACACGATGATCGACATAACTTTCCCCGACAGGACGCCGGATTTCCCGATATCAAACGCAATGCCCAAGGGATCATAGATCATCGTGAGTGTCCGCCCCTCATCGGTCGCGAACTCCTTGCCATAGCTTTCCTCCACGATGGTCCGGTCGCTTCCGCCGGTGATCCCGCCCTTGTCCGTTTTGTACTGTTCGCTGAGTTGGATCAACACGAGCACGACCTTCCCCGTGTCCTTCTCAGCAACGACGAGAAACGGTTTGAACGGCCAGTCATACACAACATACTTCTCTCGGTCGGATTGGTTGACGACAGACCCGAGGAGCCCCATTGCGTCGTGGATATCTCCTCCGACGCGAATATCACCCGCTGCCTCCCCGGCGACCACCGCGGCGCCACTCTGGGCAGCGACCGGTAGTCCGAAGAGCGCGATGCATGTGACGACGATTGCGACACCCCGCAGCACGGTCCTCACCGTCCTTTTGAGCCGTACCTCATAGGAGTCTCCTCAGAATCGTACCCGCAGAAATGAGAAATTACCCCCGCAACCGGCCTCGATTGCCGGCATCCATCGGGGCAAGGGGGCTGTGCTATAATCTGCCTGCGCGTGCGCCCGTAGCTCAGCGGATAGAGCGTTGGCCTGCGGAGCCAAAGGTCGGAGGTTCAAGTCCTCTCGGGCGCGCCACCCCGCATCCAAAGCGGGGTTTCGCGATTTCACCCTCTCCGAAACCCGGCGAAAAAGCCAACGCTCACCCGTTGCATGAAGCCCTCGAGGCCTTTCTGCTTACTAAACAGATCGCCGGCTGCACGTCGGCCACCATTAGCACCTATCGCTGGTGGCTGCAGCACTTCACCGCGGCTGTCCCCGACGTGACGTCGATCACGGTGCGGCAGTTCTTCGTCGGGTTGCAGCACCGCAGCGCCAGCTACCAGCAC
>DATGVF010000242.1:0-29938 GCA_035300645.1 bacterium
AGTCAAGAATCCGGACACGTTTGTCTATCAGAGCGCGGGCGACCCCGAGAGCCTGGATCCCGCGTGGGAGTACGATACCACGAGCGCGGCCACGATTCTGTGGAACATCTACGAGACTTTGATTTTCTTCCGGGGAGGACGGACGGATCTCTACGATCCCATGCTCGCGACCGAGGTCCCCAGCCTCCAAAACGGCGGCATCTCCGCTGACGGGAAGACCTTTACCTTCAAGATCCGCCAAGGCGTGAAATTCCACGACGGGACCACCATGACGCCGGACGATGTCAAGTACTCGCTCCTGCGGATCATGCTGACCGACCGCGACGGGGGTCCGTCCTGGCTCTTGTTGGCGCCGATCCTGGGGTTCGATGTGCAGTCGACGCGCGACGAGAAGGGGAACTTGATTCCCGACATCTTCGACCGCTCCGACCGTGCCATCCAAGTGCAAGGGAACAATGTGGTGATCACGTTGGCCAAGCCTTATGGGGCATTCCTCAGCATCATGGCCAACTGGTCGCCGGTGTCCTCCCAGAAGTTCGTTGTCGCCAACGGAGGGTGGGACGGCCAAAAGGCGACGATGGCCAAGTTCAACAACCTTCCGAAACCCGATCAGATGGCACTCTTCGACAAGGCCGACGGCACCGGACCCTTCAAGCTGGAGCGGTGGGACCGGGGGACCAAGACCGTCACCCTTATCCGCAATGACAACTACTGGCGGGCCCCGGCCAGACTTCGCCGGCTCGTCCTCCAAAACGTCGAGGAGTTTGGCCCTCGCCGGCTCGCTCTGCAGAATGGCGATGCGGACATGATTGCTCTCGGCACCGTGGCGAACCTGCCGGCGGTGCAGGGCCTGCCTGGCGTGCGCGTTCTCGACGACCTTCCCTCGCTAGGGAACAGCCCGGCGCTCTTCATGACCTACAACATTGATCCCGAGGGCAACACGGATATCGGCAGCGGCAAACTGGACGGGAACGGCATCCCTCCGAATTTCTTCAGCGACATCCACGTCCGGCGCGCCTTCGCGTACCTCGTGGACCGACAGACGTACATCGACCAGGCCTACCGCGGCAAGGGCCGTGTGGCCAACGGGCCGATTCCCTTCGGCATGCTGGGCTACGCCGCGCGGGGTAAGTGGTATGAGGTCAGCAAGGACAAGGCGATCGCCGAATTCAAGGAAGCCTGGGGTGGTCAGGTCTGGGACAAGGGGTTCAAGTTCACCCTCTCGTTCAACACGGGGAACGTTGCCCGCCAGACGTTGACGCAGATGGTCAAGGAAGCCGTAGAGGGGCTCAACCCGAAGTTCAAGATCGATACCCGCGGCATTACGTGGTCGACCTACCTGGGACTGTATCCCAAGCATAAGCTGCCGATGTTTGCGCTCGGCTGGGCCGCGGACTATCCCGATCCGGACAACTTCACGACGCCGTTCATGCACAGCACCGGATCGTTTTCGGCAGGACAGGGGTACAAGAATCCCGAGGTCGATCGGCTGATCGAGCAAGCGGGCAAGGAGCCCGATCCGAAGAAGCGGGAGCAGGCCTACCTCAAGCTGCAGGAGCTCGCGTATCAAGACATCCCCACGATCTACATTAGATATTCCGTGGGGACCTTAGTCTTGCGCTCCTGGGTGAAGGGTTGGTACAACAACCCCATGTTCCCGGAAGGATACGAATACGCGTACCGTTTCGCGAAGGGGCAGTAAGGACGCACTAGAGTCAACGACCTGGGGGCCGGGATATTGCGCCCGGCCCCCAGGATCCGCTGGGGGAAACTCTGGGGGAACCTAATGGGGGCGTACGTCGCGCGCCGTTTCCTCCTGTTGCCGCTGGTCGCCGTCGGCGTCACCGTTCTGATTTTTGCCCTCCTCCAGCTCGTCTCGCCCCAGCAACGGGCTGCGTTGTTTGTGACAGATGTCAAGCAGCTCGGAGCGCTGGATAGCATCATCCGCAAGTACGGTCTCGACAAACCCGTGTACGTGCAATACGGGATGTGGCTGCAACAGCTGGCCCACGGGGATCTGGGCTGGTCACAGACAGCCCGTATGCCCACGAGCCAGGCGATCGCGGCTTTCTTTCCGGCCACGCTGGAGTTAACGCTCTACATCTTTGTGCCGGTGCTCCTCATCGGCGTGTGGCTCGGGACGCAGGCGGCGGTGCATAAAAATCAGTTTGTGGATCATTTCTCGCGTCTGTTTGCGATCTCGCTGCGCGGCATGCCGTCGTTCGTGTGGGGCCTCATCCTGCTCATGGTCTTTTACGGGTGGCTGAACTGGTTCCCGCCGGGCCGTCTGTCACTAGACGCGGACCTCTTCACGAAGTCCCCCGAGTTTCATTCCTACACGCATCTTCTGACAATCGACGCGCTGTTGAACGGGCAGGGGTGGATCTTCGTGGATGCCGTCAAACACATCGCTGGACCCGCACTCACGTTGGTGTTGGTGGAGATGGCGCTCTTGGTGCGCATCACTCGTTCCTCGATGCTGGAAGTCTTGCGACAAGACTACGTTCGAACGGCGCGCGCCAAGGGACTGGCGGAGCACGTGGTGATCAACCTGCACGCTCGCCGCAATGCCCTGATCCCCATCATCACCCTGAGCAGCCTGCTCTTTGTCGGGTTGCTGGGCGGCGTGGTTCTGGCCGAGACCATCTTCAACTTCCCGGGCATTGGAAAGTGGGGCGCGGAAGCCGCGGTGCAGTTAGATATCCCCGGCGTCACGGGGTTCGCCATGTTCGTAGCTGCCCTCACCGTGTTGGGAAACTTAGCTGCCGACGTGCTGTACGCGGCGATCGATCCGCGCATTCGCCTCGGATGAGGGCCATTCTGTGAGCGTTATCCGCGCCACGATTGCCCGCACGACCCCTCTTCACACGCTACGGATTACTGGCAGTGTGCTCGTGGCACTCGCGGTCCTCACGACCGCCGTCCCACCTCTCCGCTTGCGGGTAGTGCGCCACCCCTTGGATGTGGGAGTGTTCGTGCTCATGGTGGCGGCGGTGTTGGCGTTTTGGGCCCTTCCGTCCGACTTCACCAGGCGGTTGAAACGCAATCCTCTCTCGATTGCCGGGTTTTCGATCATCTTCACGTTCATCGCCGTCGCCATTCTGGCGCCGGTACTGGCTCCTCCCCTGCCCAATACCCGCGATCCGTACCTGATTCCCCACGAAGGGTTCCTCCCCGATCCCACGCCCCCCAAGGCGGGGCACCCACTGGGGTTGACCGGCAACCAGTACGACCTGTACTACGGGATCGTGTGGGGGACACGCACCGCCTTTCGGGTCGCGGTCGCCGTCGAAGTGATCTCGATTTTGATCGGGGTGGTGATGGGGAGCATCGCCGGATACTATGGTCGGCGGCTCGACGAGATTGTGATGCGGATCACGGATGTGTTTTTGGCGTTTCCCGGCCTGGTGCTCGCCGTCGTCATCACAGCGGTGCTGGGGAAGGGACTGGACAAGGTCATGATCGCGATCGCGATCGTGGGGTGGCCGGCCTATGCGCGGTACCTCCGGGGCGATATCCTGTCCGTCAAACAGCGGGACTTCGTGGAGGCGGCGCGCGCGGCGGGGGCGGGAGATCTGCGCATCATCACCCGCCACGTAATTCCGAATGCGATTTACCCGTTGCTCGTGGTCGCGGCGTTTGACATGGGCATCATCGTGCTGGTCGCGGCTGCGCTCTCGTTTTTGGGGTTGGGGGCGGAAGTGGGGTACGCGGACTGGGGACAGCTCATTAACATGTCGCGCAGCTGGATCCTTGGTGTGCCAGGCAACCCGTTCATCTACTGGTTTACTGTGGTCTTTCCCGGTGCGGCGATCTTCCTGTTTGTGCTCGGCTGGAACCTCCTCGGCGACGCCTTCCGGGATATCCTCGATCCTCGTCTGCGCGGTTCACAATAACCCGGTGCGAGTGAAGTTTTAGTCGACTGACGCCGTCCGCCGTGGCGCCCTGGTACGACCGGGTGTGGATCGCGGTAGTGGGGCGCAGCGTCCTATGCTACGATTGGGACCAGTGATGCCGTTATGCGCCTCGATCCCGCGATTGTCGATCACGTCGCCCGACTGGCCCGACTAGAACTCACTGAGGAAGAACGAGACCGTTTTCGCCGGCAGTTAACGAGCATTCTGGACTACTGCTCCACCCTCAACGAGCTCCAGACGGAGCACGTTGAGCCGACCTCGCACGTAATCGCGCTCACGAACGTCGTCCGAGACGATGTTCCCGCAGCACCATTGCCGCGGGACGCAGTCCTGGCGACCGCCCCGGAGCACGAGGACGGTTACTTCAAGGTTCCCCCCGTCCTTGAGACGGAGCCCCCACTCTGATTGACGCCCCCGCCACCGATCTGCTGGCGCGTCTGCGCCGCCGGGAGCTGGCAGCGAGCGACCTGGTCCGGACGTGCCTCGACCGCATTGACGCGCTTGAGAGCACGGTGCATGCCTTCTTACATGTCGATCGCGCGCAAGCGGTAGACGCCGCGCAGAGGTGGGACGCGCGGTACGCGCGAGGGGATCCTCTCCCGCCGCTGGCCGGGCTGCCCGTGGCGGTCAAAGACAACCTCTGCACCACCGGAATGCCCACGACGTGCGCCTCGCGCATCCTTGCCGGATGGGTTCCGCCGTACGACGCCACCGTCGTCTCGCGTCTCAAGGATGCGGGCGCGATTATCCTCGGCAAGACGAACTTGGATGAATTTGCGATGGGGTCGTCCACGGAGAACTCCGGGTTCGGCCCGACCCGAAACCCGTGGGATCCCCAACGGGTCCCCGGCGGCAGCAGCGGGGGATCGGCGGTCGCGGTAGCGACTGGCATGGCTGCCCTCGCCCTCGGGAGCGATACCGGCGGGTCGATCCGCCAGCCAGCCGGGTTCACAGGCATCGTCGGGTTCAAACCGACTTACGGCCGGGTCTCGCGGTATGGTCTCGTGGCGTTCGCCTCGTCCTTGGATCAGATCGGACCCTTGACGCGGACGGTCGCCGATGCGGCCTTGCTGTTCCACGTGATTGCGGGGCACGATCCCCGGGATTCGACCTCCGTCGACGTGCCGGTGCCGGATACGGTAGCATCGCTGCCGCGCGGAGTTCGGGGCCTGCGGGTCGGCGTGGTGCGTGAGGCCTTCGGAGAAGGGCTGCAGCACGACGTCGGCGACGCGGTGCGCACGGCAGCCACCCACTTAGGGCGCCTGGGGGCTGTGGTGACCGAGGTTTCCTTGCCGACGATCCGCTACGCGCTGCCGACCTACTACCTGCTCGCGACCTCCGAGGCCAGCTCGAACCTGGCCCGCTATGACGGCGTGCAGTACGGGTTGCGGGCCGCAGGCGAGGATCTCCTCACGATGTACACGCACACGCGAGCCCAGGGATTCGGCAGTGAAGTCAAACGCCGCATCATGCTAGGGACCTACGCGCTGTCGGCCGGCTACTATGAAGGGTTCTTCTTGAAGGCGCAGCAGGTGCGCACACTCATTCGTCAGGAATTTTCTCGCATCTTCCAGGAGGTTGACCTGGTGCTGATGCCGACATCGCCTACCACGGCATTCCAGCTCGGGGAGAAAGTCGCTGACCCGTTGCAGATGTACCTCGCGGACGTGTACACGATTCCTGTGAATCTTGCAGGCCTGCCGGGGATCTCGATTCCGTGTGGGTTCGCCCAGGGGTTACCCATTGGGTTGCAGCTGATTGGCAAACCATTCGATGAGGCGACGGTTCTACGCGCCGCTTACGCGTACGAACAGGCGACCGACTGGCACAAGTCGCGTCCGCCGATTCTTTCGCCTTCTGCGACCGCCACCCGGGGACAGGTGCCCACGTCGCGGCGCGCGTCGGCACGACGGAGGCGAGCCCGAAAACGGTCATGACACTCCAGCAACCCTGTCGGCGAGGGCAGAGATGGCGACGGTAGCGCCAGTACACTTCGAGGTCGTAATCGGGCTGGAGATTCATGTCCAGCTGCGCACGGCGTCGAAAATGTTCTGTGCCTGCCCGGTTATCTTCGGGGCTCCTCCCAACACGCTCATCTGCCCCACGTGCCTGGGTCTGCCGGGCTCGTTACCCGTCCTCAATGGCAAGGCAGTGGATCTGGGTCTGCGCACCGCCGTCGCGCTGTCCTGCACGGTCCCGGCGCAAAGCCAGTTTCATCGGAAGAACTACTTCTATCCAGATCTTCCCAAGAATTACCAGATCACACAGTACAGGTATAAGGTGCATCCGCCGTTGGCGACGGACGGGGAGCTGTCGATTCCCTCCGGGGCGAGTCGGCGGCGCATTGGCATCCGCCGCGTCCATCTGGAAGAAGATACCGGCCGCTTGGTCCACGTCGAGCGGGGCGGCACGGTCACGCACAGCCTCATCGACTACAACCGCAGCGGCGTGCCGTTGATGGAAGTCGTCACCGAACCGGACCTGCGCTCGCCCCACGAGGCACGGGTGTTCCTGATGCGGCTGCGCGCGGTGCTGCAGGCGATCGAGGTCAGCACTGGCCGGATGGAAGAGGGGAGCCTGCGGTGTGATGCGAACGTCTCCCTGCATCTGCCGGGCGCGGAGCTAGGCACCCGCACTGAGGTCAAGAATATGAACTCGCTTCGCTCTGTCGAGCATGCCCTCGCGCATGAGGTCGAACGCCAGGGCGCATTGCTGGCTCGCGGTGAGTCCGTGCAGCAAGAAACCCGCCATTGGGATGAGCGGCGCGGGGTGACGTTTACCTCGCGCGTGAAGGAAGAGGCTCAGGACTATCGCTACTTCCCCGAGCCCGATTTGGTGCCCATCGTCGTTGCCCCTGCGCGGGTCGGTGAGGTGCGGGCGAGCCTGCCCGAACTGCCTGAGGCGAAACAGGCGCGATATGTGGCCGACTACGGACTCTCCGACTACGACGCCGGACTGCTCACCTCCTCAGCGGCGATGGCGAAGTTCTTTGAAGAGACGGTGCGCTTGTACCCGCAGCCCAAGACGGTCTGCAACTGGCTCGTCGGGGATCTCACCGGTTACCTCAACGCCGAGGGCAAGGAGATCGACCAAGTGCCGATGACCCCCGCCCATCTGGCCGAACTGCTCACCCTCATGGACCAGGGCACTATCAGCGGGCGTACGGCTAAGGAGATTCTGGGCGAAATGCTCCAACGCGGCGAGCGGCCGTCTGCCCTCGTGGCCGCGCGCGGGGTGGCGCAGATCAGCGACGAACGAGAACTTGCCCCTATCATCGACGCGGTCTTGGCCGAACACCCGCAGCCCGCCGCCGACTACAAGAAGGGGAAAATCTCGGCCCTCACGTTCCTGGTGGGCCAGGTCATGAAAAAGACGCGGGGGAGGGCGAACCCCGACGTGGCGACCAAGTTGTTGAAGGAGCATTTGTCCCGATGAGATCCCGCTCTCCCTCACCAGCGTCCCGCCCCTCATCTGGGGGGCGGGACCGACAAAAGTCGCGCCGTCACCCAGGGCCGGGAGGCAAAAAACCCCCTGTCCCTGTGGTGTTGCGCCCGGGGGTGCGCGTGTTGTTGTCATTCCGCTCGGTGAACCTCGACGGCGCAGGGCTCGCCCCGGCTGGGCGGGTGATCGTGGCCGTGCCGTTTGCCCTCCCAGGGGAAGAAGCCGTCGTCGAGATCACCCGCGGCGGCCGGCACCCCGAAGGGAAGATCGCGACGCTGGTCCGCAAGTCCCCCGATGCGGAAGTTCCCCGCTGCCGGCATTTCGGAGTCTGTGGTGGCTGCCAGTGGCAACACATGAACCCGGATGCCCAACTCGCGCAGAAGACACAGCTCGTGCGGACACACCTCGCCCCGGTGCTGCAGGAGACCGGGGCGGTAATCCGGGACGCGGTCGGCGTCACACCCTGGGAGTACCGTCATCGCCTCCAGGCCGCCGTGGCGCTTCGTGCGGACAAGGTGGTGGCGGGGTACTACGTTCCAGGCGAGGATCTCCGAGTCATCAACGTGCAGGAGTGTCCGATCCAGCATGCCGACAATGTCCGCATCCTGCATGGCGCCCGTGACGTCCTCGCCGGGCTGGGGTGGCCCGTTTATGACCGCACCACGGGACGGGGATTGGTGCGGGGGGTCATTGCGCAGGTGGGCGTGTACAGTGGGGAAGCCATGGTCGTGGTGTGCGCGAGTCATGAGGTGCCCGATCGCATGGCTCTCGTGTATGCCCTGCGTGACCGCATCGGGAATCTGACGTCCATCCTGCTGTCGGTTCAGCCGGCCCATACGCCAGAGCTGCTCGGCGCGATCCGCCTCTTGTGGGGTCGGTACTACATCGAAGACGAGATTGCGGGACTGCACTGGCGACTGTACGCAGACGCGTCTGTCCCGCCGAACCCGAGAGCTCTCCCCCTCTGGCTGCAGACGATCGCGCGCGGACTGGCCTTAGACGCGTCCCACACGGTGGTGGACGTCGCCTGCGAAGAGGGACTCGTCCCCCTATCTCTTGCGGGGAAAGCGGCCCAGGTGATCGGGATCGCGCGAGACCGCGAGGCGATGCATCGCGCCTGGGAGAATGCCCGCGCGAATGCCATCACAAACTGCATCTTTTACACCCGGGCGCCCACGGGGGTGATCGCAAAGCTCCGGGCCAGGGGCACGCATCTGGACGCCGCCGTCATCACCTCCCGCGGGCGCCCGGTCGAGGAGGCGGTGTTTGCGGAAGCCGCCGCGGCAGGGGTGACTCGCGTGGTCTGCTGTGGACATTCCCTGGGGATGCTGGTGCACGATGTGGCGGCCGCGCGGGCCGCGGGCTTTCGGCCTATCGAAGTGCACCCCGTCGACTTGCTGCCGCAGACAAGCAGGATTCATGCGGTGGTGACGCTCGTCAAAGACTGACGACGCTCCGCCGCAGCAGGTGTGCGCGATCCCCGCCGATCGGGACGGCGACCGTGCGGGATCAGATGCCAGATCCATCCAAAGGGGGAAATAGTTGTGACGAAGGCACCGGCTCCCCGCTACACACTCCCCGGCCCGAAATCCAAGGCGCTGCTCGCGGCGAAAGAGCAGTTTGTCGCCAACGCCATTGGAATTCACCTGCCGGCGGTGATCCAGCGGGCCGAAGGCGTCTTGTTGACCGATGTGGATGGCCACACCTTTATCGACCTGTCCGGGGGGGTCGGCTGTCTCAATGTCGGGCACTCTCACCCCAAAGTGGTGCAGGCGATTATCGACCAGGCGCGCCTGTTTACCCACACCGACTTCAGCGTGGCGCCCTACGAATCGTACATCGCGTTGTGCGAGCGGTTATGCCAGCTCGCCCCGATCTCCCGGGCGAAGACGGCCATCTTGTTCAACTCGGGGACCGAGGCCGTTGAGAATGCAGTCAAGATCGCCCGCGCGGCGACGGGCCGCAGCGCGCTCATCGCGTTCCAGGGCGCGTTCCATGGTCGCACCTACATGAGCCTCTCGCTGACCAGCAAGGTGGAGCCCTACAAGAAGAACTTCGGACCGTTCATGCCGGAGGTCTACCGGGTCCCGTTCCCCGATCCGTACCGGACGGCGGACGGCGATGCCACGGCGGCGGTGATGCGGCACTTCGACGATCTGTTTGCCACGCACGTCCAGGCCGACCGTGTCGCGGCGATTGTCGTCGAGCCGATTCTGGGGGAAGGGGGGTTCGTGGTTCCGCCTATGAATTTCTTTCGGGAACTGCGTGCCCGGGCCGACCGCTATGGCATCCTGCTGATCGTCGACGAGGTGCAGACGGGCATCGGGCGGACGGGTCGTATGTTTGCCATCGAGCACTTCGGAATCGAGCCCGACTTGATGACGGTTGCCAAATCGATTGCGGTCGGGCTCCCGGTCTCGGCGGTGGTCGGCGCACGCGACATCATCAACGCCCTGCCGGAGGGGTCCCTCGGCGGCACGTATGTCGGTAATCCCGTTGCGTGTGCCGCGGCGCTGGCGGTGCTCCAAATCATGGAAGACGAGCACTTGGTCGCGCGCGCCGCTTCGCTCGGCGAGCGCATGCGCACGCGGTTCCGCCGGTGGCAGGCGCAGTCGGCTCTTGTGGGTGATGTCCGCGGGCTGGGGGCGATGGTGGCGATCGAGCTGGTGCGCGATCGCACCACCAAGGAGCCCGCCGTTCGCGAAACCGCCGAGATCATTCACCGCGCTATGACGCGGGGCGTGCTCTTGCTGAAGGCGGGTATTTTCAACAACGTGATCCGCATCCTCGCTCCCTTGGTGATCCCCGAGAGTCAGTTGGACCGAGCCCTCGACGTGTTGGAGGAGTGCGTGATGGAGGTAGCCGCAGAGGTCACGCCCTAGTGGCACATCGCGCCTGCGGGGAGATGCGAGAGGGGTCACGGTTTCTTCGTGTTCTCGTTTGGTCCTGCCTGTTACAATGGCACCAGGCAGTTCGCTTGAGGACGTACCGCGCATGAGCCCGTTTGTCCACCTGCATTTGCACACCGAATTCAGCCTGCTCGATGGTCACAGCCGCATTCCTACGCTCATCGCCCGCGCCAAGCAGCTGGGGATGCCGGCCGTGGCGATTACCGATCACGGCGTCATGTATGGGGCGATCGAGTTCTTCTTGCAGGCCAAAGCCGCGGGTCTGAAGCCGATCATCGGAGTGGAGGCCTATGTCGCCCCACGATCGCTCTCTGATCGCGACCCCAAGCTGGACGCCAGCGCGTTTCACCTCGTCTTGCTGGCGACCAATGCCCAGGGATACCGCAACCTGATCGCCCTCACCACGACCGCGCACCTAGACGGGTTCTACTATAAGCCGCGGATCGACAAAGACGTTCTCGCCGCGCACAGTGCGGGATTGGTGGGCCTGTCCGGCTGCTTGAAAGGTGAGGTCACCCAGGCGATTCTGCGTGGGGATTTGGCCTTAGCTCGGCAGGTCGCCGGCCAGTACCGGGACATCTTCGGGGCGGGGAACTTCTACCTCGAAGTCCAGTCGCACGGGATGCCCGAGCAGCAGAAGAATATCGTCGGGATGCGCGAGCTATCGGGTGAGCTGAGCCTCCCCTTGGTCGCCACCAACGACGTCCACTATGTCCAGCGCACCGACGCTGATGCCCAGGACACGTTGATGTGCGTCCAGATGAACGTAAACCTGGACGCCACCGACAAGCCGCGCATGGGGCAGACGCCGGAGTTTTACTTGAAGTCAGGCGAGGAAATGGCCCACGCGTTTGCCGAGCTGCCCCAGGCGCTCGAGAGCACCCTCGAAGTGGCGGAGCGCGCCGATCTCACCATCGAGCTCGACGCCGTGAAGCTCCCCCACTTCCCCGTCCCCGAGGGGGAGACCGCTGACTCCTACTTGCGTCAGCTCTGCGACAGCGGGCTGCGCACCATCTACAAGCGCGTCCCGCCTGAGGCGGAGGAGCGGTTGCGGTACGAGCTGTCGATTATCGAACGCATGGGTTATGCGGCCTACTTCCTGATCGTGCAAGACTTCGTCCGGTTCGCGAAACGGAACCGGATTCTCACCACAGTGAGAGGGTCGGCGGCCGGGAGCCTTGTCTTGTACTCGCTCGGGGTCACGGATGTCGACCCGCTGCAGTACCGTCTACCGTTCGAGCGCTTCCTCAACCCCCAGCGTTACACCATGCCCGACATCGACGTCGACTTTATGGACAGCCGGCGCGATGAGGTCATCCGCTACGTGATGGACAAGTACGGGCACGATCACGTGGCGCAGATCATTACGTTTGGCACCATGGGGGCGCGGCAAGCCGTGCGCGACGTGGGGCGGGTGATGGGCCTCCCGTACAGCGACGTGGACCGCATCGCGAAGCTCATCCCGTTCAATGCCACGCTGGACGACGCCGTGCGTAGTGAGCCCGAGCTCCAGCGTGCTGCCGAGGACAATACGCAGATCCACCGGCTGCTCGATCTGAGTCGCAAGCTCGAGGGTGTGGCCCGCCATGCCAGCACACACGCGGCGGGGGTGATCATCTCCCGGGATCCGTTGATTGAGCACGTGCCGCTGCAAAAGGCGACCAAGGGCGATCTGGTGATGACCCAGTACGACATGACCGCGGTGGAGAAGATCGGCCTGCTTAAAATGGATTTTCTCGGCTTGGCCAACTTGACCATTCTTGATACCGCGATGAAGATCATCGAGAAGACCCGCCAGACATCCGTTGACCTCCCGTCGATCCCGCTGGACAACACGAAGACCTACGATCTCCTGGGCGCGGGAGAGACGGTGGGAGTCTTCCAGTTGGAAGGCGCGGGGATGACGAGGTACATCAAAGACTTGCGCCCTACCAATATCCAGGACATCATGGCGATGGTCGCCCTCTTCCGTCCGGGCCCGATGGCGAACATTCCGACGTACATCCGCCGCAAGCACGGCGTCGAACCCATCAGCTACGCGCACCCGGCCCTCGAGCCCGTGCTCCGCGAGACTTACGGGGTGATGGTCTACCAAGAAGACGTCATGGCGGTGGCCCAGGCGCTCGCCGGGTTTTCGCCGGCGGAGGCCGACGTGTTGCGCTACGCGATCGGCAAGAAAATCCGTGATCGCTTGCAGCAGCAGCGCGCCAAGTTCATTGCGGGATGTGTCGATCGCGGCATCCAAGGCGCGGTTGCCGAGCAGATCTTCGACCAGTTCGAACCGTTTGCCCGATACGGTTTCAACCGTGCGCATGCCGCCTGTTACGGGCTGATCGCATACTACACCGCCTACCTCAAGGCCAACTATCCTGCTGAGTACATGGCCGCGGTCCTCTCGAGTGATGCCGGAGACACCGAGAAAATTGCCGCAGCCGTCGCTGAATGTGTCCGCATGGGCATCTCCGTTCTGCCGCCGAACGTAAACGAGTCGTTCGAGAACTTCACCGTCACGGGAGAGGCTATCCGGTTCGGCCTGGCCGCCGTGAAGAACGTCGGGCTGGGGTCAGTCGAGGCCGTTTTGCTGGCTCGTAAAACCGATGGGCCGTTTGCCTCGCTGGGCGATCTGCTGGCGCGGGTGGATTCGCACGCGGCGAACCGGCGCGTGCTGGAAAGTTTGGTGAAAGCGGGTGCGCTAGACTCGCTGGGGGCCCCCCGCGCCCAGATGCTCCAGACCCTGGACGATGCTATGGAGGCCGCACAAGTGGTCCAACGCGCGCGGGCCTCGGGGCAAACCGGGTTATTCGATGTTGCCGAGGGCGCCACACCCGTCGAGGAATCTCCAACCGGCCCGGTCGAGGAGTTCTCCAAAGAAGAACTGTTGGCCATGGAGAAAGAGATGCTGGGGTTGTACATCTCCGACCACCCGCTGCGCCACGTGCACGATGTTATGGCCACCCGGATCAACGCATCCTTGAGCCGGCTGGTGGATCTCCCGGACAAGACCCTCGTGACGGTCGGGGGGATCGTCACTGCGGTGAAACGCGCGACGACGCGGGGCGGCTCGGCCATGGCGTTTGTGACTCTAGAGGACCTAACGGGGAGCTGTGAAGTCATCATCTTCCCGAAGACCTACGAGCAGGTGCACTTCCTGCTCAAGCGCGATGCGGTCATCGTCGTGCGCGGCAAGGTCGATATCGCAGAGCAACAGGCCAAGCTCTTAGCCGACCGCGTGCTGACCCTCGAAGACGCCGAGGAGGTCGCCCCGCTCCCGGCTCTCGTCGCGTCTGCCTCGACCAACGGCGATGCCGACGCCGCTGGCGACTCTCCTCCTGCGGCTCGGGTCCCCGGGGCGCTTCACGTCCGCGTGGATGCCGGGCAGCTGGGAGAAGAGGGGCTCCACCGCCTCAAAGAAATGTTGGGTCGGCGACACGGCGATCTGCCCGTGTTATTGCATGTCCGGGCGTCCGATCGCGAAGTGGTGATGGACGCACGCGAACTGCGGGTCGCGGCGTCTGCAGAACTCCAGGCAGAACTCGAAACCTTGCTGGGCGCTGGCGCCGTGTGGCAAGACTGATGCCCTGGCGATGAGTTCACGCCTCCCCTCCCCTGGGGCCAAGGTCATGGACCCGGGTCCGCATCGCGGTCATGCGTTCGCAGCCGATTCCGATCCTCCCATGCTCGTGGACACCGAATATGATGCCGTCATCGCCGGGGCCAGCTTTGCCGGACTGGCCGTCGCCCAGCGACTGGGTCGCCCCCGGGCTGAGAATTCCGATACCCGCCAGCGGCGGATTGCCGTACTGGATCGTGCGCCCGTGGGTGATGGAGTCACCTCCGCGTGCGCGGCGCCCGTCTCAATCGTCCACGCTATGGGGGCAGCTGATTCGATCCGGCAGGTCCATGACCGATTGCTGATTCACACGCCGTCCTCGCGGGCTGTCTGGTCGCTGCCCGAGTCATTCTGCACGTTTGACTACCGCCAGTTCTGTCAGCGTGCGTTTGAATACGCCGGGGTCGATTTCATCCAGGCCTCGGTCACCGGGCGGTCCGGCTCCATCGTCCAGACCACGACCGGAGATGTCTCAGGGAAATTCCTCGTGGATGCCACTGGATGGCGAGCGGTCCTGCTTGGAGGTCCCACGTCGCCTTATGTGAACCGGCGCTGGATGGCGTTTGGTATCGAGTCTGAAGTAGAGGGCGCGTTCGAGCCTGGACTGCATTTTTACTTTCTTCCTAAAGTGCGCGACGGATATGCCTGGGTGTTTCCAGCCGGAGGAAGGATTCGATTCGGAGTGCTCAGCTACTTGGGTCGGAGCAAACTGCACGGAGCCCTCGAGCAGTTTATGGGGCGCTTCGGACTTCGCCCTGGCACCGTCCACGGCGGATTTCTGGCGTCAGGGCTGCGCTCGCCGGTAGTCGATGGGGTGTTTGTCGTCGGCGATGCTTCAGGTCACTGCCTCCCGCTGACGGGGGAAGGGATCAGAACAGCAGTGCTGGGCGGATTCCAATGTGGGGAGCTGTTGCGGCGCGTGCTGGGTGGCGAGTTGAGTCGCAGGCAAGCCGAAAACCACTATCAGAAGTTCACCGAACGATCACGCCGAAAGTTCAAAGCCTTGCTGTGGGGTAATCGCGCGCTCCTCGCTCTCCCGCTTCTTGCAATCGGCCACGCCGCCAAAGGGTTGTCTTATCCCAGACTATTGCAGCTTTTCATGCAACGGTATCTCAGCATTTTCTCGGAGGCCGCACGCCCTGTGACATCTGCCCTGGCAGCGGAAGATGTGTTTACAAGCCTCGTTACGGGGCAGCAGGATGGCACGGAGGGTTAGGACGAGTGAATGGTTCTCAAAGCGGAAGATCTCGATCCCGAAGGGGTGGTTTTGACCCGGTTTGAGGTCTTCATCACAGGTGCATATAATAGGCCTTGTAGGATCTCGCCGGGGTGACGAAACTGGCAAACGTAGCGGACTCAAAATCCGCTGGGTGAAAACCCTTGTGGGTTCAAGTCCCACCCCCGGCACCAGTTCCACGCTGGACCGAAGCCTCGCCCTGAACGATCACCACTTCTGGCCTAATGGGCGGTGTAGCCCGGCCCTGCCCCCACCGATCTTGACTGGTCCGCTGTTTTGATGCTATAATGCATCGTGATGATGCAAATTGTGATGCAGAGTAAGGGGGACTCATGAAGGTCGTGACGCTGCGGAAAGTCCCACCCGAAGTCGGCAAGATTGTCCAGCGCAGGGCGAGAGAGCGGGGGACAAGCATCAACAAGGCGGTGATCAGTTTGCTTGAAGACGCGGCAGGCATCCGCCGGAAGGAGCATGGCCCCACGCTCTATCACGACCTTGATGCCCTGGCCGGTTCGTGGACGAAAGAAGAGGCTGCAACGTTCGAAGAGGTCCTGCGCAACCAGCGCCGGGTTGACCCGGAACTGTGGCAGTGAGCCGGATTCTGCTGGACACGTCCGGTTACTCGGCCTTCATGCGCGGGCATGCAGAGGTGAAGCTCGTGCTGCAGGGTGCCGAGGAAATACACTTAACCCCCGTTGTTTTGGGCGAGCTCCTGGCGGGATTCTTCAAAGGCAAGAACCGGCGGAAGAATGAAAGAGAACTGCAGGCTTTCCTCGAGTCTCCTCGAGTCAATGTGGCGAACGTCGACAGCGAAACCGCACGGCGTTACGCGGTGATCGTAAGCGCGCTGCGGACAGCCGGAACCCCAATCCCAACCAACGATGTCTGGATCGCGGCAAGCGCCATGCAACACGGGCTGCGCGTCACCACGACGGACGCGCATTACTCGAAGGTCCCGCAGGTGCTCACAGACTACTTCGAGCCCTGACCGACACGGGATATTTCGCGGGACGCGACGAAAGAATCGCCCGCGTGGGCGATGCCCCTTAGTACTACAATAGACGACGGATCCATGGGTTCCCCCGACCGCAAACTCGTCCTCCTGGATGCGAATGGCTTAGTCTACCGGGCTTTCTTCGCTTTGCCGTATTTCACCACTAGTGACGGCCGCCCGACCAACGCCGTCTACGGCTTCACCAATATGCTGCTAAAAGTGCTCGACGAGGAGAAGCCCGGGTACGTCGCCGCCGCGTTTGACAAAGCCGCGCCCACCTTCCGCCACGCACAGTTCAAGGAGTACAAGGCCACCCGGCAACGCATGCCAGATGACCTGAAGCCGCAAATCCAGACCGCCAAGGAGATCCTAGAGGCGCTCGCCATCCCGATCTTCGAAGTCGAAGGCTATGAAGCCGATGATATCTTGGCCACGATGGCGCGCAAGGCGGCTGCAGAGGGGTTTGACGTTCTCATCGTCACGGGCGATCTGGACATGCTGCAGCTGGTGGATGACAAGATCAAGGTCATGGTCACGAGTCGTGGGATCTCCGAGACGACCGTCTATGACCTCCAGACCTTCCGCGCCCGATTTGGGTTCGAGCCCGCCCGGCTACCCGACTACAAGGGACTCAAAGGAGATACCACAGACAACATCCCCGGGGTCCCGGGCGTCGGGGAGAAGACCGCCGGCCAGTTGATCCAGACGGCCGGTACCGTGGAGGCGCTGTTGGAGCACGTGGACCGGGCCCCGACGAAACTACAGGAGCCGTTGCGCCGCCTCCGGGACCAGATCCTCCAAAGCAAACAGCTGGCCACACTGGCCACCGATGTCCCCATCCAGTGGTCCTGGGACCAGCTGGCACGCCGCGCGCCGGACCGGGAGCGTCTGCAACAGTTGTTCGCCCGCTTGGAGTTCAAGAGCTTGGTCGAACGCGTGGGCGTTGTCGAGGCTCAGCCCGAAGGCGTCTACCGGCAGGCACACGATGCGGCCGAGATGCTGTCAGTCGCGCAGGGAGCCGCCGAAGTCGGCCTGTATTTGGTGAGAGGCGAGGGACATCCGTTCGCGGCGCGTTTGGTCGGAGTCGCGGAGTCCGCCGAACCAGGTCACGCCCTCTACCTACCCATCCCCGATGATCGGTTTCCCGAGCCCTTACGCCCCCTGGTGGAGAGTCTGTCGTTAAAAGTGAGCGCCGATGCGAAGGCCGACTTACTCACGCTGCGCCGCTTCGGCCTACATCCGCGAGGGGTCGATTTCGACGTGGCGATCGCATCGTACTTGATGAGTCCCGGTCGACGCACGCACTCGCTGGGGTCGGCGGCGTGGGAGTATTTAGGCTGGCGGTTGCGCTTGGACGCAGACGACGAGGAGAAGTCCGGGTTAGGTCTGGGACGTGACGAGGTCGCAGAAGCCTGCGAGGCCGCCGACGTCCTGCGCCGGCTGCGCCCGGTGCTTGTCGATCGCATGAAAGAGAAGCGGGTCTATGATCTATTTACCGCCATCGAGATGCCACTGGCCGCAGTGCTGGCTGACATGGAAGCTGCAGGCGTAGCGATCGATGTTCCGCACCTCCAATCGGTGTCTGCGGAGATTGACCGGAAGTTGGAGGACCTGACAACCGAGATCTACCGGCAGGCCGGGACGGAGTTCAACATCAGTTCGCCCAAGCAGTTGGCCTTCGTCCTGTTTGAGAAACTCCAGCTCCCCCCCGTGAAAAAGACGAAGACCGGCTACTCGACGGACGCCGACGTCCTCGACACCCTGGCCCCGCAGCATGAGATCGTGGCGAACATCGTCGCCCACCGCGAATTGACGAAGCTCAAGACGACGTACGTCGACGTGCTCCCGGCCCTCGTGAACCCGCGCACAGGCCGTGTGCACACAACGTTCAACCAGACCGTGGCGGCCACCGGTCGCGTGAGCACTACTGACCCAAACCTCCAAAGCATCCCCATCCGCACCGAGGAAGGCCGCAAAATTCGTCGGGCCATCGTCGCGCCGCCCAGCCGGCGGTTGCTGGGTGCCGACTACTCCCAGATCGATCTGCGGGTCCTGGCACACATCACCGAGGATCCCGGCCTGCTCGAGGCGTTTGCGCGGGACGACGATGTGCACGCAGTGACCGCCAGCGAGGTGTTCGGGGTCCCGCGCGCGGAGGTCACCCCTGAGTTGCGCCGGCGCGCCAAGGTGATCGTCTTCGGGGTAGCCTATGGGATGAGCGAGTTTGGGCTCGCCACGCAGCTAGGCATCAGCAAGGCGGAGGCCAAGGCCTACATCGAGCGATACTACGCTCGGTACCCGAAGGTGCGTCAGTACATGTTGGACATCGTGGCTCAGGCGCGCCAGACGGGGTATGTGACTACGCTGTTGAACCGCCGCCGGGAGATTCCAGAGGTCCTTACCCGCAACCGTCCGATTCGCGAAGCTGCTGAACGCACGGCGATCAACACGCCTATACAGGGCAGCAGTGCTGACATCATCAAGAAGGCGATGGTGGATCTCGACCGGGATCTCCTGCCGCGCTTCCCCGACGCCCCAATGATCTTGCAGGTGCACGACGAACTCCTGTTTGAGGTCCCTGAGGGCCAGATCTCCACGATGGCCCCGGAGGTCAAGCGGCTCATGGAGCAGGCATTTCCGCTCAAGGTCCCCCTGCGGGTCGATCTCAAGGCGGGACCGAATTGGAGAGATATGGAGCCGCTGGTATGAGCGGACGACTCCCCCCGGGCGGGGCGGGGTGGTGGGGCATCTCTGACGGGTGGGGCCGGAGAGTGCGTCGACGGCTTTGTGGGGGCGCAGCGTGAAGGTTTTCGGCCTCACGGGAGGCATTGGCACTGGTGCCAGCACGGTGGCCCAAATGTTCAAAGAGCTGGGGGCGATCGTCATCGAGGCCGACCAAGTGGGGCGCGAGGTGGTCGCGCCCGGGTCTGAGACTCTGCAGAAGATTGTCGGGATCTTCGGACCGAAGGTCCTCGCCAAGGATGAAACCCTCGACCGACAAAAGCTCGCCGACATCATCTACAAAGATGAAGCGGCGCGGCGGCGACTGAACGCCCTGTTGCATCCCCTCATCCGCC
Source organism: bacterium (assembly GCA_035300645.1). Taxonomy (GTDB): domain Bacteria; phylum Sysuimicrobiota; class Sysuimicrobiia; order Sysuimicrobiales; family Kaftiobacteriaceae; genus 13-1-40CM-64-14. The sequence goes on from DATGVF010000242.1 coordinate 19,186, forward strand.
GACGCATCGTCGAAGAAATCGGACGCCTGCGCGACGAACAACCGGATGCTATTGTGATCGTGGACGTGCCTCTGTTGCTGGACACGACCGGCCCGGAGGCGTTCGAGCTCGATGGCGTCATCGTAGTTTCCACCGATCGGGCCACCCAGGTCAAGAGACTGCGATCCCGCGACAAGATCTCCGCCGAGGATGCCGAGCGCCGGCTGGCCGCCCAGCGTGCGGTCGCGGAGAAAGCCGAGGACGCGGACTGGGTGATCGACAACTCCGGGTCCGAAGAGGAAACGCGCCGCCAGGTGGACATGATGTGGGAAGAGCTGCAGGTCCGCTAGCCCCGCCGCCGGTCCGTCCGCCGCATGAGTACCGAACACCCCTACACGGTCCTGAGGGGGACCGGTAGCCAACGTTTTGATCGGGATGCTATAATTTTCTGATACTCCCTTCCCGGATGGTGCGTGGTGCCTGAGTTCAAAATGGTAACCGACATGCAGCCGGCGGGCGATCAGCCCGCGGCGATCGCCCATCTCATCGCGGGCGTGCAGCGAGGCGACCAGCGTCAGACCTTGTTGGGAACGACCGGATCGGGGAAGACGCTCGCCATGGCCAAGGTCATCGAGGCCATCGGGCGGCCAACCCTGGTCTTGTCCCACAACAAGACGCTCGCGGCCCAGCTCTATGGCGAGTTCCGCCAGTTCTTCCCCGATAACGCCGTGCGTTACTTCGTCTCGTACTACGATTACTACCAGCCCGAGGCCTACGTTCCCCAGACCGACCTGTACATCAGTAAGGACGCCTCGATCAACGACGAGATCGATCGGCTGCGGCATGCGTCGACCAAGGCGTTGATGGAACGCCGCGATGTCATCGTCGTCGCCTCGGTCTCCTGCATCTTCGGCCTGGGCCGCCCCGATGACTACAAGGAAGTGATGCTGCTGATCCGCAAGGGGGAACGTCGCAATCGCGATGAGATCCTGCGCCGCTTGGTCGACATCCAATATGAACGCAATGATATCGACTTCTCGCGAGGCCGCTTCCGGGTGCGGGGGGATGTCATCGAGGTTCATCCGTCGTACGAGGACCGGGCCGTGCGCATCGAGTTGTTTGGCGATGACGTGGATAAGATCATGGAAGTCGACCCGCTCACCGGGGAAGTGGTGGAAGAAAAGACCGCGATCGCGATTTGGCCGGCGAAGCACTGGGTGACGACCGATGAGCGCCTGGACCGAGCCGTTCAGTCGATTGAGGCCGAACTGCGCGAGCGCGCGGACTGGTTCAAGAGCCAGGGGAAACTTTTGGAAGCTCAGCGCCTCGAGTTCCGCACGAAGTACGACCTGGAACTGTTGCGCGAGGTCGGGTATTGCCCCGGCATTGAGAACTACTCCCGGCACATGGACGGCCGCCAGCCCGGCGAACGGCCGGGGTGTCTGCTCGACTACTTCCCCCAAGACTACCTGACGTTCATCGATGAGAGCCATGTGACCGTTCCTCAAGTCCACGGGATGTTGGAGGGAGACCGAGCCCGGAAGACCAACCTGGTCAATTTCGGCTTCCGGCTGCCGTCGGCATATGACAACCGTCCCCTGTCGTGGGAAGAGTTTGACGGACTCGCGAACCAGGTTATCTTTGTCTCCGCCACCCCCGCCGACTACGAGCGCCAGGTCAGCCAGCAGATCGTCGAACAGATCGTCCGGCCGACCGGCTTGGTGGACCCTCAGGTCGAGGTGCGGTCGGCGAAAGGTCAGATTGACGATCTCATTGCGGAGATCAAGGCGCAGGTCGAGAAAGGCGAGCGCACCCTGGTCACGACGCTCACCAAGCGCATGGCTGAAGATTTGACCGCGTATCTGCAGGAGATGGGGCTGAAAGTCCATTACCTGCACTCCGAGATCGACACGTTTCAGCGCGTGCAGATCCTCAAGGATTTGCGTCTGGGGACGTACGACGTGGTCGTAGGAATAAACCTGCTGCGCGAGGGGTTGGATCTCCCTGAAGTATCCTTGGTGGCCATCCTCGACGCCGATAAAGAGGGGTACCTGCGGTCGGAGACCTCCCTGGTGCAGACGATGGGGCGCGCGGCCCGGCACATCAGCGGCCGCGTGTTGCTGTACGCGGATGAGGTCACCGACTCGATGCGGCGCGCGATGGACGAAACCAACCGGCGCCGCGAGATTCAAGTGAAATACAACGAAGAACACGGCATCACCCCGGTGTCGATCACCAAGCCGATCCGCGATGACCTGATCGAGGTCGACCAGACGGCCGGAGAGGTCGACCGCCGCACGCCCGAGACAGAGATCCTCACCGCGCAAGAACTCATCGCGCTGGCCGACAAGCAGCGGGCGAAGGTCCCGTGGGATATCGCCCGCCTACTGATGCTCTCCCCGCAAGAACTGGAGCAGACGATCGCGACGCTGGAACGGGAGATGCGCAAAGCCTCAGGAAACTTGGACTTCGAGAAGGCCGCCGTGCTGCGCGACCAGATCGCCGAGCTGAGGAAGGGATTGGGCGAGCCATTCTTCGCGGGGGGTGGGGGCATGCGCGGCGGGCGGGGACGGGGCCGTCGTCCGTGAGTCAGGCAGAAGTCCCTCAGGTGAGAACGGGCCCATGCCGTTAGATCGCATCGTCGTCCGCGGCGCACGCGAACACAACCTCAAGAACATTACCGTCGAGCTCCCGCGAGACCGCCTGGTCGTGCTGACCGGGATCTCGGGCTCGGGGAAGTCATCTCTCGCCTTTGACACCATCTATGCTGAAGGCCAGCGCAAGTACGTTGAGTCGCTGTCGGCGTACGCCCGCCAGTTCTTGGGCTTGATGGAAAAACCCGATGTCGACCACATCGATGGGCTCTCACCGGCGGTGTCGATCGACCAGAAAGGCGCTCCCCGCAACCCCCGGTCGACGGTCGGCACGGTGACCGAAGTCTACGACTACATCCGGTTGCTGTACGCGCGGGTGGGGATTCCGCACTGTCCCAAGTGCGGGAAACCTATCAGCCGGCAGACCCGCGAGCAAATCGTCGATCGTGTGCTGGCGTTGCCCGCGGAGTCGCGGATCCAGGTGCTGGGTCCCCTGGTCCGCGGCCGCAAGGGCGAATATCGCCAGGTGTTTGAGGATCTCCGGCGCCAGGGGTTCGCTCGAGTCCGGGTCGACGGCAGTGTCTACGAGCTCGGTGAGGACATCCCGCTCGACAAGAACAAGAAACACTGGATCGAAGTCGTCGTCGACCGCATCGTCACCCGGCCCGACGTCAAAGGACGGTTGGCCGATTCCGTAGAGACCTCGCTCAAGCTAGGGCAGGGGATCATGTACGTCGAGGTCCTCCCCACGGAAGGTGCCTCAGAGGCGCGCACCCGCGCCCGGGCGACGAAAAAGGCCGTGGCCGACCCAACGGCAGGAGTGCTTGTCTTCAGCCAGTTGTTCGCCTGCCCCGACCACGGGTCGGTGCTGCCGGAGATCGAGCCGCGAATCTTCTCCTTCAACAGCCCGCACGGGGCCTGCCCGACCTGCACTGGATTGGGGTTCCGCCAAGAGTTTGACCCCGGATTGATCCTGGACATGGACAAATCCCTCAGCGACGGAGCGGTTGTCCCGTGGGCTGCGTCGACCACCGACTACTACTATGAACTCCTGCAGTCCGTGGCCGCCCACTATCGGGTGGATATGAAGACGCCGCTGCGGAAGTTGCCGGAGTCGTTTGTCGACGTCTTGCTGAACGGGTCGACCGACTCGATGCGCATACGCTACCACAACAAGTGGGGCACGCTGCGTGTGTACGACACGAAGTTTGAGGGCGTGCTCCACCAGCTCGAGCGCCGCTACCGGGAGACAGACTCCGAGTACCTGCGGGAGGAGTACGAGGAGTTCATGACCACGCTGCCCTGCCCGGCGTGCAAAGGAGCCCGTTTGAAGCCGGAGTCGCTGTCAGTCCGGCTCGGCGGGCAGAACATCGCCGAACTCACCGCACTCACTGTTCGGCAGACGCTAGATTTCTTCAATGTCCTCACGCTGTCTGAGCGGGAGCGCCTGATCGCCACCCAGATCCTCAAGGAAATCAAGGCGCGGCTAGGCTTCTTGGTCAACGTGGGCCTCGATTACCTCACCCTCGACCGCACCGCGACCACGCTGTCGGGGGGGGAGGCGCAACGCATCCGGCTGGCGACGCAGATTGGATCAGGGTTGATGGGGGTTCTCTATGTGCTGGATGAGCCGAGCGTCGGACTTCACCAGCGCGACAACCGGCGGCTGATCGATACGCTTCTGCACATGCGGGACCTGGGCAACACGATCCTCGTCGTCGAGCACGATGAGGAGACGATTCGCTCGGCAGACTGGGTGGTCGACATCGGACCGGGAGCCGGCGCCCGTGGCGGTCACGTCGTAGTCTCGGGCACGCCGGAGGACGTCGCCCGCCATCCAGACTCCATTACGGGCCAGTACCTGTCCGGGCGCCGACGCATCGCCGTCCCCCCCCGGCGGAGGACGCACGAGGGGCAGGCGTTGGTGGTGCGCGGGGCACGCGAACATAACCTCAAGAACATTGATGTGACGATTCCGCTGGGGGTGTTTGTTGCCGTCACGGGCGTGTCGGGATCGGGGAAGTCCACGCTCGTGGACGAGATCCTCTACCGCGCGCTGGCGTCACGGTTGTTGGGGACCCGCGTGCGCGCGGGGGCCCATGAGCGGATCGACGGATTGGACCAGCTGGACAAGGTCATCAACATCGACCAGTCCCCGATCGGGCGCACACCGCGGTCGAATCCGGCGACGTATACGAAGACGTTCGATCTCATTCGGGATTTGTTCGCGCAGACCCCAGACGCCAAGGTGCGCGGCTATACGCCCGGCCGGTTCTCTTTCAACGTGCGGGGGGGGCGCTGCGAGGCATGCGAGGGCGACGGCATCGTGCGCATCGAGATGCACTTTTTGCCTGATGTCTACGTGCCGTGTGAGGTGTGTGGGGGCAAGCGCTACAACCGGGAGACGCGCGAGGTCCACTACAAAGGCAAGAATATCGCCGATGTGTTAGAGATGACGGTCTCCGAAGGGCTGCAGTTTTTTGAGAATGTTCCCCGGATCCGCAGGAAACTGCAGACCCTGGACGATGTCGGCCTGGGGTACGTCCAGCTGGGTCAAGCGGCGACGACCCTGTCCGGCGGCGAAGCCCAGCGGGTGAAGCTGGCGTCGGAGCTCTCGCGGCGGGATACCGGGCGGACTGTGTACATTCTGGACGAGCCCACCGTCGGATTGCACTTCGCCGACGTGGAGCGACTGCTGCAGGTTCTGCACCGGCTCGTGGATGCCGGCAATACAGTGGTCGTCATCGAGCACAACCTCGATGTCATCAAAACCGCCGACTGGATCATCGACCTGGGTCCCGAGGGCGGTGAGCTGGGCGGGCAAGTCATCGCCGCGGGGCCGCCCGAAGAAGTTGCGACGGTGGCCGGCTCGTACACAGGGCAATTTCTCAAGAAGGCGTTAGAGACCGAGCCCGAGCTGGTCCTGTCGGGGAACGGACGGCGGAGGAAACGTCGGGACGCCTGAGCGCGATCGTAGGTGGCGCGTGAAAATCGCACGTTTCGAGATGGAGCGGTACCAATCCACGTGGGAGAACACCGTCCAGTTCAACCTCTCCGAAAGCGGCGTCCACCCGATCACGTTATCTGCGCTCGTCGACCACAGTTGGATTGAAGAAGTGCTGGCCCGCGAGCCCCTCGGATATGGATCCACCAACGGGAGTATCGAGCTGCGGACGGCTCTCGCCGGCTTCTATCATACGGCCGGTCCCGAGCACGTCTTGGTGACCACGGGGACTGCCGAAGCCAACTTCCTGGTGACCTGGGCGCTCCTAGATCGCGGGGACGAAGCGGTGGTCATGCTCCCCAACTATATGCAGGTTCCCGCGCTGGCCCAGGCCTGGGGTGCTGAGGTGAAGGGGTGGTGGCTCCACCCAGTCCCGGGGATGGGGGCCCAGGGCCGGTGGACCGCCGATGTGGCGGAGTTGGACCGCTTGGTCACTCCCAAGACAAAAGCGATCTTCGTGTGCAACCCGAATAACCCAACAGGGTCGGTCCTCCCGATCGAAACGATGACTGCCGTGTGCGCGAGTGCTGCGCGTGTGGGCGCGTGGGTGGTCGCCGATGAAGTGTACCGCGGCGCGGAGCTAGACGGTCATCTCACGGCGTCTTTCTGGGGCCGCTACCCCAAGGTGATGGTCACCGGCGGCTTGTCCAAGGCCTACGGTCTCCCCGGTCTGCGCGTGGGGTGGATCGCCGCGCCCCCCGATATGGTAGATCAGTTGTGGAGCTATCATGACTACACCTCGATCGCGCCGCCTATCCTGAGCGATCAGCTGGCGCGCCTCGCGTTGGGCCCGCAGGCCTACCAGCGGTTGGTGACGCGCACGTGGTTGATTCTCCGCGAGAACCTGCCGGTCGTGGCGCGCTGGGTCGACCGCCAGGAAGGATTGGTGCGCTGGATCCCTCCCCAGGCGGGGGCCATCGCTTTTATGCGCTACACGCCGGTCATCAATTCGACCGAGTTGGCCACGCGGCTGCGCAAGCAGCATGACGTGCTCATCGTGCCGGGGGACCACTTCCAGATGGATCGCTACCTGCGCATCGGCTACGGGGGGGATCCGCTCCCGCTAGACGAGGCTCTCCAGAGGATAGGAGAGTGCCTCCGAGCCATATGAGATACTCAAGGCAGACGACCCGGGGCTGACGAGGTCGAGTCCGTCCGCGGTCTGAGCACCCCATGGGCACATCGGCACACCCGCCCAACTTAGAGGAAAAACTGCAGCTCGTTCCCACCCGTCCAGGCGTGTACCTGATGAAGGATGCCACGGGCCGGGTGATTTACGTCGGCAAGGCGTCCGTCCTGCGCAACCGTGTCCGGCAGTACTTCCAGGACAGTGGCCACCTGGAGAGCCCGCGCATTCGCCACCTCATGAGCAAGATCGCCGACTTTGAGGTGATCGCCTGCGAGAACGAAGTCGAGGCGCTCATCCTAGAAACCAACCTGATCAAGGAACACCGTCCCCCCTACAACGTCCGGATGGCGGACGACAAAGCCTTCCCGTACGTGAAGCTCACGCACGAAGCGTACCCCAAGATCCTCATGACCCGCAAAGTCGTGCGCGACAAGGCGCAGTACTTTGGTCCCTATCCCTACCACGAGCCCAAACTGGTGACCCGCACGATCCGCACGATCCGCAAACTCTTCAAGCTGCGGTCCTGCAACATCGAGATCACCCGGGACCTCCCGCGCCCGTGCCTGGACTATTACATTGGTTTGTGCACCGCCCCGTGCGTGGCCTGGGGGGCGGCCCCAGAGCAGTACGCCGCCCAGGTACGCCAAGCGGCGATGTTCTTGGAAGGCAAACAAGAGTCGCTACTGGACGAATTACGTGCGGAGATGACACGGGCGGCCGAAGCCCAACAGTTTGAGCGGGCGGCCCAGCTGCGCGACCAGATCCAGGCGATGGACGCCATCACCGCCCACCAACGCACGGCGAGTGTCGGGCTGGAGGACCGCGATGTGGCCGCTGTGGCCCAGGCTGGGGAGCTGGCGTGCGTGCAGATGTTTTACATTCGCGCCGGCCGTCTGCAGGGCCAGGAGCACTTCATGTTGGAAGGGACGCGGGGGTTAGGGCGGCCCGAAGTGTTAGGGGAGTTCGTCAAACAGTACTACCAGGAAGCCCCCCACGTCCCGCGGGAGGTCTTGCTGCAAGAGCCTCTCGACGATGCGGTCCTGATCGCGCAGTGGTTAAGCCAGAAGCGCGGCGGTGCCGTGGAGGTCGCCGTGCCCCAGCGTGGAGAACGTCAGCGTCTGGTGGAGATGGCGGCCGAAAACGCCGCCCTGTACCTCAGCCAGGAGCGAGCACGCGTGAGCGGGCTGGAGGGAGCCGGCATCACCGAGCTGCAGGAGATCCTGGGCCTGGATCACGCGCCGTTTCGGATCGAGGCGTACGACGTCAGTAACTTCCAGGCGGGGGAGACCGTGGGGTCGCTGGTGGTCTTCGAACGTGGCCGGCCGCTTAAGCGCGACTACCGCCGTTTCAAGATCAAGGCGACCGAGGGTCCGAATGACTACGCCAGCCTGCAGGAGATGTTACAGCGGCGTTTTGCCCAGGCACGTCAGGAGCAAGACCAGCTGGATCGTGATGAAGCGGGGCCCGTGAAGTGGTCGATCCTGCCGGATCTCATCGTGATCGACGGAGGCAAGGGCCAGCTCAGTGCCGCTCGCGAGGTGCTGTTTGAGTACAACGTCACCGTGCCGGCGATCGCTCTGGCGAAAAAACAGGAGCTGATCGTGACCCCCGACAGCGTCGATCCCATCGCCTTGCCTCAGGACTCGCACGCGTTGCGGCTGCTGCAGCGCGTGCGCGACGAAGCCCATCGGTTCGCCAATGCCTATCATCAGAAGCTTCGCGAGCGGCGCGTCGTCTATTCCGTGCTCGAGGACATTAAGGGGATCGGGGATAAGCGCAAGCGCGACCTCATCCGGCGCTTCGGCTCCGTGCGCCACGTGCGCGAGGCCACCGTGGAGCAGATCGCCGAAGTCGTGGGGCCGAAGATGGCGCAAAAGCTCGTGGACTATCTGCACGAGCATCCCGACGTCCGGTTTAAAGACCAAGCCATTCGATAGCCCTGCCTGTTTGCTGCCCCTGGCCGACATAGCCAGCGTTGACAAGGCGGATGTGGCCAGTCATAATATGGCTATTAAAATAGCCATGTGATTCTGCTGAGCAAAAGGGGTCGGGGTCCGATGCGCGTTGCGAATACCGTGGATCTCAAGAACAAGACTAACGAGCTGGTGCGCTGGGCGATGGCGGGCGAACCGGTGATCATCACTCTGCGCGGCAAGCCGGCGGCCGCACTCACGCCGTTGACCGAAAGCGATCTAGAGTCGTTTGTGCTGCGCTACGCTCAGGACAAAACTACACGGCCGAGGAGGGCTGAGGAGATGCTCCGATACACGACCGTCGGCAGTGACCTTGGGACCATCTATGTCGCGTACAGCGAGGAGGGAGTGTGCGCCGTGGACGTGGGGACAAGCGGCGAAGCCTTCGCCCGCGCCGTGCGCCGCAAGTCACAGCGGTCGGTGGAAGCAGACCCGCACCCCCCGCAGGCGCTGCGCCAGAACCTGCGGCAGTTTGCGACTGCCCTGGATAGTTTCCGCGGGCCTGTGGACCTGTCCATGGTCGGACCGTTTGAACGCTTGGTGTTGGAACGATTGCGGCGGATCCCTAAAGGACACGTGCGCACGTACGGGGACATTGCCCGCGAGATCGGTTACCCGGGTGCAGCTCGCGCGGTAGGTAATGCCTGCGCAAAAAACCCCGTGCCCTTGCTGGTTCCCTGCCACCGAGTCGTCCGCAGTGATGGCGGGGTGGGCGGGTATTCTCTACGCGGGGGGACCGCTCTCAAGCGGCGGCTGCTCGCGCAAGAAGGTGTCGACCTAGGCGAAGTGCGCGCTTCCTGATCCCTCGCGACCTCATGGTGGTGCATCGGCGCGCACGTCTTGGTTGCCACGGTAGGTCCCTGGAGTGACCACCCAGCCCCAACACGCCATCACCTTGGAAGGGCTCACTCGGCGGTTCGCCGTCCGCCAGAAGGACAGCAGTGACAGGCGAGGGGTCCGCGGAGAGCTTACGGCCGTGGATGGTGTCACGCTGCGCATTCCAAGGGGAGAATTGTTCGGCTTGCTCGGCCCCAACGGTGCGGGTAAGACGACGACCATCCGGATGCTCTGCACGCTGCTCCCCCCGACCGGGGGAAGCGGGAGCGTTTGGGACTTTGACGTTGTGCGCCAACCTGCTCAGGTCCGGCGCCACATCGGCGTTCTTCTCACCGGGGAGCGGTCCGTCTATTGGCGGCTTACCGGCCGCGAGAACTTGGCATACTTTGCGGCCCTGTACGAGATGCCTCCGGCAGGAGTACAGTCCCGAATCGCGGGGTTGCTCGAGCTCGTTGACCTGACAGGGCGCGCCGACGATCTGGTGGAACGCTACAGCCTCGGCATGCGCCAACGGCTGGCGCTGATCAAAACGCTCCTGCATGACCCGCCGGTCTTGCTGTTGGATGAACCGACGGCGGGACTCGATCCCCAAGCCTCCCGGATCATCCGGGACCTCATCCGCCACCTTCATCGCGAAGAAGGGAAAACGATCCTCCTCACCACGCATTCGATGGAAGAGGCTGATCAGTTGTGCGAGCGGGTGGGAATTATGGACCAGGGCCGGATCGTGGCGCTCGACAGCCCCCTGGCTCTCAAGCGTGCCCATCAGGGCGACATGATTCTGCGCATGGAAGTCGACGGCCACGCCGACCATGCCGCACCCGTTCTCCGCGCGATTCCAGGCGTTGTCTCGCTAGCGCTTGAGCCTCTGCCTACCGACAGTTCCTGGGAGATCACGATGGCGGTGACCGATATCACGGGGGTCTTGCCGCAAGCTATGCAGGCCGTTAACGCCCAGGGGGGCCACGTGCGCCATCTGCAGCTTGTCGAAACGTCCCTAGAAGATGTCTTCATCGCGTTGACTGGTAGGCGCCTCCGCGACTGATCCCCGTGCACACGGCGATTGTCTAGGTCTGATCGCAATCCATGAGACATGAAGTTCGACCATCCACCGTCCCTTCGCCCGCCGGGGAGTCGACGGGACGGCCCTTGTGGGAGCATGCGGACTTCTTGAAGCTGTGGACAGCCCAAACAATCTCCGTCTTTGGGGATCGTTTCAGCGAGTTGGCCATTCCGC
>DATGVF010000243.1:0-18602 GCA_035300645.1 bacterium
CAGATCAGGACGCCGCGCCAAGGTGCGCCGCAACCGCTGGGCGTGTCGCCAGCGTCGGACGGCTTCATGATTACCCGACAGCAGGACATCGGGAACCTTCATCGCGCGGAACTCCGGCGGGCGCGTGTAGTGGGGGTGGTCCAGCAGGCCGTCCGCAAAGGAGTCCACTTCCACCGAGGCTGCATCACCGACGACCCCGGGGATGAATCGCGCCACCGCGTCCACAATCACCATAGCCGGCAGTTCCCCGCCGGTGAGCACATAGTCGCCGATAGAAATCTCATCGGTCGCCAGCCCCTGGCGCACGCGTTCATCAATCCCCTCATAGTGACCGCACAAGATGATGAGGTGGCTCACCGCGGCCAACTTCTGGGCAACGGCGTGCGTGAGCCGCTCGCCTTGGGGGGACGTCAGGATGATGCGCGGGGTGGCGTGCGGGGAGGCAGCACGAATCGCTTCGACTGCAGCGAAAAACGGCTCGGGCTTCATGACCATCCCGGCGCCGCCGCCGTAGGGCGAATCGTCAACTTGGCGGTGACGATCGGTGGTGAAATCCCGCAGGTCCCACACCACCACCTGCAACACCCCTCGCTCCCTGGCCCGTTTGAGGATGCTATGGTCCAGGTACGCAAAGGCTTCTGGGAAAATCGTCACAATATCGACGCGCTGCATCGGCTTACTCCAATAGGCCCGCCAGAGGGCGAATGATCACGCGGCCGGCCGCTGGCTCGATAGCCACGACCACGGAGCTGATCGCCGGGATCAGGTAGTCGCGGCCAGCTCCCTGCACGACGTAGACGTCGTTCCCGCCGGTCCGCAGGATCTGGGCGACGATGCCGAGGTCCTCGCCGGCTTCCGTCTGCACCCGCAGTCCTAAGACCTCAAAAATGTAGTGGCGTCCGTTGGGCAGCGGTGCGGCTTGCGCCCGTGGGATGGCAAGCGCTGCGCCCTGCCACATCCGGGCCTCATCCACAGACCCGATCCCGGCCAGGGTCACGACCAATCCGCGCCGATGAGGGCGGATGCTCTGCACGCGCACCAGGGTGGGCTGGCCTTCTTTGAGCAGTACCACCTCGGTCAAACTCATCAAGCGCTCAGGAAAGTCGGTGTCAGGCACCACGTGCACGGCCCCCCGGATGCCGTGCGGTCGGCCCACGCGACCGATGATGACGTACGCCGGGGGCTCGGTCATGGGCGCCGCGGCTTATTGTTCCCGAATTTCCATAATGATGCCATCTTTGACAACGATCTCGGTCCGCCCCAGCTTGGTAAAGAGGTTGTCGCCCACACTGACCTCCACCAGACTCTCGACGGTCCCTTGTGTGAATTCCGAGTTCAACCCCAGCTGTTGGGCTTCTCGCAGCCGGACCTCCAGTTCCGCCTTCGCCGCGTCCTGACGTGCGGTCTCCAACTCCAACTGCTGGCGGATGGCGCGCGCTTGAGGCGTCAGGGTCCGCTCCAGTTCTGCGCGGCGAATCTGACTGATCAGTTGCTGCTGGATGGCATCCGTGCGTTTGATGGCCTCTTCCAGATCCTGGATGTACAATCGCTTGAAGCTCTCCGTGACGATTGCCTTGATCACGACCGGTCGGTTAATCGTAATACCCATTCTGCCCTCCACCGCCTCAGTGGTGCGTGCGCCGCCACGAGCCAGCGACACACATCACGAATCACCTCACGACACAATCTCAATGGTCACCCGTTTCCCTGTGCGGACCGCGGCGGCTTTGACCACCGTCCGCAGCGCATTTACGATCCGGCCTTGCTTGCCGATAACCTTGCCGACGTCGTCGGGAGCGACCTTCACCTCCAGCACGAGGGTCTGCTCCCCTTCGATCGCACGGACCTGCACGGCGTCGGGTTGATCCACCAGTGCCTTGACGATAAACTCGACGAGTTCGCGCATCGGGCCTAGTTGCTCCCGTCGACTAACTGCGCGCGGGGGATCCGGGCCGTTGCAAGACGCCGGTCTTCTCTAATAGGACGCGCGCGGTGTTGCTGGGCCGCGCCCCGCGCTTCAACCACGCCTGGGCTTTCACCCCATCGATCTTTATAGTGGACGGGTCCGTCGTCGGGTTGTAATGCCCGATGATTTCGATGTAGCGCCCGCTGCGCGGCGACCGTGAGTCGGCCACCACCAGCCGGTAAAATGGCTTGTGTTTCCCTCCAATACGCATCAACCGGATTTTCACCATCGCTAGAGCCTCCCTGTATGAGAATTCGTGCCGTGCCCGATTCCCCGCGCCCCTTCCCTGCGCTTTGGGCTAGAAACGAGGAAACGGCCACCCACGGGGGCTTTTTCTTTCGAACTGTCCCATCTGTTTGATGAGTTTCCGGGCGTCGGCAAACTGTTTCAGCAAGCGGTTGACGTCCTGGACCGTTGTGCCACTGCCCCGAGCGATGCGGCGTCGTCGGCTGCCATCGATGATCTGGGGCTGGTCGCGCTCCTGGGCCGTCATGGAACCGATGATGGCTTCCACGTGCCCCAGAGCTCTCTCATCCATCATGGGGAGGGGCCCCTTTGGGCGCACCGCCCCCGGCAACATCTCGACCAGCGACTCTAGCGGACCCAGGTTGCGCACCTGGCGCAGCTGAGTGCGGAAGTCCTCCAGTGTGAATTCCGCCCGCCGCAGCTTGCGTTCCAGCTCCGCGGCCGTGGTCGCGTCGACGGCGTCCTGAGCTTTTTCAATCAAGGTGAGGACGTCGCCCATTCCCAGAATGCGCGAGGCCATCCGATCGGGGTGGAACGGCTCAAGGGCCTCCTGCTTTTCGCCCACTCCGGTAAACAGCACCGGGCGCCCCGTCACCTCGACGACCGACAGAATCGCCCCGCCGCGGGCGTCCCCGTCCAGCTTGGTCACGATGAGTCCGTCGATGTGCAGCATCTCGTCAAAACGCTGGGCCATGCTCACGGCTTCTTGGCCGGTCATGGCATCGACCACCAGCACTACCTGATGAGGCGCGATCGCATCGCGCAACGCCTTCAGCTCGGCCATGAGGGCGTCATCGACTTGTTGGCGGCCCGCGGAATCGACAATGACCACGTCGTAGCCCCGACGCCCGGCCTCGTCAAGCGCCGCGCGGGCGACCGCGATCGGATCAGTTTCCCCAGGACGCGCGTAGACAGGCACGCCGATTTGAGTCCCGACGACCTGGAGCTGCGTCACCGCGGCAGGCCGACGCAGATCCGTCGCCACGAGCAGGGGACGCCGCCCGCCCTTGACCAGGCGCGCCGCGAGCTTTCCCGCCGTCGTCGTCTTACCCACCCCGTGCACCCCGACCAATAGGATGACCGTCGGCGGACGATCGGCAAAACGCAGCTCGCGAGACGTCCCACCCAGCAGGCGCGCCAACTCTTCGTAGACGAGCTTCACAACCTGCTGGCCGGGTGCGAGGTGCGTGAGGACTTGGCGGCCGACGGCGGCGGCGCGGATGCGCTCGGTGAACGCCTTCGCCACCTTAAAGTTGACGTCCGCCTCGAGGAGGGCCATCCGGATGTCGCGCAAGGAGGCGTCCACATCGGCTTCCGAGAGGACGCCTCGGCCACTCAGGCGCTGCACAATTTGTTGGAGTCGGCTTTGCAGGGTCTCAAACATCTCGGTGTGTCGGCACGGGGGCCGCAGCATCTCCTTTAACGGCTTCGTATACGCGGTACCCACTCCGCTGGGCGAGTTGGGTGACCGCGCCGAAGATCGCACCCACCTCGCGCGCCAGCGTCTTGGCCCCTTGCGCCGTGCGGACGACAAAGACCAGCCGTCCTCCCGGCCGCAGGATTTCCCACACCTCGCGCACCAAACGCAGGAGCGTGGCGCGTCCCGCACGGATCGGAGGATTCATTACCGCCACATCGAACGTCCGGCCCGCCACGGGCATGCTCCCATCCCCTAAGAGGATCTCGACATTCGAGACGTTGTTCAACGCCGCGTTCTGCGCCGCGAGGTGTACGGCGCGTTCGTTCACATCCACGAGGACCGCTCGCCCCGCGGGGGCCAAAACTGCTGCCGCCAATCCCACGGAGCCGTAGCCGCACCCGACATCGAGGATATGATCTGTAGGGATGATACGCATTGTCTCAATCAGGAGTCGACTCCCGGCGTCTACGGCGTCGCGACCGAATACCCCGCGATCAGTCACAAACGTCCACTCGCGCCCGCGCAGCCGTGCCCGAATCTTTCGAGGACGTGACGCGACAGACGGACGTTCGTCGAAGTAGTGACTGCCCACGACGGGATCCCGCATTACTCGATCACCCGACGCATCGCCACGACCGCTCGCGTAATGCGGTTCAAGACGCCGGGGGCAACCCGTCCCTGCAGCCCTTGGACGGCATGTTCCAGAGTATCGAGCCGCGTGTGGATCTGCCGCCGGCGCCGGTCGCCGCGCTGGCGGACCTCTGCCAATCCCAACGACGTCTCGATCCGTTCGAGTTGCCGGACCGACCGGCGCAAGCTATCAAACACCGCTTGGCGCGTAATGTTCAACCGGTCGCCAATCTCCCCTAGCGACAGATCGTCCAGCAAGTGCAAGTGGAGCAATCGCTGCTGGTGTGCGGTCAACACCCGCCCATACGTGTCGAGCAGGCGGATCAGCCGCAGACGTCCGGTCAGCCCTTGGGTCATCTGGAGGAATACATGTCAAGGACATTCACTTTACAGACAACGTCCAGTATATGGGGCACCAGAGCTAGTGTCAAATGAGAATGCGCAGAGTGGGTTCGCTCCCCCCTCCCGCGGACAGCTAGTCCAAACGGCGTCTGGGACACTGAAAAGGACTTCGGACGCACGCAGACGGGGTGGGTGCGAGGAAGGGAGGGAGCACGGGTAGCAAAGTGAAAATCTTAGATCGTGGTCCGTTCGCTCAGCTCCGCTAGGGGGTGCGCCTATGGAAGCGACGGTCATCGATGGCATTGTTTCCGCGGTGCATCCCGCGTTCGCACTGTGTGCCGCGTGTGAACTCGATATCTTTACGCCCATCGCTGACAGCCCGAAGACCGCGGAGGAACTCGCAGCCGTCCTCGGCGTCGACGCAGCGAAACTCCGTGTTCTCCTCTACGTGCTCGTCACGGCGCAACTCCTCACGGTCGATGATGGGCGGTTCGCAAACACACGCGAGGCTGATCACTTTCTCGTGAAACACCGTCCGAGCTACATGGGATCCCGAAGCGAGTTGTGGACAGAGATCTGGCCTGCCGAGCTGAAGACCGCCGAGTCGATCCGGACCGGTCGCGCGCAGGCCAAGAAAGACTTCGCGACGATGCCGACAGACGAACGCGACAGGTTCTTTCGCGGATTTCACTCCGGGGCTCTCGCAGCGGGACGCGAGCTCGTGAAGGTGTACGACTTCTCCGCGTACCGGACGCTCGCCGACGTCGGTGGCGGGACAGGCGGTCTTGTCATTGCGCTCGCGGAGACCTTACCCTCGTTGCGCTCAACGGTTGCCGATCAACCCGAGGTCGTGCCCACCACGCGCCGCTTCCTCGCCGAGGCCGGACTCGCAGGGCGCATTTCAGTCGTCCCCGTCGATATCGTTCACGAGCCACTCCCGGGGGGCTTTGACGCGGCCGTCTTGAAAAACCTGATCCAGGTCCTCTCCCCGGAGGACGCGAGAGCCGCTCTTCAAAACGTCTCGCGGGGCCTCGCGCCAGGAGGAGATCTGTATATCGTGGGGAGCGTTCTCGATGACTCTCGGCTTACGCCGCCCGCGACTGCAGCCTTCAACCTCGTCTTCATCAACGTCTACGACGGAGGGCAGGCCTACACCGAGATCGAGTACCGCGCCTGGCTCGAGGAGACCGGGTTCGGGCGGATCGAGCGCTCAAGCTTGCCGGGAGGACTCGGCGTCATCACCGCGCGCAAGAGATCGTAGCTGCCTGGGTCAAAGGGATGTTGCCCTCAGAGTTACCCGAAGGGCGGCAGGAGCGCGTCGACAAACTGCTGCGGATCAAACTCCTGCAAGTCCTCCACCCCCTCGCCTATCCCAACGAGCTTAACGGGTAGATGCAGTTCGCTCGCGACAGCGAGCACCACGCCCCCCTTCGCCGACCCGTCGAGCTTGGCCAATACGACCCCGGTCACGGCCACAGCTTGGGTAAACACCTGGGCTTGGACCACACCATTCTGCCCCAGAGTCGCGTCTAATACGAGAAGACGTTCTATCGGCGCCGCGGGCAACTCCCGCGTAAGGACGCGATCAATCTTCTTCAGTTCGTCCATCAGAGGCGCCTTAGTGTGCAACCGACCAGCTGTATCCGCAATCATCACCGCGATGCCTCGCGCCTTGACGGCCGCCGCCGCATCAAAGACGACGGCCGCCGGATCGGCACCCGGCCTGTGGCTGACCAGCTCGCAGCCGACCCGCTGGGCCCATACCGTCAGCTGATCAATGGCAGCCGCCCGAAAGGTATCGGCAGCAGCCAGGAGGACGGAGCGGCCTTCGTGGCGCAGGCGGTACGCGAGTTTGCCGATCGTAGTGGTCTTGCCGACTCCGTTGACGCCCAGCACAAGGACTGCGGCTGGCGGAGGATCCAATCTTAGCGGCGACGGCGGACCGAGGAGGTCGACCATGATCTCGCGCAGGACCGCTACTCGCCCAGCAGGATCTGTGGCGTCGCGACGCTGTGCTAACTGTTGCAGGATGCGCTGGGTGGTAGCGACCCCGACATCACTTTGAATGAGAGCCGCTTCCAGATCTTCTTGAAACTCTTTCGAGGATTTGCCCAGGGCCTGGGCAATACGGTCACCCAGAGCCGTCCGCGTCCTGGCCAACCCATCACGCAGACGCTCTAGCCAGCTCATGGAAGCCGTCGTGTGGGTGAGGGCAGCCTACGAAGCGGGAAATGAGGAGCAGGCATTACCCGCAGTCCTCAGGTGGCTCCGCTTCCTGCGCCGCCCTACCCGACGGGGACCGGCTGTTTGGCTTGAGATGGTGTTAGCCGCATGGAGATGATCTTGGACACGCCGGCGGACTCCATCGTGACGCCGTAGAGAACATCCGCGGCTTCCATCGTCCCCTTGTTGTGAGTGACGATCAGCACCTGCGTCTGTTGCGCCAGTTCCCGCAGTAGCGTTGTGAACTTGCGCGTGTTCGCGTCATCCAGCGCCGCCTCGACCTCATCGAAGATGCAGAACGGACTGGGATGTACCCGCAGCATCGCAAAGATCAGCGAGAGGGCGACGAGGACGCGTTCGCCCCCCGACAGCGCCGACAGGCTGCGCATCTTCTTCCCGGGCAGTTGTGCTTCAATCTCGATCCCCGGTTCACTACCTGGCTCTCCGTCGACCAACAGCAGCTGGGCGCGTCCTCCAGCGAACAGGCGCACGAATAGGCGATTGAACTCCTCGTTCACCGCGGCAAACGTCTGAACGAACTTCACTTGCAGAACTTCGTCTAGCTGCTGCATCAGCGACGTCAGCGCCACTTTCGCCCGCTCGAGGTCGTCCGCCTGGCCGGCCAACGCCTCGACGCGACTGGCTAACGCCTGATGCTCGTCTAGCGCACGGAGGTTGACCGGCCCCAAGGCGGCCACCAGACCGCGCAGCGCCTCAATACGTCCCTGCGCTTCATCGCGGCTGGATGGCAGCCGGATCTCGCGGACATCGTCCCACCCGACGGCGAACTCCTCACTAATGCGCCGTTGAGCCGCTTGCAGTTCTGCCTCTGATTGAGCGTGGCGCACTTCCAAGCGATGGGTTTGCTCTTCGATGGCTCTCAGCGACTCCTGGGATTGCCGCCACTGCGCCTCCGCCTCGGTCATGCGCTTTTGCAGCGCATCCCGCTCGCCAGCCAGATCCGCTAGGCGCTGGCGGGTCGCATCCTGCAGCTCCTCCAGCGTATTCTTCTCCTTCTCCGCTTCTTCCGCCGAATGCGTGAGGAGGTGCATCTCCCCGTCCAGCACGGTGATCTCACCCTGCAGCTGATCGCATCGCGCGCTGAGGTCACCGGCTGAGGCGACGTGTTCGTCCACGCGAGCCTGTAGCGTGTCCAGGGCGCCCCCCAATCCTGCCAATTGCACCCGGACTTCTGTCAATTGCGTCCCACTGGCAGCGGCCGATTCCTGCGCCGCCCGTAGAGCCGCCTCAGCGTCAAGGAGCACCCGCTCCCGCTCGGCAAGTGTCCTTCCGATCACCGTTTCATCTTCGCCCAACCGCGCCGCCTCTGCCTCGAGTTCTGCCCGTTCTTGCATTAGCCGATCGCGGGTTGTATCCAGTTCCTGGCGCTGGTGCGGGATCTTGTCAAGATCGGCCTGCACCAGCCCCGAGGCGATCTGGTGCTCGGTCAATTCGGTGTGGAGGTGGATGACGTCTGCATCCGCCTCCGCCACGAACCGACCCACGGACTCCCGTTCGTCTGAAGAAGCTCGACGACGCGACTCCAGGTCCGCCAACTTCGCATCCACCGCAGCGAGTTGAGCGTGCAGTGTCTGAATCCGCTCGGTCCGGCCCAATACCGACCCATCTCCGTTGGAACTCCCGTGGACGCTGACGACACCATCGGGGGCGAGCACCTCGCCCGCCAGCGTAACGAGCCGACCCGCGTGTCCTGCTCGCCGCAACGTGACAGCGGCATCCAGCGTCGTCACGACTGTGACATCGCCCAGCAATACTTCCATAACAGTCTTCGCGCCGTTGCTCAGCTCCACAAGGTCAGAAGCGCGACCGACGATATCGGCCCCCACAGGCAGCGGCGGCGCGGGGTTCCCTCGCAGGAGATCGACAGGCGCAAACGACGCACTACCCCGGCCATTGCCACGGAGGTATGCCAGCCCTTCTTTCACATCCTCCACCGACCCAACGAGCAGGGAAAACAGACGGCGCCCGAGGGCGGCTTCCACGGCCGGCCGGTAGGTGGGCGCGACACGGATGATCTCAGCGATGGAGGTCCGGACGCCGGGGAACCGCGTGGAATCTTGCTGCCGGGCGAGTAGGATGTCACGCACCCCACCCTCGTACCCTGCGAGCTGTCGCTGCAGATCCTCTAACAAGGCGAGGGTCGAAACCACGACCTGACGCTCGGCCATAGTCTGCTGGATTCCGGTGCTCATCGCCTCGAGCCGCTCCCCGACCTCCGTGCGGGCCGCGTTCAGCTGCGCAACCCGCAACGTGGCGGCCTCATGCCGTTGCTGCAAGTCGGCGAGCGCGAGGGCAGAGTCACCCGCTTTGGCCGCCAAATCCGTGGTCATCTCGGCAAAGCCGGCCTCTTTGGCCTCGAGGCCGCGGAGTTGCTCGTGGACTCCCGCCAGCTGTGCCTCCAAGCGGGCGAGTTCGTGCTGGGCGCGAGCGCGCGCCGCGGCGAGATCGGCGAGTTCGTCGCGCAGCGTTCCAACGCGTTCCGCTGCAGTGTGCTCGGCCGCGCGGGTGCTATTGGAAGTGTCCTCGCTCACCCGCATTTGTTCTAGCAAAGCGTCGCGCTGGGCGGCCTGCGTGTCTGCTTGTTCCCGTAGACCATCCAGCGCTTTCTCGACACGGGCCAGTCGGGATTGGAAGGTCTGGAGATCGTCCGCTAAGCGTGCACGCTGGGCGGTTGTGGCGCGCCCCCGTTCCTGGAGCACCTGCAGAGTCGACGCGCGCGCAGACAGGTTCTCGACAACCTGGAGAAGAGTGCGCTGAGCCTCCTCCCACAAGCGCGCGACCTCTGCCGCGCGGGCGCGATCGCGATCCAGCTGTGCGCTGATCTGGGAGGCCGCCGATGCGGTCGAACTGAGCTGTTCGCGGACGGAATCTGTTTGGGACGCAGTGCGCTTGAGACTCCCGATCACGCGCCGCGCCTCGTCGACTTGCAAGGCCAGTTCGAGGTCACGGATCTCTTTGGTATAGGACTGGTGGGCTGCCGCAGCCTCCGATTGCGCGCGCAACTGTTCCAGTTGAGAGGACAGCTCGGCCAGGAGGTCAGAGACACGCAGGAGGTTTGTGGTCGCGTGGGTCAGCCGCCGCTCGGCCTCGCGCCGGCGCCGTTTGTAGCGGGCGAGCCCGGCCGCTTCCTCCAGCAGTTGCCGGCGCTCTTCCGGGCCCGCATTGAGGACACTATCGACCTGGCCTTGGCCGATCAGGGAATAGGAGCGACCGCCCAACCCGGTCCCCAAGAACAGCATCTGGATGTCGCGGAGCCGGCAGACCGTGTCGTTCAGCAGGTACTCGCCCTCCCCGCCGCGGGCGGCCCGGCGGGTCACGGTAACTTCGGTGTAATCAATCGGAAGTGCGCCGGAGTCGTTGTTGATCGTCAGCGAAACCTCGGCCTGGCCCATCGCCCGACGGGCTTCGCTCCCACTGAAAATGAACTCATCCAGGCGGCCGGACCGTAGGCTACGGAAGCTCATTTCCCCCAACGCCCAGCGGATCGCGTCGAAGACGTTGCTCTTCCCGCTCCCGTTGGGACCGACAATGGCGGTGATGCCGGGGGTAAATTCTAACTCCGTGCGGTCAGCGAAGGTCTTAAACCCGTGCAGATCCAGTCGCTTCAGGTACACAGGACGTCTCCTCCAGGATTGCCCGCAGACGACCCGGGCCAAGAATGATGTTTAGGATGATGTCAGCGACGATGAACCGGCAGCAGCGACTGGTAGATCTCCACCAGCCGGCGAGTGAGCGCCGGGACTGCGAATTCCGAAGCACCCTCCTTTGCCCGGGCAGCCAGGCGCTGCCGTAACGGGATATTGTCCAGCAAGTGTACCATGGACTCCGCCAGCGCATCCGGGTCAGGCGCCACCAGCACGCCCGTGTCGCCATCGCGTACCGCATCCGCGATCCCGACCGCATTGACCGCGACCACCGCCGTTCCGGCGGCCATCGCCTCGATCACTACCAGACCCTGCGTTTCAGTCTGGGAAGCGAACACAAAGACATCGGCCGCCGCCAAGCACTCCAGCGTGCGGCGGTGCGACTGCATCCCGGCAAACACCACACGCCCGCCAAGGTCCAGGTCATCAGCCAGCCGATGCAGCGCCGCCTCATCGGGACCGCCCCCGACGACCAGCAGAGTGGCGTCACGACTCCGGACGACCCGAGCAAACGCGCGGAGCACGAGGTCAACGCTCTTCTCTCTGGCAAGCCGGCTCGCGGTCACGAACACAGGGCGAGCAGTCGGCAGGTTGAAGGCGGGTCGGACCCAGGACGGATCCAGAGAAAAGATCAGCTCGGGGTCCAGCGCGGCGGTCGGCAGGACTTCGATCCGGCTTCGCACCCCCTGCGCCCGCAGCCGTGCCTGTACCGCAGGCGACGGCGCGATGACACAATCACAGCGGTTGGCATAGCGGACGGTGTACGCGCGGACCAGCCCCCGGAGCGCCCAGGCGGGCCCTGGCGCATAGTGCACATACTCGTCGTACAGCGTGTGGTGGGTGAAAACGAGCGGCAGGCCGCGGCGGCGGGCCAAGCGCGCGGCTGCTGCGCCCATCGTGAAGGGGGCATGGGTGTGGACGAGGTCCAGATCCATCGTCAGCAGTTGCCGCCACACAGCTGGCGCGTACGGAATGCCGATCGGGAAGTCGGTCTGTCGGGTGCGCACAGACGGAAACCGCAAGGTCTCGGGATCAGCATCGCGGTATCCTGACACCTGCGGCGCCACGATGGTCACCTGATGGCCCTGCGCACGCAGCGCCGTGACAAACGAGGTCACCGAGTGGACGACGCCGCTGATGCGCGGCAGGTAAGACTCAGAGAACATCGCCATGCGCATGAGGGAGTCCGAGCGCACCGCTACCGCCACGGTCACGTCGCCGCTTCTCCCCGCTGCTCCAACAACGCCAACACGTCGGACAGCTTGAATCGGCGTTGCCCCCCACCCGTGCGCTGACAGATCAGTTTTCCCTGGTCGGTGTAGCGGCGCAGTGTGGCCTTGCTGAGGTTGAGGATGGCTGCCGCTTCATGCAGCGTGAGGTCTGGATCGAGCAGCCGGCGGATGATTGCATCGCGTGATTCGGTAAGCGGCGGACGCCCGGCTCGCTGAGCCAACCGGGCCGCCGCCCCCAGATTCATTGGCAGGGGCTGCTGCAGCTCGATCGGCCGCGGCGCGCGTTGGCGGCCTGGACGCGCAGGGGCCGGCTCCCGGGGGAGTGCAGGCAAACGGGCGGGCGCCGGTGGTGGCTGTGGCTGTGGCGCGGTCGGAAAGGCTCGAGAGTCCGAAGGGGGTTTGGCGTCCTTAACGGATCGCTCGAGGTATGAGTACCAGTCCCGCAAATCCTTCATGATTTCGCCCCAGGTCCATCGGATGCTGAATCGAGAAGCGCAGCTTCGTAGTATGAATTGGGCGAAAACTTACCTTTGGGTGTTCGCCTTCTGCTTAGTGATTCCTCTCCGTACGCCTTTCTGCCCGGCACCTCGGAGGTGCGCGGTGCACGCGGCGACCTCCGCCACGATCTCGTCGCGATGGGTCAGAACATGAGTTCGTGCGGCCTGTGCCCTGGCCTGGAGTCCCGGAGGCAGAGTGGCGAGCTCATCTTCATCTAAGATCTGCACGCGACGACCGTCCGGGCTCAACAGCAGGTCGAGGGCCAAATCCCGCCACTCAACGGAGTGGGGGTGGAACACAATGCCATCGGCCAGGTTGACATAGTAGCCGAGGGTGCCGCCGTCGGGGTGCACCCAGTGGTAGACGTTGTAGGGGCGCCCCGACCAGAAATACCCATAGGTAACGGTCCCCTTGGGCAGCCGAAGGTCCCCTACCCGCCGGGCCTGCGTGCTTTTGTAGAGCACTGCAACGTGTGTCGCCGAGCGGTCGAGCAGCCGGCAGGCGAACTCCTGGCGCTCTCCAGAGGCGGTAGTTTTGACTTCCGTGATGAGGCCCCCAACCGTCATGACTTCACCCGAAAGGAAATCTCAGGAATTCGTTGAAACGAAACGCTACTCCACGGATAGGGGCGCATGAACGCGGCAGAGCTTCCTCGCAAACTGTGGCGATCCTATATTGTCCTGCTGATCGCCAATGAGCTGGATCTCGTCTACACCTACTTCGGGCTCAGCCAGGGGTCGTTCCTCGAAGGGAACCCGTGGCTCAAACCGCACTTGTTGACGTGGTACCCCATGACGATCAAAGCTCTGGGCCTCGCTGCACTGGCCCTGGGAATCGTTGCCGTACTCCGAGTGGGAATCCCGCGTCAGCGCCGCGTACTGCTAGTGCTACAAACCGCGACCGCTGTCTACGCCGGCGTACTGGTCCTGCACCTCATTAACCTGCTGGATTCCCTGTCTCGAGGCTGAACATAACCCGCCATCTGCGTCCCGATTCTCGCGAGGCACCACCACAGCGTCCCATCGTCTATGGAGCTCTCGGGCTGTCCTGACTAATCGGTCATATCGCCGGTTGGAACAACTCAATCGGATTGCCCGAAGGGTCTTCAAGCAGAATTTGCTTGCCGCCCGGCCCACTCACGATCTGGTTGCGGAAGATTAGACCCGCCTGTGTTAACTGCTGGACTGTCGCTTGGAGGTCCACGACCTCAATCACCAGCCGATTCCACCCGCCAGGTTCAGGTAGCCGGCCATCCGGCATCGGCCGAGACGCCGAGCTCTCGGGGCCGCTGAGCCACAGGCGAAGATCACCCCTCCTCACGATGGCGAACGGGGGTCCCATACGTCGCTCGAGCTCAAATTCCAGATGCGCGGTGTAAAAACTCACCGCTGCGTCAACATTCCTCACGAGATATCTAACAATCGCCACGGACCATCTGGGGAACCAGACTGGTCGGGGAGGCCGGATTTGAACCGGCGGCCTCAGCGTCCCGAACGCTGCGCGCTAACCAGCTGCGCTACTCCCCGACGCGACCCCATTATAGCCGAAAGACAATGACGCGGTAATCGGGGGATGCGACGGGAGACGCCTCCGACTGGGAGGCGCAGCGGCGGATGATGCGGCCAAAACGACCGCAGCCGCGGGGATGAACCCACGGCTGCACCGACCCATTCGCCTGGAGAGCTCTTAGGAGCCCGACGAGCCCTCGTTCTCTCCGTCGCGCTTTGAAACGTCTGTCGCGGCCGGCGTGTGCGCAGCGGACGCCACCGCCCGCTGCAGAAGCGCGCCCGCGATGTCGCCAATGGTGACGCGCGATTCCTCCTCTTGTTGACGGAGGACCTCCTTCACGCGCTTGCGCTCGCGCTCCCGCTCCATCTTCCGCACTGACAGCAGCATCCGCCGCTCGTCAGCTCGAATCTCCGTCACCATCGCCTCGACCATATCGCCGATCTTGACCGCCTCTTCAATCTTGTTAAGGCGTTTTTCGGCCGCTTCGGCCACCGGCAGGAACGCGTCCAGATCGCGCAACCGCACGAAGGCCCCCGAGGATACCAGCCGCACGACCTTGCCCTTCACCGTGTCTCCCACGTGGAAGTGTTCACCGATCTTCTGCCAGGGATCCTCAAGGATTTGTTTGAGGCCCAACGAGATGCGACCGCCCTCGCGGTCCACCCGCAGCACAGTCAGCCTCAAGTGCTGGTTGCGGCGCAGGACCTCGGACGGATGCTTGATGTACGTCCACGACATCTCGCCGATCGGGAGCAACCCGTCCATTCCACCCAGGTCGACGAACGCCCCGAAGTCGGTCAGGCGCTTGACCGTGCCCTCGACCACGGCGCCTTCCTCCAGGGTCGCCAGCAGGTCTGCCTTCCGCTTCGAGCGCTCTTCTTCGACCGCCAGCCGGTGGGAGAGGATCACCCGACCCTTGGGCCGGTCAACCTCCAGCACCTTTAACGGTAGCGACTGTCCAACAAGCGAATCGAAGCGGTGGCCCTTGGCCTGCGTCAGGTCTGCGTGTGAACCTGGCACGAATCCGCGCAGTCCCAGGTCGACGACCAGTCCGCCCTTGACCTTATCTACCACCATGGCATGCAGAATCGCGCCTTGCTGCTGGGCCTCCTGTACACGGCGCCACGCCATCTCGAAGTCGGCGCGCCGCTGGGAGAGGATGACGTTCCCCTCTTCGCCCTCGACCCGCACCACCATGACATCAATCCGATCCCCGACTGCAACGTCCGGGGTGGCATTGGGTCGGGAGAGCTCGTTAGGGGGGATCAGCCCTTCCGACTTGGCCCCCACGTCCACGAGCACCCCTTCGGTGTCCACGCGGACTACTGTGCCTTGAATGATCTGGCGCTCAGTCAATTGGGGCACCTTCTGTCCCAGGTCCCCCTCCCCGTCGACGGGAGTCGACGAGGGCTCTGTACTTCCGTTCGTTATCATCTAACCTGTTCACCCCAAGGGCCGCAGGCGGTGCCACGTCTATTTGGGTCGTGTGGACCGGGAAGCGGCTAGGTTATTCGCGTTCCTCTTTGGTCTTCCTCCCTGCACCTGTCAACGAGGCTGCCACCAACTCGGGGATTCGCTTCACACGCCCGGCGCTATCCGTGGCGGCGTGCACTGTCGACCCCTCGACGAGCAACGTCTGGTCGTCTTTCCGTCGCACCTCGTACGCGAAGGTGACGGTGGCCCGGGTCAGGGCCCGGACGGTCGTCTGTACCACCAGCACGTCGTCATAGCGCGCCGGCTGGTGGTACCGGCACGCCACCTCGACGACAACGAGGCGGGTTCCTGACTGCTCCACCTGGCGGTAGGGCAAACCCATCGCCCGGGTGTATTCCGTTCGGCCCACCTCAAACCACACCAGATAGGCCGTGTGATGAGCGATGCCCATCGCATCCGTCTCTGCGTACCGGACGCGGATCTCCGTGCTCACCACAGGGGGCTGGGACACTCGCCTTCATTTCACAGCGCGCAAACGATTCCCTGCCCTCCGTCATCCCCTAGCGACAAATCGCCGGAAAGGGTTCGCGACTTGAGTGCTCCGATGACACAGAATCAGGGGAAAATTAAGCAGGATTCGACTCAGATGAGGTTTCAAGCGTCTGCGGGCAGACCTGGCGGTGAAATGCGGCTTCCCCCGTTGAGGTCTAGATGTTCCAGTGCGTCCGCACGATGTGGCGGACAGCGCGGATTCGCGCGTGGACCGTCGGGTAGGAGGTCTCAGACGACATGGCAGGGCGCTCGTCCAGTGTCACGTCTTTGCCGCTGAGTACCCCCAGGGTCGCTAGAACTGAGGTCGCAAGGTGAGTAAGGTGATATCCGCCTTCAAGAATGCCCACGACCCCGCCGCGATCAGAGCGCGTCTGCGTGACCAGCTCCGCGAGGGTCCCGAAGCCCGCGGCGGTCAGCAACATCCCGCCGAGCGGATCATCGAAGTGCGCATCAAACCCCGCGGAAACTAAGAGGAGCTGCGGTGCGCTAACTTGCAGAACCGGTACAACCACTTCCTCGAACACTGAGCGGTAGCCGCTATCCCCGGTCCCGGCCGGAAGGGGAATATTGATGGTGAACCCGCTCCCGTCTCCCTCGCCGGTTTCCTCGATCGCCCCCGTCCCGGGGTACCAGTTCTCCTGGTGCATCGAGATGTACAACACGCGGGGGTCCCGGTAGAACAGATCCTGTGTCCCGTTGCCGTGATGGACGTCCCAGTCGAGAATGCACACCCGCGCGAGGCCAGCGCGCCGGGTTGCATCTGCGGCTGCGACCGCAACGTTATTAAATAAACAGAACCCCATCGCACGATCGGCTAAGGCGTGATGCCCTGGTGGGCGGATGGCAGCAAAGGCCGTGCGCGCGCGGCCTTCCAGCACAGCCCGCGTAGCCGCGAGCGCGCCGCCTGCTGAGAGTCGGGCAATCTCGTAGGATGAAGGTGAGACGACGGTATCCGGATCCAGCGCCCCGCCCCCATGGGCAGCAACTTCTCGCACGTGATCGATATACGCCTGTGTGTGAACCGTAGCTAAGTCTTCGGGGGTCGCCGGGTCTGGGGTGATCCGCTCGAGACCATCGACCAATGGACTCTGCTCGAGGGCCTTCGTGATCGCCGTGATGCGGTCCGGCCGTTCAGGATGTCCCGGACCGGTGAGGTGTTTCGTGTAATCAGGATGGCTGACGAAGACGGTCCCTGACGTTAGCACGGCGCAAACGGGGTTAGGTGCGGACCATTGCCGCGTTCCGTAGCCGACGCAGCGACGTCTCGATGCCGCCCGCACCTTGGAAGATCGCAGACGCCGCGACCAGCACGGTCGCTCCGGCAGCAACGACCTGCCCCGCGGTGGATTCGTTGATCCCTCCATCGACCTGCACGTCGAGGGTGAGCCGATGTGCCGCAATCCAGTCGCGGAGTTGGGTAACCTTGGAGAGGACGGAAGGGATGAAGCGCTGTCCGGCATAGCCGGGGTTGACTGTCATGAGGAGGACCATGTCGAGATCCGGTAGCGCCGGTTCGATCGCCCCGAGCGGCGTGGCGGGGTTCAACGCGACCGCCGCACGAGCCCCGGCGTCTTTGATCTGCTGGATGACACGGTGGAGGTGGGTGGTGGCTTCGAAATGTACGGTCACGGATGTCGCGCCGCTTCGGACGCAGCGCTCGACGTGTCGGTCGGGCTCGACAATCATGAGGTGGGCATCGATCGGCAAGGGGGTACTCCGCCGCACCGCCTCGATGATCACAGGACCGATGGTGATCTCGGGTACGAAGCGTCCATCCATCACATCCACATGCACCGCGTCCGCCCCCCCGCGCTGAGCGGAAGCCACCTGCTCGCCCAGATGAGCAAAATCCGCCGCGAGGATACTCGCGGCGATGCGCACCGCGCCCGTCACGGCCGGATCTCCTGCACGATGCGGCCTTGGAGATAGATCTGGACAATGGTGTAGCCGTGCGTCCTGATGGTTTCGTTGATCCGCGTTCCCGGGGGAACCGTTTTTCGCACGATGGTCCGCACGCCGGCATCATCGACGACGATGATCTTGACCTCCTGGCTGGCGTCCCCCGCCGGGACTACCAATTGGACGGTGGTCACCTTGTCGTTGGTGCCTGGGGTGGTGGGTTGCGACTGCGCCGTGACCAGGGGCGCCGGAGGCGGAGCCGATTCTTGGCCCGGCCGCACCGTCACCGTGACGCTAATGGGGTCGGTGGCTTTGATCCGCGTTCCCGCCTGCGGAGACTGCGCGACAATGATGCCCGGTTGCAAATCCGTGTTTGTGATCGTCCGCATCTCGGAGAGCGTGACGCCGACGTCCTGCAGCAATCGGCGCGCATCATTCAACGGCTGCCCGATCACATTCGGCATCTCTAAGCGCTGCGGTCCTTTGCTCACGACGAGGTTGATCGTCCGCCCCCGTTCGACTCGGGCTCCCGGCTGCGGGTCTTGCTCCATGATGAATCCGCCCTTGACCTGTTCATCGAAGGTTTCGCGCATCTCCCCCACGCGCAGTTGAGCCTCGTCGATGAGCAGGCGGGCCTCCAGCAACGACCGGCGTTCCACGTCGGGCACAATGACGGTCTCCGCCCCCATGCTCACTGCGACACTGATCGAGCGGCCCCGCTTGACCAGCTTGCCAGCGGGCTGCTCCTGGGAAACCACCGTGTTAGGTGGCCGATCGGCGCTGTAGACTTGATCGCCGACCTGAAGACTTACCTGAGCCGCCTCGGCCATCTTCTGCGCCGCCTCCAGCGGCTGACCAATGAAGTTCGGGACCTCAACCTCGGGGACCGCCAAATACCGACTGAATGCCTGCCACCCACCATACAAACCGATGACGAGCATGCCCAACACGACACCAGCTGTGACCCCAAGCGACTGCCGCGTGGG
>DATGVF010000244.1:0-7002 GCA_035300645.1 bacterium
GCCGTCCCGATCCCGAATCACGCGGCCGTAACCGGTCGGATCGACCAGCTTGGCGCTGAGCAACGTGGCAGCGGCCCTGGTCCTCTGGTGGAGGTCGATCAGCGCCTGGAGGGTTTCGGCTCGCAGGAACGGCGTGTCCCCGTACACCACGACGACGGGGTGGCCGTCATCGGGAACTTGCGGTAGGGCCTGCAACACCGCATGGCCGGTGCCAAGCGGCTCAGGTTGTTCGGCATAGCGGACTTGCGGTCCGATGACTTGGCGGGCACGGTCGGCGGCGTGTCCAATCACGAGGATGGGCGCTGAAATCCCCGCATGGTGGAGAGCGTCGAGGACATACTGGACAATCGGCTGCCCGCACACGCGGTGCAGAACTTTGGGAAGGTCCGAACGCATGCGCGTGCCCTTCCCCGCCGCCAGCACCACGGCGTGCACAGGTTCCATCGTGCCCTCCCGACGTGGTCTTACGTCGTATTCCGTAGACCGGAAAACGAATCCTGCCCGAATGCAAATAACGAGGAGGTGGGCTAGATTAGTCCAGCCCCCAGGAGACAAGCCGACGCGGAATGGCTTCCACCATCACAACTTCCCCTTCCTCGAGGGCGGACTCGTCTGCGTATTCGAACGGATACTTTGAGGCGCATCTCGCAATGGCGTTACGTGGTGGACGACATCAAGACCATAAGGGAGGATCTCGCAAACCCGTGTCCCATGGAAATGACCTGTAACGCACTTTGTTTCATTCTCTCCACCCGATCAGCAGTCAACTGCGGGGCCACCGGGCGTCGAAAATCGGGGAGCGCTGTGGAACGTCGCCGCACGCAGGCCAGTCGAAGTGGCTGCGGGGCCAGGACTCGAACCTGGAGTTTCTCGGTTCAAAGCCGAGCGTCTTACCCTTAGACCACCCCGCAGTGTGCCCGCATGGCTTGAATCCAACCGGCAATTCGGTGGCTCAGCGCAGTGCTCCGAACAACTTCCATTCTCATGGTACCATGATAGGTCGAGCCTGTATTCCGACGTTTGGGTGACGGATTGTGTCGTTTCAACCATGTGGCGATTTCGTCATGACCGACGCCCAGGTGGCGCGCCCAAAATTGCAAAGATCCTCGGACATCCGCAGTCTCATGAATGCCTAACCGAAACCGAACATCTCGATCATGAACTCCACAGTAGCGCCTCAACCAGACTCGCATAAAGGTGATCATCACGGGGTCCATGTTCGTGAATTCAAATCGATCGTGAGTACTCCACTCTTTCATTTTCCCGCCCTCTGCCCAGTAGAGAACCACTCCAACTGCCCACCATAAGTCCCTCTCGTCGAGGAGACTTTTCGCCTCTTGATTCGCGGATCGAAGTCTGTCAGCAAGTCTCCGCATACGCATCTCGTGAACTATCTGCCCGCCTCGACGACCGGCCGCAAGCTTCTTTTCAGAGAGACGTTGGATTTGACGCTTGGCGAGGCCAACTTCCCTTAGCCAGAGGGAGAGCGACGATTTGGAAACCGGCACATGTCGTCTGATTTCCCGATATGAGAGACCCTTTCGGCGGAGAGCGACCGCTTGTTCACGCTCGCTACGCTTCGCTCGCATGGGTTTTGGGCCTCCTGAACGACAGAGAATCTGAGTCAATCTGTTTTGACTCAAATTCTGCACATTTCAATTCGCCCGGTATCGCTATACGGACAGAACCGTATGTTATTGCATCGCAATCGCATCAATCTCAACTAAGGCGTCACGGGGCAGTTTCGCCGCCTGCACCGTCGTGCGGGCGGGCGGTAATTCTCTAAAATAGCTGCCATACTCTTCGTTCATGGGCCCAAAGTCATTCATGTCCTTGAGGAACACAGAGCACCGGACGACATTGTCCAGCGAGGTCCCGGCAGCGTGCAGCACCGCCTTGATATTGTCGAGGACGCGCCGGGTTTGGGTCTTGATGTCCTGACCAACCATCTGTCCCGTGCGCGGGTCCAACGCCGTCTGACCTGAGACAAAGACGAATCCGTTCGCCTTGATCGCTTGCGAGTACGGGCCGATGGCCTGAGGGGCGGCATCGGTCTTGACGATGTCACGTGGCACGACTCATCCTCCTCAAAGTTCGATTAAATCGCTGACGATGTTCGGCGGAGCCTCGGAAGGTGTCCTGCAATTGGCCTTAGGGACGGTGGAAACGTGTTCGTACGCGGGTCAGTCTGCGGGAGGGCAGCAGTGTCGTCGGCCGTGGAAGGATGGTGGAAGGACGCGGTGCTGATTAGGCAGTTTTCGCGGCGGGGACAATCCGGGCTCGAATAGCTCGGACAGCCTGCGCCTGCTCGTCGGCATGATAGGACGACCGCACCAACGGGCCGGACTCCACGTACTTGAACCCCATTTCCAATCCCACCCTCTTCAATTCCGCAAACTCTTGTGGCGTGTAGTACCGGTCAATCGGATGGTAATCGGCTCCAGGACGCAAGTACTGCCCCAGCGTTAAGATATCGCAGTCGACCGATCGCAGATCGGTCATGGTCTGCAGCAGCTCATCCCGGGTCTCGCCCATGCCCAAAATCACCCCGCTCTTTGTAAACGACGTATATCCCCATTCCTTCACCAGGCGCAGCAACTCCAGCGATCGCCCATAGTCACCGCCATGGCGCACCACCCGAAAGACACGCGGGACGCTCTCGATGTTGTGTCCAAGAATCTCTGGCCCCGCCTCCAGCGTCGTCTGCAGTGCCGCGGCATCACCTTTGAAATCCGGGATCAGGACTTCCACGGTGCACTCGGGGATGTAGGCGTGGATTTTCTGGATAGTGGCCGCAAAAATCCCTGCGCCCCCGTCGGCGAGGTCGTCGCGGTTCACGGATGTGATCACCGCGTGGCGGAGCCCCATCGCTTGCACCGCCCGGCTGACACGTTCGGGCTCCTGCAGGTCCAGTTCCGTGGGCCGCCCGTGGGCGATCGCGCAGTACGCGCAGTTCCGCGTGCACAGGTTGCCGAGTATCAGGAATGTGGCGGTGCGCCGTCCCCAACACTCACCGATGTTCGGGCAGCGCGCTTCCTCGCAGACCGTGTGCAGCGTCTGCGTCCGTATGATACCGACGAGGTCCTGATAGTCGGGACCGCCTGGCAGGCGGGCCTTCAACCACTCCGGCCGCCGACCGGGGCCCGGCAGAACTCGGGTTGATACCTCACTCATCTAGGTCGCTCGCTCCTCAGAAGTCTCGCGCGGCGCGTTCGCCGCCAGCAAAACTCTCCAGCTTCTGGCGCATCCGGTGCAAAAACTGGTCGGCGATGGCCCCGTCAAAGATGCGGTGATCAAACGCCAGCCCCATATGCATGATATCGCGAATCACGACGGCGCCGTCGCGCACCACGGGGCGCTTCACGATCGCATCCGTAGCGATGATCGCCGCTTGTCCAGGCACGATGATCGGCATCGACCAGATGGACCCGAACACACCGGGGTTGGTGAGCGTGAGGGTGCCGCCCTGCACGTCCTCGAGCGCGAGCTTCCCCTCGCGCGCCTTGCCACTGAGCATTTCCACCCGCTTGGCAAGGCCCGCGAGATTCTCCTGGTCGGCCGCCTTGATCACGGCCACGATGAGACCGTCTTCGAGCGCGATGCCAATGCCGAGATTAACCGCCTTGCGCAGCAGGATCCCGTCTTCCGTCCACGAGGAATTGACGATAGGGAACACCTTCACAGCGTCCACAGCCGCGCGGAGGAAGAATGCCGTATACGTGATGTTCACGCCCTCGCGCGCGCGCCACGCGTCTTTGTGCGCCTCCCGCTCGCGCACTAGGGTAGACAGATCCACCTCGATCACGCCATAGGCGTGGGGGATCTCGCGTTTCGACTGCGCCATGCGCTGCGCGACAGACCGCCGCAGCGGACTCAGTTTGAGCAGCTGGTCGCCCGCATGCAGCGAAGTCGGCGCCGCGCGCTCGGTCGTGCGGCGGCGCTGGAGGTAGGCAAGCAGATCCTCTTTCGTGACGCGGCCCCCCGCGCCCGTTCCCAGAATCTGCGCCACTTCTTCCACCGACACTCCACGCTCTGCGGCCAGATTGCGGACCACGGGGGACAACCGGACCCCGTCTGCCGCCACAGGAGCACGCGGGACGGACCCCCCTACCGACGCCGGGGCAGGCGGGAGGACCGGTCCCGCCTCGGTTGGCGCCTCGGTCGTCTCCATGACGGCGATCGGTGTCCCGACCGCGACGGTCTGCCCTTCGGGGATGAGAACCTTTGTGAGCACGCCCCCGTGCGGGGACGGCATCTCCACATTGACCTTATCGGTGATAATTTCCACTAATGGCTCAAACCGCTCCACTCGGTCCCCCGGCTGCTTGAGCCATTTGCCGATGGTGCCCTCATAGGTGCTCTCGCCCAACTGAGGGAGTTTCACCTCGACAGACATCACGGCATCTCCGTCATGCGTCGGTCACCGCGGTCCTGTCGAGAGGGGATAACCCGTGACGTTCGCATCGTGGGGATCGTTCCGATCGCAGGGAGAATCTCAGTAAGCCGCCAGTTTGCGCATCGCCGCCGCAATCTTGTCCTTGGTCACGACAAACCATTCTTCCAGCGGCTTGGCGAAGGGAACTCCCGGCACATCGGGGGCGGCCACCCGCATCACGGGCGCGTCCAGATCGGAAAACGCGTGCTCGGCGATGAGCGCGGCGATCTCGGCTCCATAGCCCATGAAGGAGTTGTCTTCGTACACGATGAGCGCGCGGTTGGTCTTCGCCACCGAGGTTAAGATGGTGCCTCTGTCTAACGGCGCGAGGGTGCGGATATCGACGACCTCCGCCTCGATGCCCTCGGCGGCGGCAGCGTCCGCCGCGGCGAGGGATTCATGAAGCATCCATCCATAGGCGAATACTGACAGATCTTTCCCCTGACGGCGCACCGCCGACGGCCCGATGGGCACCGTGTAGTCGCCATCAGGCACCTCGCCCTTCACGACCCGATACATCCGTTTGTGTTCCAAGAAGAGAACTGGATCGGGGTCGCGGATCGCCGCCTTCAGCAACCCCTTCGCGTCGTACGGTGTCGCGGGGGCCACGACTTTCAATCCCGGCACGTGGGCGTAGAACGCCTCAATGGACTGTGAGTGGTACAGGGCTGTGCCGTGCGACGCCCCATAGGGCGCTCGAAACACGACCGGGCAGCTAAACGCGTTGTTGGATCGATAGCGCATCCGCGCCGCTTCGCTCACGATCTGGTCAAAAGCCGGATGGATGAAGTCGGCAAACTGGAATTCCGCAATCGGCAGCAGCCCGTTGCAGGCCATGCCCACGGCGACCCCCGCGATGGAAGACTCTGCGAGGGGGGTATCGATGACCCGGTCCTCGCCAAATTTCTCTAGCAAGCCCATCGTCGCCCCGAAGACCCCGCCCTTGCGGCCGACGTCTTCGCCCATCACCAGAACGCGCTCGTCACGCACCATCTCCTCGTGATGGGCCTGGTTGATCGCGTCGATGTAACGCAGCTCAGGCATCGCGCTCTCCTAGTCGCCCTCGGCGAAGACATGCCGCGCGGCGGACGCCGCATCGGGCAGGGGCGCCCGGTCGGCCTCATCGGTGGCCTGGTCGATCTCACGCCGGACGCGGTCGGTGATCTCCTTCGCTTTGGCCTCGCCGAGCACGCCCACGCTCTCCAGGTACGTGCGGAAGGTTTGGAGGGGATCCCGACGACGCACCTGCTCCAGCTCTTCCTTGGACCGATAGCGTTCCTGTTGATCGTCACTGCTATGGGACCCCAGCCGGGGCACGCGATACTCGATGAGCGTTGGCCCCTCGCCGCGCCGGGCACGATCATAAGCCTCGCGGGCGACGCGATAACACTCCAGCACATCACTGCCGTCTGCGCGGACTCCCGGCATCCCATACCCCGCAGCACGAAGGGCCACGCTCTCCACCGCCATCTGTTTGCGCAACGGGACGGAGATCGCGAGTTCATTGTTCTCCACGATGAAGAGCACGGGGCACTTGTGGATGGCCCCGAAGTTCAGGGCCTCGTGCCAGTCCCCTTCACTCGTGCCGCCCTCTCCCACGCTCACCATCGTCACTTCCCCGGTCTTGCGGAGTTTGGCAGCATAGGCGATCCCCACCGCATGCGGGTACTGCGTTCCAACCGGGCTGCTCGTAGACAGAATCTTCCACCGGGGGTGACCGTAATGGCCGGGCATTTGCCGCCCCCCGCTGCTGGGATCAGTAGCGCGGGCAAACAGACCCAGCAAGAGATCCGCCGGAGACATTCCCTTCACCAGGCAGGCCGCGACGGAACGATAGAACGGCACGAGCCAGTCGCGCCGCTTGTCCATCGGCCACATCGCCGCCACCTGGCACCCTTCGTGGCCGGCCCCAGAGATGACGAACATCGCCTTGCCCGCGCGTTGGAGGACCCACATGCGCTCATCCAGTGCCCGGGCCAGCACGATGTAGTAGTACATATCGAGGACATCTTGATCGGACAGCCCCAGCCCGCGGTGCCGGGCTGTCACGGTGGCCTTGGCCTCTGGGCTCATCGCGCCGCCTCCCCCAAACCGCCCATTACATGTGAATGACGCGTCCCATCGCGTCGAGCGCCGCCTCTTTGACCGCTTCCGACAACGTCGGGTGCGAGTGGACGGGGGCGCCGAGCTCGGTCACGGTCGCCTCCACGTACTTGAGAGCGACCGCTTCGGCCAGCAGCTCTGTGACGCTGGGCCCGATCATATGAATACCCAATAGCTCCCCAATCTTGGCGTCGGTGATCACCTTCACAAATCCCTCGCGTGCGCCCTCGACCACGGCCTTGGCGTTGGCCTGGAAACTGAAGCGCCCCACTTTTACGTCGTGGCCCTGTTCTTTGGCCTGCCGCTCGCTCAGCCCGACGGTCGCAACTTGCGGGATCGAGTACGTCGGCCGCGGCACCGTGTCGTAGTTCACGGGGTGCCCGCTGTGACCGGCGATCGTCTCGACGGCCGCGATCGCCTCATCGCTCGCGACGTGGGCCAGTCGAAACGGGACGAGCCCGGTA
>DATGVF010000245.1:0-3287 GCA_035300645.1 bacterium
CTGGCGAATTTCATTGACGCGGAGGTCGTCGGGCCCCAGACTGTGCGAGCGGTGGGGATCACGATGCAGACCGCGGACGCGGCTTCTGGGCCAAACGGCGCCTCCCGCCGACGCGTTATCGTGTTGCGGCCCGAGGCGCTCCACTTGCATCGAGAGCGCATCCCGGGCCCAAACGTCCTGCCCGGACACATCACCACGAGTAGTTTTTTAGGCACGCTCGCGCGGTATTGGGTGGACGCAGGTGGGACGACATGGGTGGTGGACGTGCCGGCTCCTGGAGAGACCGTCCTGCTGTCCGGAGATATTTTCTTAGAGATTCCGCGAGATGGAGTTCACCTGGTGCAGTCCGAATCCATGCTGTGAAGTGAGACTCGAGGAGGTCAGCGATGGCTAAGTGGAATCTGCCGCCCAAGGGCGGTCACATGGACAAACGCACCGGCATCTACTTGCAGACGATGACGATGCGCGATATCGACGAACGGCTGAAGACCAACGATGTGTTGATCGTCCCGTTGGGCGCGACCGAAGCCCACGGG
Organism: bacterium; assembly: GCA_035300645.1. Lineage (GTDB taxonomy): Bacteria > Sysuimicrobiota > Sysuimicrobiia > Sysuimicrobiales > Kaftiobacteriaceae > 13-1-40CM-64-14. The sequence continues at coordinate 537 of DATGVF010000245.1, forward strand.
CCCAACGCGCCGATCGGCGAGGACATCTTCCTGGTGACGCGTATGGCCGAGGCCGTCGCCGAACGCACGGGGTGCACGGTGTCCGAACCGCTGTGGTGGGGCTCCCATCCGTACCATCACCTGGGGATGCCCGGGACAGTGATCATTCCCGAAGAGGTCTTCACCGGCTTCCTCCGCGCGATGATCGCGGGATTTTGGAACATGGGATTTCGCAAGCAGATCTTGCTCAACGGGCACGGGCAAGAGTATGTGATTCCCACCGCGATTCACCAGTTCGGCAAGCGCTACCGTCTCCCGGCCCTGATCGTAAATTTGAACTGGTACCACGCGGTTCCCGAGTACTTCAAGTTGAAGGCGGAGGGAGGCCCCTACGAAACCCCGTTCATCCACGCCGATGAAGTGGAGACCTCGTGGTGCTTGGCGTTGTTCCCCGAGCTCATGAAGCAAGAGTGGGCGGTGGACAACAAGCCGTTTGGTTTCCTGCCTGAAGGCCACGTCGACAAGGCCGGGAACCTCTTGCGCCGGCCGATCAACTGGTATGGGCATGTGGGAGCGGGTCCGATCGAGGTGAAGGCCTATATCGAGGGCGTGGTCGGAAAGCCCTCCCTGGCCAAAGCCGAGAAGGCCTTGCCGGGCGTGGAGGCACTGTTGGATTACATCGAGCGTCTGGTGACGGACATCCTCAAGACGTTTCCCCCCGGCAAGTTGCCGCCCGCGGACCTGGTCACGGAACGCGATAAAGAGGAGTTCGAGGCCATCCTCAAGGGGCCGGCGAAAGGTGGAAAGAGCATCTACAGTCTGGGATGGCCACCCTGAGCGCGACGCGCAGGGCAGGAAGACCCACCCTCCCGTCCCTCCCGCAGATGCCATGCAGCTGAGCCTTGTCATCTCGACAGAAGAAACCGGCTTCGATGCCGTGGCGATGCGCGGGACGTGGCAAGATGCGGTGCGGACCGCCGCTGCTTTGGGCTACGACGGTGTGGAGTTGGCCATCCGCGATGCGTCCCGTCTGGACCCCGCAGTCGTCACATCCGTCGTGCGGGAAGCCGGGATCAGTGTCCCGGCGATCGGCACCGGTCAGGCCTACCTGGCGGATGGGTTGAGCCTCGCCCATCCTGATGACGACATCCGTGCCCGTGCCAGCGCCCGCGTAGCAGCAGCGATCCATCTGGCGGCTCAGCTGGGGGCGGCGGTGATCGTGGGGTTGCTACGAGGGCGGATCAGCGGCGACCGGGCTGCCACCGATCGGCGGCTGACGGAGTCGATGCGTGCCCTGCTGCCCATCGCGGAGCAGAGGAAGGTCTCGCTCCTGTTCGAGCCGGTCAACCGCTACGAAACGGATTATCTCCCCACGGTGGAGGCGGTGTTAGAGGTCATCCACAGGATGGGCTCGCCGCTGCTGGGCGTGCTCGCGGATACCTTCCACATGAATATCGAGGAGGCGTCGATTGAAGAGAGCCTCCGCCGTGCGGGCCCACGCCTCCGGCACGTTCACGTGGCCGACAGCAACCGCCTCGCCCCCGGGTGGGGACATCTGGATTTCCCCCGGATCCTATCCGTGTTGCGGCAAATCGACTATCGCGGATACCTGTCGGCCGAGATCCTGCCGCATCCTAACCCGCAGGCTGCGGCCAGACAGGCGGTCGAGCACCTGCGGGCGTTGTCCAGCGCGTCGATCCTGGAGGGCGGCACGCGAGAGAATTGACAAAGCAGAGAACCGGTCTCGAGAATACTGCAGAGAACACCTGGTGGTAGCTCCCCCAACCACTACCCCCCACTTATCGTGCGGATCAGGAACATGAACGCAATCAGCCCAGCTACAAGAAGCGTTTGCGGATCGACAGTCACGGTTTATCCTCTTTCCCAGCACAGCGGGCCCTGTGAATCTGTGTCCTTTCAATTCCGGCCCTACTTAACACAATTCTTCATTCCGGCCCGCCTAAGACAATTCCTCCGGGCTGATCTCTTACCGTGGTTGGAGAAACAAACAAAAAGCATAGGAAATTTGAGACCTCTGCGTTACGGAGGGCACCCGCTCGTCTAAGCTTGATTTTGGCGGATAAGCGAGAGAAGCTAAGAGAGACCTTGGTCGGCCGTTCTCCCAGCGTACCGCCACAATCGTTGCGCGCTCTTTTGGCCGGACGAGGCGTGAGGGTACATGCCGTCCTGACCGGCCCCGTGGACACCGATATGTCACGAGGCCTTGACATACCGAAGGCCTCTCCGGAGTCCGTCGCGCGAGCCATCTTCGACGGAGTGGAGAAAGGGGAGGAGGGGATCTTTCCCGATCCCATGTCAGAGTCCATGGCCGAGAGTTGGCGCAGCGGTGAGGCCAAGGCGCTCGAGCGCCAGAATGCGGCGCCCCTAGAAGCAGCGTCCGTCAAGGCATAAGCAAAGGGAGGGAGAAACAATGACCGATCACAAGACCGGAACACGTAAAGAGTGGCTTGCGGCCCGGTTGGAGCTACTCGAGGCCGAGAAGGCGCTGACGCGGCGTGGCGACGAACTAGCGCGGCGGCGGCAGGAGCTGCCCTGGGTTCGAATCGACAAGAAGTACCGCTTCGAGACCGACGAGGGCACAGCGTCCCTCGCCGATCTCTTCAGAGGACGCTCGCAGCTGCTCATCTATCACTTCATGTTCGGGCCCGAGTATACGGCAGGGTGTCCGTCCTGCTCGGCGATCGCGGACGGCTTCGACGGCTCCGTCGTCCACCTCGCGAATCACGACGTCACGCTCTGCGCGGTGTCGCG
>DATGVF010000246.1:0-16233 GCA_035300645.1 bacterium
TGGATGGCGTTGCACCGAGTCAAACTGACGCTAGGCGCATGCTTGGCGCCTATATTGCCGCGGAACTCGTCGGCAGCGCACACGAGGAGGCGCGAAGACACGGCAGTTCCGCACTCGGTCTGGCGGTTGGTCTTCAACACAGACGCACTGCAACATTCCGTGACGCAGCCATGTGCGTAGAGGCGACAACTTCCGTTATCAACATTGTTGCGATCGTTTCAGGGCGGAGAGATCCGCAGTAGGAGGAGTACAGTTGCCAGCCTCGTCCTGCTTGCGCCGCTACGGTGCTTAGGCTCCAGAGCCGACCCTGGGACAGCGGGTCTTGATGCTACCATCGCCGCAGAGGATCTGTTGGATTTAATTGGCTGCGATCCTGAGACCGCCCAGAAACGATCCCTGGCCTATGAGTAGCGGAAGATCTCAGCTGCCTGCAATCGTCTGTGGAACTTCGTTAGGGCAGGAGTTGGCGAGTGGAGACGGTACGCAGGTACATCTCTAAGACATGCCAAGCGACATACAGAACAGCACCTGCAACGAGGAAGGTGAACTGAAGGTGTGCTAGATGATTCGCCCGATTGGAGTTACTCTCGATAGCTTCCCGGATACCCTCGCTTGCTGCAGCAATCTTTCCCAGGTGTGTGCCTACTTGCGAATGCTGGCCGCTCTCCACTTCCAGGAGCTCAAGATTCGCATAAAGGGAGGAGCTCACATACTGGAGGTGGCGGATCCCGAAGACGAAGCTCAAGCCCCAACCAAAAACAGCACCCGCGAGTGGAATCTGCGACCAAGCCAAAGTCTTATTCATGGTCTGGTTGACGGCGAATCCGATAGCAGCCCATGTCGCGGCAAGGAGGAAGTAGACGTATCTGTTCTGCGCTTCGCGATGTGCTCTGTAGACCTCCGTTGCCGTATCACTCATCCGCTCGCCTCTTTCTACAGCCATTTTGCAGCCAATAGAGTGGACAAATGGGTCCCTTTGTGGACGATGACGGAACCTCAGTGATAGTCCAGCACCGCATCCATGGCCTGTGTTGTACGTCCACGGATGCTAGTGGAACGGTACCGAACCTAGGTGCAAAGCAGGTGCTCTCCCGCTGAGCTACGTCCCCACGTCCTCACATTATACGCGACGGCTTAATGCGATTCCTGAGAACCCTAGGTCAGCTGTCAGGGCAAGCTTGCGTCAGCAGCAGAAAGACGTTCGCGGAAACGAAATGTCGGTGTACCAGGGGACCCTTAGTAAGGGAGAGGACCTGGTTGGCCCGATCGCGTTGCAAAGGATAGTTGCCATTCATCGCTTGTACGCCCATCGATCGCGAGCTTCCAGACGAGGCGACTATCGGGGTTGAACGACAGCGGCCCGATATTGAGGGCCAGCACGACATCTAGAGGAGTCCCCGGCTTGAGCCCGGGGGGGCGCCCCACTTCGAAGTCGGCCTCGATCCGAATGGGCTGCATCCCCATCGGCGTAGGCGCGGGAACCGGCTGGCCATCTTCATCAACAAGATCCAGCGTCAATTTGTGGCGCGTGTTCGCTTCGTCCCAAGGCACTTCGATCTTAAGCGCGATGGCCGATGGCGATGGGGCAGGACCCGTAACGGACCATCCGCCGCCCAGGATGTAGAGCTTCCCATTTACCGCTTGCGCGGCATCAGCTAAGAGCATGGTGACCCTCATGTCATTCTGGCAGGTTGGCTGCAGGCGAACGAACCCCTCTAACCTCTCGACGCACGGGCAACAGGGTATGGTGAACAGCGCGGTCAACTAGTGACAGCGATGGTTCTCACCGCGCGGTTCCCGCGTGCTTTTCTCACCCTGTGGATTGTGACATTTCTCGGCTACCTCAGCTTCCAACTCCTCACGGCCAGCCTCCCCCTGTACGCTGTCACGCTGGGAGCGGATGATGCTGCCGTCGGTCTGCTGGCGGGCGTCATTGCACTGATTTCGCTGCTGTCCCGACCGTGGGTGGGGTGGTGGCTGGATCGGGGCGGCGCGCGGTGGGGGATGGTTGTTGGGGGCGGGTTCTATGCTCTGTCAGCATTGGGGATCCTCGCGTCGCATTCGGTTGTGGCACTGGCAAGTTTTCGGACCTTCACAGGGCTCGCCATCGCACTCTCGTCTACTACATCTCTTGTCCTCACCGTCGCCTTGGCACCGGAACACCGCCGGGGCGAAGCCCTCAGCCTCCTGAGTCTGGCCAACAGCATCGGGCAGGGGGTAGGACCAGTGACTGGGATTGCGGTCGCGGAGCGCGCGGGGTACCCCGGACTCTTTGCCACGTGCGCTTTGTTGGGCGCCATGGCCGGCGGCCTCGCGCTGAATCTACGGATTGGAAACTCGGTTCATGCCACTCGCCCCCGAGACCGCCGGGTGATCCATTCCGGGGTATTAGTACCGGGACTCATCCTCGCTGCACTGTCCCTCAGTTTCGGAGTCACCTTCGGGCTTCTAGCGGTGCATGCGAGCCGACGGGGTCTCGCAAATCCAGGGCTGGCGTTCGTCACCGTGGCGGGGGGACAAATCCTGGCGCAGACGCTGCTGCGCCACGTGTCCGACCGATTCGGCCGCCGCGCGACCATCACACCGGGACTGGTGCTGGTTGCTGCAGGGATGGGGATTATGGCTCGGACGGCTGGGCTCTGGTTGGTCTTAGGCGGATTACTCTTCGGCATCGGCATGGGAACGGCCGTGCCGACGATCTACGCACTAGCATCGGATCTCGTCACGTCCAACGAACGGGGGCGCGCGATGGGGACGCTCGGCGTCTTTCTCGAAATCGGCATTGGCACGGGCGCAATCGGCGGCGGAGTCATCGGGCAGGTTTTCGGATTGGACACAACGTTCGCCCTCGCCGGAGTAGTCGCGCTCACGGCCGCTGTCGCGCAATGGTGGGCCCTTCCCCCACCCTCGCGTCCATAGAGCCTAATTGGTCGCAAACTGGAGATCACGAACGCGCCACGCGGGGACAGCAACAGCCGGGTGATCACCCGAACATAGAGAACTGATCCCGACGCGCTATCGTCCGGCTGTCGTGCGTTTGCGGTCTGCCAAACCGGTCCGGATCTTCTCGTAAGCCGCCCCCGCCGCGCCAGCCAGCAAGCGGGTATCGGAACCGACGGCCACAAACCGGAACCCCTGGTCGATGCGGTCCAGCGTTTCATCCGCGCCCCCGGTCATGATCCCGGGGATCTTCCCGTGGGTGCGTGTCGCCTGCAGGATTTTCGTCACGGCGCTGACGTATTCGGGACGGTCGAACTGACGGAAGAATCCCAGGCCGGCTGACAAATCGTTGGGCCCGATGAACAGCACATCCACACCCGGGACGGCCGCAATGGCATCGATGTTCTTGAGCGCGTCGACCGTCTCGATCTGCAGGATCACCAACACCTGATCATTCCACTCAGCCACATACTGCGGCAAGTCAACACCGTAGCGATTGACCCGGCTGCCAGCGACCCCCCGGATTCCCACCGGAGGGTACTTGTTTGCCGCAACCGCCGCTTTCGCTTGCTCGGGCGTGCTGACCATCGGGGTGATCGTACCAAGAGCGCCGCGGTCGAGTGCCCGCTTGAACAGTGCCGGATCGTTAGCCCCCACACGCACGAGCGGCACGACCTCGGTGCTCTTCAGAGCCCGGATCATGTCTTCGACCGTTTCCCAGTCCGTCGCGCCGTGCTCGGTATCGATCAGCAGCCAGTCCATCCCTGCCGTGGCCATGAGTTCGACCACAGCCGGAGACGGGAAGGAAATCCAGTGGCCAACAGCAGGCTCTCCCCGCTGTAATTGCTGTTTCACTCGATTCGTGAACACACCAATCCCCCTCACTGCTCCCATCGCGGGAGCGCGGTCACTTCGTGAACACTTCGGGATTACCTACGTGGCGGGGCCGCTCGCTCCGCAGAACCAGCAACACATCTTCGGCAACCGAAACAGCCATCCTCTGCAGCGATTCTTCCGTGTGCGACGCCGCATGGGGCGAGAACATCGTGCGGGGCGCGTGAAGGAGCGGATGGTCGGACGGGGGCGGCTCAACGGGAAACACGTCGACTCCGGCGCCCCCGAGGCGTCCGGCGTGCAATGCCTCGGCCAGCGCGATCGTATCAACCACCTCGCCTCGCGAGGTATTCACGAGGTACGCAGTTGGCTTGCACATCGCCAGCTGGTGTCGGCCGATCAACCCGCGTGTTTCGGCAGCCAACGGCACATGGACCGTGATGATGTCGGCTTCTCGCAAGAGCGCCGCAAGCGTGTCCGCACGCTCAACCCCGGCCGGCAGGGCAGACACGTAAGGATCGTAGCCGAGCACGCGCATGTGAAAGGCCGCGCGGCCCTTCTCGGCCACGAGGCGACCGATGGCCCCCAGTCCGATGACCCCGAGCGTTTTCCCTTCCAACTCCATCCCGACAATAACCTGACGGCGCTGCCACTCTCCCGTGCGCACCGCTTGGTCCAGATCGAACAAGTGCTTGCTCAACGCCACCATCATCCCGATGGCGTGCTCCGCCACAGAGATGGAGTTGGCCTGCGGGACATAGACGACGGGGATGCGTCGACGAGTGGCGGCAGGCAGATCCACGTTATCCAACCCAGCGCCGTGGCGCCCAATCACCCGCAGGCGCTGTCCGGCCGCAATCACCTCGGCGGTCACCGGGACGAGTCGGACAATGACGGCGTCGGCCCCTGTAATCGCCCGCGCGAGGGCCTCGCTGGACGCTTCCTGGAGCACCTGGATCTCTGCCTCTTTCTCTAGGCGCGCCACGCCAGCGTCGTGGATGGGTTCGCTCAAGAGCACGGTAGGTCTCACTGAGCAGACACCGCTTCTCTCCTAACCACCATCTCAGCGGGTGGGCGTATTCGGCAGTGCGGCGATGATCCGCTGCGGGGTGATCGGGAGAGTATCCACTCGCACGCCGCAGGCATCCGCAATCGCGTCCGCGATTGCTGCCCCACCAGGGATCACAGGAGGTTCTCCGACTCCCTTGGCCCCAAACGGTCCGCCCTCAGACGGCACCTGGACCATCACGATGTCCATCGGGGGGACGTCACCCGCCTTCGGCAGCGCATAATCTGCCAACGTCCCGTTCAGCAGTGTGCCGCCTTCATCGTAGGTCATCGCCTCGAGCAGCCCCCAGCCGATCCCCTGGACCGCTCCGCCGCGCATCTGCCCATCGACGGCTGCAGGATTGATCGGAAATCCCACGTCCTGGATGACGACATAGTCCAGCAATTGTGTTGCGCCCGTCTCGCGGTCTACCCGCACTTTAGCCAGATGCGCCGCGAATCCCGGAGACGGCTTGGGCGAGGGGATCGACCCGTTGCCGAAGACGGGAGCATATTTCGCCCCGAAGGCCATGCTCTTTTTGAGAATCTCGCCTAAGGGCAATGCGCGCTGGGGAGTCCCCTTCACCCGGACCTGCCCATCAGTGACCTCGAGGTCATCCGGGCGCGCTTCCATCTCGGTACCGGCGATGGCCAGAATTTGCTTGCGCGCGTCTTCTGCGGCGAGCTTCACGGCCGTCCCCACCGTGTAGGTTGTCTTGCTGCCCCCGGACATCCCCGCGTATGGCGCGTGGTCCGTGTCAGCCGTGACGACATGCACCCGACTCGGATCCACTCCCAGCATTTCCGCCGCGATGAGCTGCAGCGACGTCATGACGCCCGTGATGTCGACCGCCCCGACGATGACCTGGAACGTGCCGTCGGTGTTCGCCCGCACGCACGCCGCGGCCGACTCAACTCCCCCGGGCCACCCTCCGACGGCCACCCCGTAGCCGATCTCGTCTGCGGGTACGCGATTCTTGTACTTCGGGTGATCGCGCAGGGCCTCGAGCACCTGCCGGAGTCCCACCTTAGGCCAGGGCCGACCATTGGGCATGGGATCACCTGTCTGCGCAGCATTGCGCAGCCGAAACTCCACAGGATCAATTTTCAACTGTTGGGCAAGGATGTTCATGGTCGACTCGATGGCGAACGCGGCCTGCGGCGCGCCCGGGGCCCGGTACGCCCCATTGGGGGGCTTGTGCGTGAGCACCTCGAGTGACTCGATCTCGAGATGGGGCACCTTGTAATACCCGCCCAGCAGGATCGCGGCGATAGACGCGGGCGCACCCGGCGAGGCCCCGGAGTCGAAGACCACTCGACCTTGGAGCGCGGTCAGCGTTCCGTCGCGTCGCGCCCCGACCTTCAGCCAGATCTCACACTCCGGCCCGGGAGTCCCCAACAAGAAATCATCACGGCGGGTAAGCACCACGCGCACGGGTCGCTTGCGGAGCAATGCGGCCGCGGCAGTCAGCGCTTCCAGCAGGAAGATCTTCCCGCCGAATCCCCCTCCCACCGTCATCGGCACCACACGGACCAGATGCTGGGGAAGACTCAGGGCGGCTGCCGTCTCGGTGCGGACATAAAACTGTCCTTGCGTCGCCGTGTAGATCGTCACCGCTCCCGTGACAGGATCGGGTGAGGCGAGCGTGGCGTGCGGCTCTAAATAGGACTGATGCACCCGGCTCGTCGTGTAGGTACGTTCGATGACGACGTCCGCCTCGCGAAAGCCCTGGGCGACGTCTCCGCGGGTGAAGTGATACCGATTGGCGACATTCCGGGGCAGCGTCTCGGTGACCGCACCTGCACTGACGGTCGCGTGTCCTGCGGCTTCCGTGTTTTCTTCCGTCTCTGTAGCGACGAGAGGGGCTCCTGTGCGCAGCGCCTCGGTGGGCGTCAACACGGCCGGCAGGAGCGCATACTCCACCTCCGCACCCAGGCGGTCGGCCCCGTCGGCGGCCGCGGCTTCAGTCTCGGCCAGGACGATCGCGATGGGTTGTCCGGTATAACGAGTCTCCTCGCCTGCCATGATCTTGTGCGTGACCCCCGCAGGCAGGTCGGAGGCCGTGAGCACCGCGACGACCCCGCTCACTTGCATCGCGACGGCACCCGGGATGCGCACGACGCGAGCGTGCGGATGCGGGCTCAGCACAAGGCGGGCGTAGAGCATACCGGGCAGAGAGAGATCCTCCGTGTACCGGGCAGCCCCCGTGATCTTCTCCATCCCCTCGACGCGTTTCGTGGCTTTGCCGACCACGCGCGTCGCAAGGGCACCGGCAGTTGTGTCCACACTCATCGCATCACCTGGTCACCGTTGTAAATGACGGCGGGGCCGCGTCCAGTCCGTGTTACGAGATCGCATCCCCACCGTAGCCGATCTCGTAGGACTCGAACATGCGGCTATACAAATCTAGCGCAAAACGGTCCGTCATGCCGGAGATATAGTCGCAGACGACGCGGTGCACGTCGGCGGTTTGCAGCCGTTCTTGCGTCACCCGGGGAAGCAGGCGGGGATCCCGGATGAACATCTCGAACAGTCCGCGCGCGACCCGCCGGGCTTTGTGCTCAATCAGCAGTTTCTCGGGGTGGTGGTAGACGACGTCGCGCAGATAAAACGCCAGCTGGCGCAGCTGGCCATCCCGCAGCGCACCCATCACCACGAGCCGCCCGTCGTGGCGCATCGCGTCGTCGGCGGACCGCACGCGGTGTGCGGTGATCGCCTCCTCAGACGTCGCGATAACGTCTTCCACCAGCCGCCCGATCATCCACCGGATCGCTTCGCGGACGCGCACGCCCTCACGCGTGCGCGATCCCGGTGGGAGGAAGCGCAGCGGTACTTCTCCGCGCCTCTCCTCCAACGTCAGTTCCACTTGGGTCTCGGTCGCGTCGCGGCGGGCGACCAGCCCCTCGGCCCATTGGGACGCCTCGACCCACAACTCAATCCCTTTCGCCTTCAGGTCGTCGGCATCCGCCAGCCCGATGCGCAGCGCGTCGTCGAGGTCATGCGTGCTATAGGCGACCATGTCGGCGAGATCCACCACTTGCCCCTCCAGGGAGGCCTGCGCGAGGTCAGCAAACTCCGCGGGCACTTGGGGTGCATCGTAGAGCGTGGTGTGGGTCGCAATCCCCTGGCGCACGTGCCAGGAGAGGTTCAGCCCCGGGAACATCGCGTAGCGGCTCTCCAATTCGTCGACGACGCGCAGCGACTGCACGTTGTGTTCAAACCCGCCGTGAGTTTCCATCAGAAGGTGCAACTCGGCTTCCCCCGCATGGCCAAAGGGAGGATGGCCGAGATCGTGCGCCAGGGCAATCGCTTCCGCCAAGTCGACGTTGAGGCCCAGCGCGGCCGCGATGCTGCGGGCGATCTGGCTCACCTCCAGCGTGTGGGTCAGGCGCGTGCGGTAGAAGTCGCCTTGCGTGACGACGAACACCTGGGTCTTGTGCTGCAAGCGCCGGAACGCGGCGGAGTGCAGCACGCGGTCACGGTCCCGCTGAAACTCGGTGCGGTAGCGATCGCGCAGTTCGTGGTAGCGGCGGTGGGTGGTGGCGCTGCGCAGTGCATACGGAGCCAATGCAGACGCTTCCAGCGACTCGCGCGCGGCGCGTTCGAACGGCATGATCACCCTCGGAGATCTCGGGGGAATTTCCGTCCGCTGCGCACCTTTTCCTGTGCACCCCTGGTGCGTTCACAGCGGGAGCGCGCTATACTGAAAGCGCCCCCCGTCCAGTGCGTGGGGAATTCATGGGACGGAACCAGGTCTACACCGAGATCACCATCCGCCTGTTTGACCAGCCCAGCGAGTTTGCGCTGCGCGGGCGCTCCACCAAGGCGGTTGTTGCCGCGCTGGTGCGGGGCGCGACCGCGCACGGTTCGTGGCTCCGTCAGGTCGCGCGCTGGGTGGAGGAACTCTCCCACGACGGCTGGCGCTACCGCGGCTACACCGGGGACACGCTCTTGTTCCGCTCCGTCAAGCCTCTCGATGAGAGCGAAGCGACCGCCTATGTGCGCCGCCGACTGGGGCAAGACGCGCTCGAACGCGTGTCGGTGCGCGAAGCCGCCGAACCCGCCTCGCGCAATGGGCGCCAGCCGAAACTCCCCAAGGCGGACGACGAGCTCACACGCGAACTCCGGCGGCTGATCGGCCCCGAGCAACACAAAGACGAGCTGTACCTGGGCCACCCGCCCGAGGAGCTCGCGGAACTCTTGTTGGACATGAGCTTCCTCTCCCAGGAAGCGCTAGAAGACTCCGAGATTTCCGGCTTGATTGACCAGTTGCGGGAAGAACACGAGCACGACGCGCAGCACCGTGATCTCCACTCGCGATATCTGACGCTGATGGAACGCGCAGGGCCTGGGGATCCGGCCGCGGAGGAAGCGTACTGGGATCTGTTCTCCTACATGTCGCGGAAGTTATCGAAGTTGGTTCCTGCGTTGCGGCAGTTCCTGGACCGGCGAGGGTTCTCCGATTTGTGCGAACACGAGGCGACGGCGTTCCTCACGGCCGCCCTGGCCGCGGCCCTCGCCTACATCGAAGAGCGCGGCGACGAGTAAGGGTTAGTCCGCGGGTCGAAATCGCCGCACAATCTCGCCCACGATTACCTGCAACGCTGCCGCGACCGGAATCGCGAGAAGTGCGCCCGCAATCCCCACGAGCGTCCCCCCGATAAACAACGCCAGAATCGTCAGCAAGGGTGAGAGGCCCACGGCCGAGCGCATCACGCGCGGGACGATAAAGTTCCCCTCTGCCTGCTGGATGATGAGGTACCAGACGATGGTGAAGATGAGCTTCCAGGACGGCTGAAACAGCGCCAGGAAGATCGCGGGAATCGAGCCCAACGTCGGGCCCAGCATCGGCACCAGCTCCAACACACCCGCGATGATGCCCAGGAGGTACGGATACGGCATCTGAATGGCCGCCATTCCCACCCCCGCGGCGATCCCGATAATCAAGCCCAGCAACAACTGCCCTCGGACCCACCCGCCGAACTTCGCGCCGATCTGGTCGATGATATCGGCTGCTCTCGCCCGGTCCCGCCGCGGGAACAGCGCCAGGAATCCCTCCCGGAGGGTCGGTCCCTGCACCAGCATGTAGAACGCCATGAACAAGATCGTGATGAGGGTCGCGATTCCGCCCAGGAACCTAAACGCCACGCCGGCGGCCGGGGCGAAGTACTGGGACACGTTGGTCAGATCCTGGGGCAGACGCTGCATCAGCCCGGAGATATCTCCGGAGATATCCGGGATCCACGCGTACCGCACGTGTAGGTCCCGGACGCCCGTTTGTAGTTGACTGATCCGATCGGGGAGGTTGGCGATGAATTGCTGACTTTCGCGGACCAACGGGGCGATGACCACAGCACCAACAACTAGCACACCCACGATGATCGCGAGGAACGTCAGGGCAATCGCCCACGTGCGCGGGAGGCGTCGGCCCGCCGGCCTCCATTGGACCGTCTCCAGCCAGGACACAAGGGGGGCCACCCCCGCGGCCAAGATGGCCGCGATCAGCGTGATGAAAAGGATCTCTTTGATCTGAACCAGGAACCAGGCGAGACCGGAGACGACGAGGACGGTAACGACAACCAGTACCGTACGGAGGACGAGATCAGTCCCTGACATTAGGGTGTAATCATTCCGGACACTGCGGGCCCGGTCCTGCGGAATATCCATCGCGCGCGTGGAGCGGACACGGGCCGTCGACACCAAGGACATACGTCCTCCTCGGTCATTTGGTGGAAGGCGGCGTCCCGCACAAGACGCACGGCAAAATCCCCCATCGGACTGCTGCCCAGAGCGCCAGGTGAGATCAGAATTTGGTGTGGTGAGTGATGTGAACCAAACCTAGCTCACCACAGAAAGGGGGTGATTCCAATGCTGACTAGGTTAGTTGCTCTAGCGGCTGCGTCCGTGCTGCTCGCGTCGTCAATCGCCGTCGCCGCACCGCGTGTGCAACTCACGAGTGACGACCAGGTGGATACTCAGGGGCAAGCACCGGTGTACGTGCCGAATCCTGAGGACTACCATCGCTTCGATCATCAGAACTAGTCCAGGTCGTGCACTCACACCGCACGGACTAGCGGAGGCGGAACGGGCCCTCCCGAACTGCTCCCGCTAGTCCGTCGTTTTCCTCTGCATTGGCCCGGGACCGTCGGATTCTCCGCCCCTCTGCTGGGGTGAGGCGAGCAGAGCAGCTTGAGGAGATCAGCCTGCGCGCAAGCGGTTCGCGACCTTCTCGCTCGTGAGTTCTCCTAGCGCGTCTGCAGCGATCCAGCGGGCGGGAGGCGAGTCAAGTCGGCTGAGGGCCCGAGCGACGGCGACCGCCCGTCGATTCAACACGCGACTGCGTTTGCCGATACTCCGCAGCGCCCAATTGACTGCTTTGCGGACGAAATCCCGGTCGTCTGTTGCAGCACGCCTATTCAATCGAAAAGAACGCCTCGATGTCGCGATTGTGCAGGGCTTTGTCGTGCACGGCGAGGCCTGCGATCATGGCAAAAGCGGCCCGCTTGACAAACTCTCGGTTATCGCCGGCCCATGCCGTGATCTTCGTGCGCACCCAGCGCGTCTGTTCAAAGAGCCCACACACTTGATCGCAGACATCCCAGGAGTCGAACGCGGGGATCCAGCGATCCATCTGGGCGGGAGTCACCAAGCGCGGGTCGTCGATGAAGCTCGCCAGAATCCGGGCTTCGTGAAGTCGCGAGGCCCACAGTTTCCGAGCCAACGCGTGATCGGTGCCGAGCTCTCGCGTCAGCTTCCGTAGGTGCACAACGGAAATCCCCAATGTCCCTGAGGGATTGATCCCAAAACGCGCCATCCCGATCACATTTTGGGGATATCCCAACCGACGCAACCGCGTGAGAATTTGCGAAGACGTGGCGTGAGGGCGGCGGGTGGGAGCTCGGGAACGTCGCATGCACTACCCCTTCGGAGGATTGGCTCTCGCTACCCGCCGTCCCGCGCAGTCCCACCTACGGGGTTATGATAGGAGTACATTCCCGGGAGGTGGATCGCATGGCCGACAAGGTACGCAGGGTCGAATATTACTACGCCACGATACCGGACAGAACCGGCGAGGGGCTGAAGGTGCTCTCGGCGCTGAAGAACGCCGGCGTCCTCTTGCTCGCCTGCAACGGATTTCCCCTCGGAGGGGGGCGTTCCCAACTCACCCTGGTCCCCGATGACGCGCGCAAGTTCAAACAGGCGGCCGATACGGCGGGCCTCACGCTCACGGGTCCGAAACGGGCGTTCGTCATCACTGGCGACGACCGCGTCGGGGCCGCCGCGGAGTACGCGAAAAAGCTTGCCGACGCGAAAGTGAACGTCACTGCCGTGACCGCCCTGACGGGCGGATCGGGACGCTACGGCATGCTCCTGTGGGTCGCCTCGGCAGATTTCGACAAAGCTGCCGGCGCGCTCGGCGCCTGAGGGTTTTGCAGTGCGTATCGACAACTAGCTCGCGGCGCGCAACCCCAGGAACTCCCCGTATCGCTGGATGGCGCGCTGCAGGGCATGCGCTTCCGCCTTATTCAATCTCTTGAAGGGATGGAGGCTGAGGTCGACCGTCTCCTTGCGAATCAGCCGCTTCCACGTTCCTTGAATCCGGCCATCGATCACGATCGTGGGATTGAATAACAGATTCAGCCCGCTGTAGACCCGGCGGGCGTGGCGCGGATCCAAGATAGGATCGCGCTCTGTGTACCCGAGGATGTATTCATCAAACCCGGGTAAGAGCGCTACGACGGGCGAGTGGGGCGGAAGGGCCGACATGCGCCGACCCATCCAGTAGGTCTTACTGTCGACCACTCCTGAGGCTAACTGGGAGACATTCATCTCAATACCTGCCTGGGCGTCTTTTCCGGTCAGTCCCGACCACCAGACGAAGTCCTTGACGGTCGCGGGCCCGTGACTCACAAAATACCGGAGCACCAGTTTCGCCAGCGCCTCTTCGCGCTGTAACGGTTTCGCAGGCGGCACCCACTCATCCAACAACGCGAAGGTCTGCTGTTTTCCTTGGGGCGCGCCCAGACAAATCAATCCCTCCTGGGCGTTTCGCCACAAGAGATGGTATCCACGCTGGCCCGCCGTCGAGATCTTTGCTCGTTCGAGAGCTTGGTACAGTTCAGCACGGGTCAGTCGCTTTCCGCCGTGCAGGGCCTGACGAAATATCTTTCGGCTCTGCGCGAAGATTTTGTCGTTAAGGCCTAGTTGCTGCCAGCGCCCCTTGCTCGCGGCCAATACACGGGACGCGAGGAGCGCGAGCATCCACTTCACATCCTTTGGGGCAACGAAATGCAGCGTACCCCGCATCGGCCAGGTGCGGACGATGGTCCGATCCGCCAAGGCTTGGTCGACTGCCGCGTCTGACAGACCGGGTGCCCGCAACCCCACCGACCATTTCGCTCCGAGAAAGTCCTGGGCTTGCATGGCGCCCAGCCACGCGACCACCTCCGCCGGCGTCTTGGCGGACTGCCGAGCAATGAGCTGATTTGAGAACCGGTATCGCGCGATGTCAGAAGGCGTCATCCGTCATCCCCGTCGGTCCTGGGGGGCGAGTGGACACCCGGGGGGATTCAGGACAGGCCCCACGGTTTGCCCTACTGGCCCCTACGGAATCAGCCGCGCGATGCAAATCCTTGTAAAAGATGACAGTGTCGGACGGGCCGCTCCCATCTGCATTGAGTGCGTAGCCGGGGATGACCCCGACATGGGTCCATCCCATCTGGCGATACAGCCTCTCCGCGACCTCTCCCCGTTTCGCATCCAGAGTCAACAGTGTGAATCCTCCGGATTGGGCCCGGGCTTCCAGGGCGAGCATGAGCGCCCGTCCGATGCCCTTTCGGCGGCCACGGCGATGCACGATAAGTTTTGCCACTTCTGCGCGGTGAGGCTGGTTCGGAGCCCACGCCTGGGACCGTGCCGACGATGCCTTGATCGTCGCGCGCCACGAGAAACGCGGCGCGAGGATGGCCGTCGGCCAGCGTCTCCTGCCACCATTCTTCTGCGCGCGCGAGGGACAGGGGAGCCAGAAAACTCACGGATGCTCCCGAATTAACCGCGTCCACTAACAAGCGCGCCAGATCGCGAATGTCAGACTCGCGAACCGGCCGAGTGAGCTCCTCGATCATCGCGTGTCTCGTACCCCGCCAGGCGTCACCGGCACTACGGGAATCACAAAATACTCTTCTGTGCCGGACATTTGGAACGCTGCCTCCCTCTATGCTAACGCAGGCTCGAGAGCCGCGGAAGACGAAGGGAAACGGTTCTATGGCGACCTCAGCAGTTGCGCAACGCGATGCCTTAGACGCGCTGACCTTCCAGAATAGGTCAGATGACAGAAGACTAGGGGAGAGAAGATGAAAAACTGGGTCGCCCCCGAGCCACCGGTTTTTCCGGCGGGGCCGTTTGCGGTGGACGGCGTGCATTATACTCGACAACGGCAGGGATGGATTGACGTGCTGGAACGAGCACCGGGGCGGCTCAACCGATTAGCATCCGGTCTGTCGGTCGAGCAACTCGACACCACCTACCGAAACTGGACGATTCGACAGATCGTCCACCACCTCGCAGATAGTCATCTGAACCTGTATGTCCACTTTAAACTGGCCCTCACGGAAGAGCAACCGACGATCAAGCCCTATGATGAGAGCCGGTGGCCGCTTCTCGCGGATGCGCGGCAGATGGACATCGCCCCATCAGAGCAAATCTTCTCGGGGGTGCATGCTCGCTGGGCCCATCTGCTCCAGTTCCTTGAGCCCCATGATTTTGAACACACGTTCTACCATCCCGCGAACCAGGAAGTCACGCCCTTGTGGCGTGCGCTTGCTTATTACGCCTGGCACGCCAATCACCACATGACGCAGATCGCGTGGGTGAGGGAACACAAGTTGCGACGCGGAAAGGAGCAGTGAACCAGGCCCACGTACGCACGTGCCGATCATCCGTCAACAACGTGGCGTCATAACCAGCCGCCTGTCCTCAGACGCCTCACCGTATCGAAGACCGGGTAGCCGACTACATCACTGCACTACCCCGTGCGACTCACCGACCGCTGTGCTCTTTGACGAGCTCGATCCAGCGGAGAGCACGCTGCGCCGATCCCGTCACGATCACACGAACTGAGCGGCTGGTCCCGCCCAAAACTTCAGGGACGGCGGGAGCCAGAGGTGTCAGGCCCGCCAGGATGAGGACAAACACGAGAGCCGCGAGAAAAAGGGCGATCCTCCGCGACAAGTGCCGTGCCGGTCGACCGAATGCGTGGACGCCAGACGAAAGCACGACACCCGCACGCCTGAGATCCTCCCCGCAGGTTTCGCAAAGCAGTGGATCTGATCCAAGACGCGCACCGCACATGGGACACTTGTGACCCGGCGAGGTCCCGGTCGTACTCATCCGTTTCATGGCAATTCCTTCCCGCGAGGAAAATAAACGCATCAGGAGTCGCACGGGCTGCAGGTGCAGAGGGGTTAGAGGGCTGAGGAAGCGGGCTTGAGGACGACTCGGATTTCCTCATCTTCCGGCAACCCGGCTAACTCCGGTACTGAGAGTCCCGTGGCTTTGCGTCCCCGCCTCGCGACGGGTTTGCCCTTATCGGTGGTGAGAACCATCAGACCATAGAGCAACCCTGATGCCGTCTCCCTCCGTGTCGAGGCGGTGGTGAACCTACGTGGGGAGCTGTCGTGTCTAATTGACTAAACGCAAAGTTACAAAAATTGCGGGACCTGCCGGGGCAAAAGGGAGCAGAACGAGGGAAAGAGCAACAAAGCTTGCATTAGTGCTGGAGGAAATTGGCTCCGCGGGTAGGATTCGAACCTACAACCCTCCGGTTAACAGCCGGACGCTCTACCATTGAGCTACCGCGGAACGGATAGAGATGTATCGCAGTCCTTATTCTATTGGCCGCTTGCAAGCGGTGTCAATCCACCGAGGAGAATGGGACCATGCCGGAGGTACTGGCTCTGCATGGTGGGTCCAATTCTTCACCATACCGGGCGACACGTTCGTGATTCTCTTCCGGCGCAGACGCCGAACAACGTCGCGCGGATCGGCGGTCGGCAGGTCCTCATAGGACCGTATCCCGAGCGCCTCCAAGGCTCCGGCGAACTTGCGGCCTATGCCGTGAATTAGAGAGAGGTCCTTGCCTCCCAGGATCGCCCAAACAGCGTAATCAATCGGTGATTCCCAGTTAGTTGACAATCAGGGTAGCAACTCGCAGTCCCAGCCCCGGTTGCAGTTGTTTGGTATACTTGCCGCACCGGTAGGTAAGCGAGAACTGGGCAAACAGTGGCGGCGGTCGCGATAGGTGTCGAGCTGAGGCTGGAAACCATGAGTCCCGAGGAGATCAAGGCGGCGATCAACGGCGCTGAAGCGCATCGGCATCAGGCGTGGCAGGCAGGTGACGGTAAGGCGGCAGC
>DATGVF010000247.1:0-6113 GCA_035300645.1 bacterium
AGATCCACACCGCCACCGGGGGAGCTCCCCGCGCCTCACCAGATAGCCTGTTGATGGCCACGTCTGCCACGAAGCGCGGATCCCCCGACTCGACTAGCCGCAAGACGCCGCGATGATGATTCACACAGCAACGAGAGGAGCGCTCCGGGAGACGGTGGGATCGAGCGATACCGCGGGGTCGCGGGACCGAATCCGCGTGCTCCAGTTCCTGTCTAACTTCGCCATTGGCGGAACGGAGCGGCAAGTCGTGAATTTGGCGCGCGGGCTCGACCCGACGCGCTTCGAAGTGCATTTCGGATGCCTGCGGCAGTGGGGCGAACTGCTCGGCGATGCCACTGAACCGGGTATTTCCGTTGCGGAATACCGGATCACCAATCTCTACAATGCGCGCGCGATACGGGAGCGGCTCCGCTTGGCCCAGGACCTGAAGCGGGCCCGGATCGAGGTCGTCCACACATACAACTTTTATGGCAACGTTTTTGCGATTCCCGCGGCCCGCTTGGCAGGCGTCCCGGTCCTCGTAGCGTCGATCCGCGGTCTCGACGTCGACTTGAGTCCGCTGAAACGACGGGCGCAGCGGCTCGTCTGCCGCCTAGCTCACCGCATCGTCGTGAACGCGGAGGCGGTACGGCAGAATCTCATCGCGGACGGATACGACCCGGGCAAGATCGTGGTCATCCGTAACGGGATTGACCTGTCCCGGTTTCGGAGCCTGCGCGGAGACGGTCGCCTCCGCCAGCAGTTGGGACTCCCGCCGCGGGCACCGCTCGTTGCGACCTTCGCCCGCCTCATCCCGCTCAAAGGTCTGGAGTACTTCCTGGAGGCCGCAGCGCTCGTCAGCCAGCGGGTGGCGGACGCGCGTTTCCTGGTCGTCGGCGACTATCTGGCCAAGCAAAACGGCGAAATCGTCAGCGATGGGACCTACCGGAATGAACTGGTACAGTATGCGGCACGCCTCGGTCTGGACGGCCGCGTCACCTTCACGGGATTCAGACGGGATGTTCCCGAGCTCCTCTCCGAGATTGCCGTGTCCGTCCTGCCATCAGTGGCGGGCGAGGGGCTGTCTAACTCGATCCTCGAGGCGATGTCGGTCGGCGTGCCCGTCGTCGCTACTGACGTGGGAGGCAACAGAGAGGCCATTCAGGACGGCGTGACCGGATTCGTCGTCCCGCCGCGCGACGCGCCCGCGCTGGCTCGGGGAATTTGCCAGTTTCTCGAGGATGATGGCTTGGCCTCGCGCTTCGCTTTGGCCGGACGGCAGCGCGTGGCCGAGCACTTCTCGCTGGAGCGCATGGTGCGCGACACCGAAGGTTTCTACATGAACTTGGTCCACCAGGCTGTAGACAGGGTGGTCGATCCGGTGGGGACCGCGTAATGCTGTTTAATAGCCTGGCGTTTCTCTTCGCCTTCCTGCCGATCACCTACCTGGTGTTTTGGCGCCTCACCGGACGGATGCCCCGGTACGTATGGCTGACACTCAGCGGGTATGTCTTCTATTCGTTCTGGAATTATAAGTTCTGCTCACTGATGTTGTTTTCTACGGCGGGCAGCTACCTGGCCGGACTTGGCTTCCTGCGCTGGCAGCAGCCGGCGCTCCGGCGCCTGTGTATGGTGCTGCCGATCGCCCTGGATCTCGCGCTGCTGGGGTTTTTCAAATACGCGAACTTCGCGGCGCGGAACATCAACGAGATCTCCGTATGGTTGGGCGGCCGGTCAACGCTCCCCGTCCTCGACATTATCCTGCCGATCGGCATTTCGTTCTACACATTTCACACCATCACCTATGTCCTCGATGCGTACCGCGGAGCGATCACCCCCACGCGCAACTTCTTCAAATACGCAGCGTACGTGTCGCTGTTTTCGCAACTCGTCGCGGGCCCGATCGTCCGCTTCCGACAGATCGCACAGGATTTCGAGAATATCGATCGTGCCGATCGGACGGCCGACTCGGATAAGGGCTGGTCCTTTTTTGTCATTGGGATGGTCGAAAAGGTGCTCATCGCCGATACCATCGCCGCGGTGATCGACCCGGCGCTGGCGCACTATGGGCAGCTCTCCACGGTGAGCGCGTGGCTGTGCGCAGTGGGCTTTGCGTATCAGGTGTATTTCGACTTTGCGGGCTACAGCGATATGGCGATCGGTCTCGGCTACCTGTTCGGGTTCCGCCTGCCCCAGAACTTCAACTCCCCGTACAAGGCGGTCGACATCGCCGATCTCTGGAGACGCTGGCACATCTCGATGTCGTCGTTTTTCCGGGACTATGTCTACATTCCCCTGGGCGGGAGCCGGATGTCCGGCGTGCTCACTGCGCGGAATTTGATGTTCACGATGTTCCTCTGCGGGCTGTGGCATGGGGCGAACTGGACCTACGTCGTCTGGGGCGCGTATCAAGGGGTCGCGCTGATCGTACATCGGATGGTCCGCGGGGGGTGGGAGCAGCTCCCCGTGTGGACCCGCCAAGTGGGGACGTTCGCCGTGTGGACGCTCGGGCTGGTCATCTTCCGCGCCTCGGGGTTCGGGATGGCCGCGACCCTAGTAGAAAAGATGTTCACGTGGCAGGGCGGGGATGAGATTGTCGGCGGCGGTGCCCTGCTCGTCATGCTCGCTCTCTCCGCCGCCATCGCGCATTGGGCCCCCAACACCTTTGAAATGCACCATCAGTGGTCTCCAAAATGGGTCGCGGGTTTCGCAGTCGTCTTTGGAATCTGTCTACTCGTGCTCTACGGGTCCCGGCCCACGCCATACATCTACTTCCAATTCTGACCTCGATGCACACATCGACACGCCGCCCCCTCCGGGGGCTGGGATACGTGATGCCGCGCCTGCTGGCCGTCGTGTGCCTGCTGGATATTGGACTGCGGTTTACCTCCATCGATCCGCTCTCGTTTCGGGCCTGGGAGGCGGTCTCACGCTCCCGGCCCCCCGGCGCGGCCTTCGAGCCTAACCGGCAGTACCGCAAGGATCGCACGTACGGCGACGCGGCGGCGATGGGGAACATACCGGAATTGCGCCAGTATCGGCGGGAGGTATTCACGACAGACGCCTTCGGATTTCGCAATGTCGGAGACATGCGCGCGCGCGGAGTGGCCGCGATCATGATCGGCGATTCGTCGGCGGTGGGGTCTGGGGTCAGCGACGACCAGACCTTGCCCGCGAGATTGACCGCGCTGTCAGGTTGCGGGGTATATAATGCCGGCGCGGAAGATGCCACACCCGATCCTGATCGGGTGAGCGCGCTGTCGCGCAAGCTGGGCGTTCACGGCGGGCTGGTCATTCACTTGTATACCGAAGATCGCGAGCTCCCGACGGTCCCGTCGATCCGAAAGCGCAGCGTGGATCAAATCTTGGCCTTGACACCGGCCTGGATGAGCAGCGTGGTCGCGCAAATCCGGGGGGTCGTCACGGTGTCCCCCCTCCGGATCTTGAGCGAGCGGGCGCTGAGGGCGCTCGAGAATGGCCGGATTCTTCCCAACAGTTATGCGGTCAACGTCGTGAAAGCCGCGGTCAACAACGGGGACACCATGCTGTTCCCCGCCGCCCACGTGAGGGACTTCTACCGCAAACGGGCCGTCGCGGTTAATTACTGGACCTGGTTACAAAACGACCTGCGCACCGAGCACCAGGACCTCCTGGTTCTGCTGGTTCCCGGCAAGTACTCGGTGTACCGCCCGTTCTTGGTCGATCAGCCACCGGTGGGTGATGGGATGGGGGACTATCTTGCCCGCGTCGAGCGAGAGCTTCGTGCCGCGGGAGTGCCTGTGCTCAACTTGGCGCCGATGTTCGCGGCACAGGCCGCAGCCCGCCTGGCGCGCCGCGAGTATCTCTACTGGTTGGACGATACGCACTGGAACGCGCAGGGGATTGACCTCGCGGCCGCTGCGATCCACGCAGCGTGGCCTCTTGCGGGGTCCCCCTGCTCCTCTGACCACATTGTGTCCGATGTCGATGGGCGTATGAGGAAGTGAGTGAGGGATTTGCCTTCGCAGCCGCAATCGGGATGTCGTCTCTCGCTCGAGGGAGGAAAACCGCGGTGATGAGAAGCACAGCGACGCTGTTGCTCGCCGTCACGCTGGGTTTCTATTCGACGGTCCCCGACCCTGTGCTCGCCCAGGCCCAGACGGTCTCGTTCGCTGCCCCGAGCAATTACGCAGTCGGCACGCAGCCTCAGACGGTGGCCGTGGGCGACTTCAGGGGGATCGGGGTGCAAGATTTGGCGGTCGTCAATGCGGGGTCCAACACCGTTTCGGTCCTACTGGGGAACGGTGATGGGACGTTTCAAGCCGCACGGAGCTACCCCGTGGGCCTCAAACCCACATCCGTCGCTGTGAGTGCCTTACGAGGCACGACGGTGCAGGATCTGGTCGTCGCTAACTCGGGGTCCACCACCGTGTCGGTGTTGCTGGGAAATGGCGATGGGACGTTCCAGCCCGCACGGGACTTCCTTGTGGGCAATGGTCCGTACTTCGTGGCGGTGGGCGACTTCAGAGGGATTGGGCGCAAAGATCTGGTGACGGCCAACTTCGGGAGCAACACTCCCACTGACAACACAATTTCGGTCCTGCTCGGCAATGGCGATGGGACGTTCCAGCCCGCACAGACTTACGTGGCGGACCGCGGTCCGATCGCGCTCGGCGTGGGGAACTTCAGGGGCATTGTTGGTCGGCAAGATCTGGTGGTAGTCAACTACGGGTCCACGACCGTCTCGGTACTGCTGGGGAATGGCGACGGGACCTTCCAGCCCGCGCGGAACTACCCCGTAGGGTGCAGCAGCGGACCATGTGGTGCGGCCGTGGCCGTGGGCGACTTCAGGGGCACCGGGATCCAGGATCTGGCGGTGGCCATCTATGGCGATGGGACTGCCACCACCGTCTCGGTGCTGCTGGGGAACGGCGATGGGACGTTTCAAGCCCCGCAGAGCTACGGGGTGGGTCCTGGTCCGACCTCGATCGCGACGGGCGATTTCAGGGGGATTGGGCGAAAAGATCTGGTCACGGCCAACTGGCAGCGCAACGCCGGCAATACCGTCTCGGTGCTGCTAGGACTCGGCAATGGCACCTTCCAGGCGGCTCAGAACTTCCCCACCGGTCTTGGGGTCGCAGGAGTGGCGGTGGGGCCCTTCACTCGCTCTGGGCGGCAAGATCTGGCGACGGCCAATTACAATGCGGGTACTGTCTCGGTACTACTCAACACCACCGCCTCCGCGTCCGGCTACGTCCTTACAGTCAACAAAGCGGGGACGGGTACCGGGACCGTGACCTCGTCTGAGACACCTCCGAGTATTTCCTGCGGGCCGAGCTGTGCGACCGCGTCCGCGTCCTACCCGAGCGGCACGACAGTGACCTTGACGGCCAGCGGCGCGAGCGGGTCTACCTTTACGGGTTGGAGCGGCGGCGGCTGCACAGGCACCGGGCCCTGCGTCGTGACGATGAATGGGCCCACCACCGTCGCTGCCACCTTCACCCTCCAAACGACGAGCTACACCCTCACCGTCAACAAAGCGGGGACGGGTACCGGGACCGTGATCTCATCGGAGACACCTCCGAGTATCTCCTGCGGGCCGACCTGCGCGACCGCGTCCGCATCCTATCCGAGCGGCACAGTGGTGACGCTGACGGCCAGCGCGGCCAGTGGGTCCACCTTTGCCGGTTGGACCGGCGGCGGCTGCACGGGCACTGGGCCCTGCACCGTGACGATGAATGCGTCGACCACCGTCAGTGCCACGTTCACCGTCCAGACGGCGACCTACACCCTTACCGTCAACAAAGCGGGGACGGGTACCGGGACCGTGACCTCATCGGAGACACCTCCGAGTATCTCGTGTGGGCCGACCTGCGCGACCGCATCCGCGTCTTACTCGAGCGGCACGTCAGTGACGCTCACCGCGAGCCCGGCCAGCGGATCCACCTTCGCCAGCTGGAGCGGGTGCGACATCATCTCTGGCACAACGTGTACGGTGACCATGAATGCGGCGAAGTCGGTCACGGCTACTTTCACGATGGTGCAGCAGCAAGTGGCGACCCCGACGTTCAGCCCGGCCGGTGGGACGTACGTTGGCTCCGTGACGGTGACGCTCAGCACCGCGACAAGCGGCGCCACGATCCACTACACGACCG
>DATGVF010000248.1:0-19073 GCA_035300645.1 bacterium
CTGTCCGGTTGCCGCCAGCGCTCGCAGTCGGCGGTAGTCCTCCACCGTTCGGTAGTAGATGATGCGATTGCCTGTGGTATCGAAGGGAAGGTGGCGCGGGGTGCCACCGGTCGCCACTAGAAGCTTGTCGAACGTGAACACGGTGCCTCGGTCGTCCACCACCGATTTGGCAGTTTTGTCCAGCTGCATCACGCGACGGCCGAGGTGCAGGTCAACCCCCACCTTGGGGGTGTCGCGCCAGATCTTTTCGAGTCGTTGGTCCTTCCAGAGGCCCTTGGACAACGGCGGTCGATCGTACGGTGGGGAGGGTTCTGCGCCGATGAGGCCGATCGGGTTTGTGGCATCCACCTCCCGGATTCCTTTAACGGCGGAATCCCCAGTCATGCCTGCGCCGACGATGAGCCATCGGTAGTGCGGCATTGCGGTCTCCTCAGTCAGGCTGCACTCGTCCGTCCCTGGAGTTTGGACGCGGCGCAACCCCTTCGCCAGCGGTCTAGGGCATCATCCCCATCGTGCCGCCATCACCGAGCGGGCATGTCCGAAGAACGGTCGTAGCGCGCCAGTAACGCGGTGCGCGAAATCCAGACATGCCCGATATCCCTAAACGTGATCTCCAGCCGGTGGCGTCCCAAGGGGTGATCCCGGGCCATCAGCATGCGCATGTACCACCCGAGAGACCACCGTTGCCACAGATTGGTGAGAGGTCCGGATTCAAGTCCCAGCATTCGGGCTTCCCGCCAGAACAGCGAGAGGCCATGAAAGGCGGGCAGGCGCTGGTAGCGGGGGTCTTTCGCGGCCAGCGTGGCCAGTGCCTCCAAAGATTGTATCAGCTCGCGGCGCAGCACTAATCCGACCTTGCGCGGGGGGAGCTCGCGGTGCATCCGCAAGATGTGGTCGCGGCGGAAGTGGAGTTCCCCGATCATATCTCCCGGGCGGATTTCTGTCCCGTCCTTGAGTAAGACGACACGGCCGCGGTGTCGGGTCAGGCTGATTCCCAGGGCGCCATCATCGGTGACGGGTTCTTCCCGAAACAAAGCCGCCCAGGTGCGTTCGTACCAGTCCCACATCTTCTCGCGCAGGCTGTGGGGTTGGGCAGACTCCGGGACAAGTAATTCGTTGAGCGGGAGGCATTGGTATCCATGCGCCCGGAGCGCATCTAACAGTTGGGGGAGCGCTTGCGCGGTCCGCGCCGGAGTGCCTGACACTCCGCCTCCGTCATGGAGATCAATGATTGCCCCTGGGTGGAGGCGGCGTACGATGGTTCGGACGATGGCGTCAGGCGCGGCTATCGGCAACCAGCCTTCAGCCCGCAGTGACCAGAGCACCCGCATTTCTCCCAGTCGCTTGGCGTGGCGATATGCCGTCCAGTTGAACTTCCCCCAGGGAGGACGGAAGTACCGGGGGGCTTGGCCTGTGAGAGCGGTGATGGCATCGGCACACTGAGTGATCTCGCGTTGCGTTCGTTGTGGGGAGCGCAACCACAGGTGGGGATGAGTGAACGTGTGGTTTCCGATTTCATGCTGTCCTGCTGCGATGGCCCGGACGATCTCGGGATGTTTCTGCGCGCGTTCCCCCACAATAAAGAACGTCGCAGGCGCGTGATGCTGGGCCAGTGTGTCCAGGATGCGCGGTGTGTGGATCGGGTCAGGGCCGTCGTCGAAGGTTAGGGCCACGGCGCGCCGGCTGGCCGGCCCGCGGTGGACCGTTCCGATGCCCGCTGAGGCGATCAAATGCGCCCCTAGCGTGTAGGCGAGTCCTCCCACTCCAGCAGCCGAGAGGATGAGGGCGGCAAGGGGGATCACGGCACTGCGTGTGCCCGCCGACCCGATCCCGCGCGCCACCAGAGGTGAAAGATTATGGCGGCAACGCCAAACACGACCGCCGCAGAACGAAACGGTGCTGCCAATCCCTGGACGTCGGCGATCCACCCACCTGCGGTGGGGCCCAGGGCGGCCCCTAATCCCTCGAGCGCCATGATCAGACCGAGAATCGTGCCCCGGCCTTGCTGGGGGACCCGGTCTAGTAAGACGGCGTTCCAGGCCGGCAGCACCAAAGCATAGCCCGCAGCCAGGGCGGCGGTCAGGGGGGCGAGGCACCAAACGACACCGCAAGCCGGCACGGTCCACAGCACCAGCGGCGCCAGTAGGACGCCGCCTCCGACCACGCGCAGCGGTCCCAACCGATCAGCTAGACGGCCAAGGGGAATCAACAGCAGCACGGCCAAACCGGGACCAGCAGTCAGGAGCACGATCAGTTCCACTCGCGTGAGGTGCAGCACGTCCCGGGCGTAAGGTGTTAACACGGGCACCAGCATCCCGCCGGCGAAAGTCTGCAAGAACATCCCCACGGCGAGCAAATGGAGCCGACGGACGACGACGCGGGCCGCTGCCGCAGCCTGTGGAAGCGCGACGGCATGCGAACTGCCCGCGCGCCCTGTGGGCGCAGCCACGAACGTCACCACTCCTGCAAGCAGGACCGCGAGGCCGAGGAGCCCAAAGGCCTCCCGCGCACCAACAACGAGCAATCCGGCAGTGAAGGCCGCGCCTAACCCGGTGCCCCCCAGCCACGCGGTGAAGATCTGTCCCATCACGTGCCCGCGTTCTTTTGACCGCGCAGTGGCTCCGAACACCGCCGCGGGCCACACCGGCGATGCCCCTGCGCCGTGGATGGCACACCCGAGGAAAATCATCCATGGCGCCGTCGCTTGGCTCAGCGCGAGCAAAGACAGAAAAGAGAGCGCGCTCGCGACAAGCAGAGCGAATCGGCTGCCGAACCGATCAACAAACCATCCGGCGGGCACTTTGAGGGCCAGATCAGCCAGCCCGTACGCAGACAGCGCCAACCCCACTGTCCCAAGTGGAAGCGCGAGTTGGCTGCGCAAGTAGACGGGCAGGAGGACGAGCAGCAGCCCGCCATGGACGAATTCCAAGAGGCTGACGACAGCGGGATAACTCCACGCCCGGGCGGGGGCGGCGACGGAGCGCAAAGCGTTCAACGCCGTTCCCCGGCGAATGCCCTTCCTGCCGGCAGCAGTGCAAGGATTTCGGCGGCCCCGCGCGCGGCTGCACCCGCACGCCCGACCCGGTGCGCCGCATCCCGCATCCTCTCCAGGCGATCGGGATGCGTGACGAGATCGAGGACGGCGCTGTGCACCTCGGCGGGCGTTGCGGCAACCACAGCAGCTCCCAAGTGGGTCAGGTAGGACGCGTTTTCCTCTTCCTGCCCCGGTACGGGGCTGACCAACACGAGCGGCAATTCCGCCGCGAGCGCTTCCGATGTGGTGACGCCGCCCGGCTTGGAGACCATGAGGTCGCTCATCGCCATTAGCTCGTGCACGTTGTTCACGAAGCCGTAGACGTGCACCGGATTGCGGAGGGCGGGGGCGAGGGCTTGGGCGGCGCGGCGCAGGCGCTCGTCGCTCCCACAGACAAAGAGGACCTGGACGGCGTGTGGGAGATCTGCGAGAACCCGGTAGAACTCGAGCGCGAGCGGCTGTGGAAGCAGATTCGCGGCGCCGACCATGACCAGAATCGTCGGACGGTCTGCCTCCAGTCCGTGAGATTGCCGCAGAGCGCGGCGGTCGCCCGGGGCGGTGAACCGACCATCGATCGGAATCCCGGTCGCGCGGATTCGTTCTGCAGGGATGCCGCGCGCGACCATGCCCTCGCGGACGAATTCGCTGCTTACAATGAAGAGATCAACACCCGGGTGGACCCACTGGCTATGCACGGCGTGGTCGGTAACCACCGTGGCACACGGGACCTCCGTGCGTTTGGCTAGTTTCAGCTCAGAAATGGCGCCTGCTGGGACGCAGTACGTGCAGACGACGAGATCAGGCTTCTCGGTCTCCAGGAATCGGGTCAGGCGGCGTTTACCCATTCCGTTGATGAACCGCTGCATCGGGGAATCGTATGGGATGGCGCTGGTCGCCTGGTAGAACCAGCGCCATGCCCACGGAGCCCAGCGGACGCTGCCGATGTATAAGAACGTCGTGATCGCGTTGTAGACGTGCCCGATGAACGTTTCGATGTAGTCGTACTCCTCGACGACGGACCCCGGCAGGCGGCGGAACTCCTGGGCCAAGACTTCTGCCACGCGGTGGTGTCCCCCGCCATACGTACACGAGAGGACGGTGATGCGCAGGGCTTCGGGATCTGCGCCCGCCCACCGGGCCATCTGTTTTGCGCGATTCCGTGTCCCCGCCCCGACCGAGTCGAGCACGGTCAGTCCGATCAAGAGGTACGCGAGGCCACCTGCATAGCCCCCGAGGACGTCGGTGGCCCAGTGTACCCCCAAGTAGATCCGGCTGATTCCCATGCTAATGATCAGTAGCGCGGCCGCAACCACCAGCGGGCGACGGTAGCGCGTGCGGATGGTGGGCAGCAAAACGACCAGGAGCAAGCCGAATACGGCGAGGGCCGCGAAGGTATGACCGCTGGGGTAACCTAGAGGCTCACCGTTAGGGCGGATCCTGTGGACGAGTAGTTTCGTCGCTTGGATGATCACCGGAGCACCAATGGTGTAGGCGATAACGTAGCGGACGGTTGGACGATCCACCCGCCACAACCAGGCGGAACTGATCACGACGAGGGCACCGACCCCCACCTCGCTGCCTAAGACGTCGAGGACCTCCGCGGTCCGATCTCGCCCTGGTGTATGCCAATGGGCTACGGCATCGCGGGCGAGGAGATCCACACGGAAGGATGTTCCGTCCCTGACCGACACTCCCAGGTCGATGAAGAGAACGGCGGCCAGAAGAGCTCCGACTAGACGGAGGTTCGTTCGTGTCACGCTGACGCGCGGGGACGGCGCCCGGTGAGGCAAGGAGGAGATGCGTAGGCTCTCTTAATGGAAGGCATCATAGGCGTCACCGGCGGTCCAGGTGCCCTTGCACCGTCCTGCGATGGCGTCGTGGAGACGCCGGACGATTACATCGCGGTTATGGTGGTCTGGCGTTGCTGCACCGCAAGTAGGGCGGGCTCGGCCGCAAGGGAATAGGCACACAAGGATGCTGTTTCAAGTCAGTCGCGACAAGTCCCTGCGTCAACACGGAGTAGCGGACGATCCATCGCCTCTAGGACAGACCGCAGAGGAGAAAACCGATTACGCCGGCGGTGTGCTGCGGGGCGTCGGGTGTATGCAGATGCACGCATCTTCAGATTGACACGGAGAACGGCGACCATGGTAATATACGTTAATAACCGGCCGCGACGCCGGCGCTGGCATTTGAGTGGTTTCGGCGGAGGCGCGCGCGGCGATGAGTCAATGTCACCTCTGCGGTACCCCGGATACCGCAACGGTCCTGATCAAGTGCCAGTGGTTTGGCCGGGGGACCAAATGGCTGTGCGTTCAGTGTGTGCGCACCGTGACCGCACGAGAGATAAATCCGGCAGCTGCGAAACCGCGTAGTACTCGCGCCGTCCGCGGGCGAGTGGGCTCAGGAACCGCACGCACGATCTTGTGATGGCACTCGAGGAAGTTAGAGTAGGCAGGCAAGAGTAGGACCGGCGAGGAAGTGCGCCTAGGGTTCCGCCGCACTTACCCGGTGCGGGTCTGGTTCTAGCGGCGCAGGCCGGCGAAACTGCCGGTTACACCGTCGGGAGAGAAGCCCGAGGGGGAAGTTCCTCATCCGGAAGGCGCCTAACGCCTCCGGGACCTGGAGACAGGATGAGGGGCTGTCCTCTCGGGCTTTTTTGTATCTAGAGGCTGAGGTAGCGCGCGGATGAACGGCTTGCGAGTTGGCGAAGAGCGAGACGCCTGCGGAGTCGGATTCGTTGCCGACGTGTGCGGACACCGCAGCCATACCATCTTGCGTCACGCTCTTACCGCCGTCGCGAACTTGAGCCACCGCGGAGCCACGGATGCCGACGGTCGGACCGGAGACGGTGCGGGGGTCCTGACGCAGCTGCCTTATACGCTGTTGCGTCGGGACCTGACGATCCAACACCCCGATGACCAGCTGGCGGTCGGGATGCTCTTTCTTCCGCCAACGCCCGATGAGCGCGCGAGAGCTGTCGCCATAGTGGAGAAGGCCGTTGCCGATGAGGCCCTCGGTCTGGTCGGATGGCGCCGGGTACCCACCGATTCCCAAGCGTTAGGCGCGCATGCCCAGGCGACGCAGCCCCATGTCGCGCAGGTGGTGGTGCATCAGGCGGGGGATGTGTCCGCGGACGAGTTTGATCGTCGCGTGTACTTGTGTCGCCGCAGGATTGAGCGGGAGGTCGCCCAAGCGAACTTGGCGGTATACGTCCCGTCGTTTTCTCGCCGGACGATCGTCTATAAGGCCCTGCTGAGTTCTCCCTGGCTGGCTCGATTCTATCCCGATCTCACCGATCCAGCCTATGACACGGCGCTGGCGGTCTTCCACCAGCGCTACAGCACAAACACATTCCCCAGTTGGAACCTGGCCCAGCCATTCCGGTTCCTGGCCCACAACGGTGAGATCAACACCCTGCAGGGCAACATGCATTGGACGCGGGCTCGGGAACCTGAGCTCGCGTCCAGGGTCTGGGGGCCGCGGACGCAGCATGTGGTCCCAGTGATCCAAGAGGGCGGGAGCGACAGTGCGATGCTGGACAACGTCGCCGAGCTGCTTACGCTCTCGGGCCGCGACTTCGCCCACGTCATCACGATGCTGGTGCCGGCGGCCTGGGAAGCTGACGCCGAACTTGCCGCGCCGCTGCGCGCGTTCTACGAGTACCACACGTGTCTGACCGAGCCCTGGGATGGACCCGCTGCGCTCGCCTTTTCCGACGGGGTGGCAGTCGGCGCGACGCTGGACCGCAACGGGCTGCGGCCCGCACGGTTCCTGGTAACCCACGACGGTCTAGTGCTGATGGCATCTGAGGTCGGCGTGTTGGAGATCCCTCCGGACCAAATTCAGGAGAAAGGCCGACTGGGACCAGGGCAAATGCTGCTCGTGGATACCTCGAGGGGCAGAGTTTTGCGCGACGCGGACGTCAAAACCGCCCTCGCCGCAGCCCAACCCTATGGCCAGTGGGTCCGTGAGAACCTCGTGCGCCTGGGCCCAGTTCCCGTCAACGGCGGCGCAGGAGAAGCGTCTGCTCTCGCCCAGCAGGTATTCGGTTACACCCTGGAGGACACCGAACGAATTCTGCAGCCGATGGTGGCAGACGGGAAGGACCCGATCTTCTCCATGGGCGATGACATCCCCCCCGCGGTGTTATCGAGCCGACCGCGACTCCTTTACAACTACTTCCGGCAACGGTTCGCCCAGGTCACTAACCCGGCGATCGATCCCTTGCGTGAACGCGGGGTGATGTCTCTTGCGGTCTACCTCGGCCCGCGTCCGACGTTCCTGGAGGAGTCGCCCCATCACGCCCGTCTGCTGCAGCTGTCTACCCCGATCCTCGGGCCCGACGAGTTCCGCTGGTTGCAGGCCCAAGGGCCGTTTCCCACCCGCATCCTCCCCGCGCGATTTTGGGCGGCGGACGGACCCGCCGGGCTCGCGCTGGGGCTCAAGGCCCTCGTCGACGAGGCGGAGGCGGCGGCGCGAGCGGGAGCGCTGATCATCCTCAGCGATCGAGGGTTCGATGCGCAGTGGGTGCCGATCCCCATGCTGTTGGCCGTGGCCGCGGTTCACCACGGCTTGATCCGTCGAGGATGTCGCATGCGCACCAGCATTATCGTCGAGACCGGAGAGGCGCGGGACATCCACCAGATCGCCTGTCTGATTGGCTATGGTGCGAGCGCCATCAGCCCGTACCTGGTCTTCCAGACGCTTGCGGCCGATCCCCGGATTCCGGGCGACGCACACGCGCGGTGGGCATCCTATTCCCGGGCGGCGGCGGCGGGGCTGCTCAAGATCATGTCCAAGATGGGTATCAGCACACTCGCCGGCTATTGCGGGGCGCAGATCTTCGAGGCGGTTGGACTGGACGCCCCTCTGATCGCGGACTACTTCCCCGGGACGCCGTCGCGGATTGCGGGGATTGGTCTGACCGATCTCGCAGCCGAAGTCCTTGAGCGCCACAGGGCGGCCTTCTCCCGCCCGTCGGAACCGCTGATTGAGGCGGGTCTGGTCCGCTTCCGCCGGGGGGGAGAGTATCACGCCTTTAACCCGTACGTGGTCAAAGCGTTACACCGAGCGATCCGGGACGGTGCGTCGCACGAGACCATGGTGGACCTGGTCAAGTCCCGCCCGCCGGTGGCGTTGCGCGATCTGCTGGAGTTCGTCCCTCAGCAGCCCGTCTCGCTGGGCGACGTCGAGCCGGTGGAAGCGATCGTGCGGCGCTTCGTGATTTCGGCGATGTCGCACGGCGCTCTCAGCCTAGAAGCGCACGAGACGCTGGCGATTGCGGCCAATCGCGTGGGCGCTCGGTCGAACACTGGAGAAGGCGGAGAGGATTCCGCGCGCTACCGGACCGAGTCCAACAGCCGCATCAAGCAGATCGCCTCGGCCCGCTTTGGCGTCACTCCCGCGTACATTTTGTCGGCCGACGAACTTGAGATCAAAATGGCGCAGGGAAGTAAACCAGGTGAAGGCGGGCAATTGCCCGGGTTCAAAGTTTCGGCGGAGATTGCGCGCATCCGCCGCGCGCAGCCGGGCATGACCTTGATCTCGCCCCCGCCGCACCACGACATATACAGCATTGAGGATCTCGCGCAACTGATCTACGACCTCAAGCGCATCCACCCGCGCGCGCGGGTGGGCGTCAAATTGGTCGCCGAATCTGGTGTTGGGACGATTGCGGCTGGTGTGGCGAAAGCGTTCGCCGACACGATCCAGATCAGCGGCCATGACGGGGGAACTGGCGCTTCCCCCCTGGATTCCATCAAGAACGCGGGTGTGCCGTGGGAGCTCGGGCTCGCCGAGACGCAGCAGGTTTTGGTGGGCAACGGTTTGCGCTCCCGCGTGCGGCTGCGGGTCGACGGCGGAATGAAGATTGGCCGGGACATCGTGATCGCCGCGCTGCTCGGGGCGGATGAGTTTGGCTTTGGGACCGCGGCGGTCGTCGCCCTGGGCTGCGTGATGGCCCGGCAGTGTCACCTCAACACCTGCCCGGTGGGCATCGCTACCCAAGACGAGAGGCTGCGCGCGAAGTTCAAAGGCACACCTGAGATGGTCATGGCCTATCTGACGGCCGTCGCGGACCAAGTGCGAGAGATCCTGGCATCTCTGGGGGCACGGTCAATCCAGGAAATCATCGGCCGCGTCGAGTTGCTCCGTCCTCGGTCCGTCGACCATCCCAAGGCGGCGCTGTTGAACCTTGACGCGATCCTCAGCGCCCCTGATCCGTCGGGGACGCGGCCCCGGCAGAATATCGCCGCCCGCAACGATCGCCAGGAGGACATCAACCTCGATGCGCAGATCGTCGCAGACGTCTTGGAGAGCCGCCGCCGAGGCGAATCGGTCCACTTGCGTTATGCGATCCGCAATGCCCATCGGGCCGTCGGGGCGGGGCTGGCCGGCATGGTGGCCGAGACCCATGGAGATGCGGGATTACCTGAGGGCACAATCACCGTCCACCTGAGCGGCGCGTCCGGACAGAGTTTCGGGGCCTTTTGTCTGCCGGGCATCACGCTGCATCTGGAGGGGGAGGCCAACGACTATGTCGGCAAGGGCATGGCCGGCGGAGAGATTGTCATCCGACCGCCTGAGGCGTTTGCGGGTGCAACGCAGCACAACGTGATTCTCGGCAACACTGTACTGTATGGCGCGACCGGCGGGCGTCTGTTTGCTGCGGGGCGAGCGGGAGAACGCTTCGGCGTGCGCAACAGCGGTGCCACAGCCGTGGTGGAGGGTGTGGGTGATCACGGGTGTGAGTACATGACGGGCGGCGTCGTCGTGGTGTTGGGGCCGGTCGGAAGGAACTTCGCAGCCGGGATGACCGGCGGCGTCGCGTTTGTGTTGGACGAGCCACACGTTTTGCCGATCCGGTGCAACCCCGAACACGTGAGCTGGGCGCGACTTGGTGATCCTGTCGAGGAGGCCCGCGTCCGGGACCTGATCGCGGCCCACGCGCGGCGCACCGGGAGCCCGTGGGCGGCGGAGATTCTTCACCGCTGGGCCGACTACGCCCCGCTGTTTTGGAAGGTTGAGCCAAAAGTGAGTGGAACGCCACCGGTGCCCTCGAGCCCGCCGTCCAGCCGCGAGATTCTCGCAAATACCGCCAGCACTGCCCGCGTTTGAGGCTGTGATCGCGGTCTCGTAGGACTCGGCGATTTCCTATCACACTCGTGAGATTCTTGATTGACAACTCCTAGGGGGGTGTGGTAAAAACAACCCAGGAAGAAATCCCGAAGATAGATCGGCCATGATGCCGGCGCTAATGCGCCGGCCTTTGTTATTTCACGGGAGTCGAGACGGCTTCCCGAGCGGGCCACGATGCCCTGTCGATGACGTTTGTCGCCAGGGCGTTTTTGTTTTTCGTGGTGTCCACGCCGGAGGCCCGAGGCAGGAGAGGCAGGCCTGAGTGATCGGGGCGAGCCCCGGGCAAGACGACGAAATCAGGAGGAGGTGTTGAGGTGGCATCAGACACGGGATTTCGAAAGACACTGACCCTCACGGGTGTGACGGTCAACGCGATGGCCCTCATCGCGCCCGGCGCATTCTTGTGGATCACCTATCAGATCCAGGCAGCCCAGACCGATCCAGCGGGCGCCTCGACCGCCATGGACATCTGGGCGGGGCTGGCGCTGGCGTTAGTCCTCGCCTTCCTCACGGCGATTTCATATGCGGCGCTCAGTGAACTGTACCCGTCCGCAGGCACGGGCTCATCGTACTACTTCGCCGAAAAAGCGTTCCTCGACAAGGAAGAGGCCGGGTACCATCGGTGGGCGCGACTGGCCAAGTACATCGTGGGGTGGATCTCCCACCTCTACTACTGGGTGTATCCGGGCGTGATGGTGGCGATGATGGCCACGATGCTCGGGTACATCGGAGGGCTCTTCGGTCTGACGTTGTCTCCTGTCGCCCAGGTGGCCATCGCCATTGTGTTCTCCTTCCTGACCGGATATGTCGCCTATCGCGGCATCAATGGGTCGACGATGGTGAGCATGCTCATTAACGTCCTCCAAATTGCCGCCCTGGTGCTGATCTCGATCCTGGCGCTCAGTTACCGGTTCGCCAATCCCCAGCACGTGACGTTCTTGCATCCCACCCTGGCCAGCGTTGTGTTGCCTCACAATCTGAGCCACGTGCTGTTCCAGTCGACGATCGCCATCCTGCTTCTTGTGGGGTTCGAATCGGCTACCGCCCTGTCGGCGGAGGCGCTGCATCCCAGCTTCATCCGGCGCGGCGTGATCCTCTCCCTCATCATCCAGGGACTGATCGCCTATCTCTTTGAGTACTTTGCCACGGGCGCCTGGATCAACACCGCGTACGCGATCAAAGACGACAAGGGGAAGGTGCTGACGGGATTTGATGCCGCGGGCGCGTCCTCGGCGCCGATCGGCGATATGGTGCGCAACCTCGGCGATACGATGCTGGGCGGAATCGGGTTTCCCCTTCTCTTGGTGATCGCCGTTACAGTCGCGATTGCCGTCTTCGGGACGACGCTGGCCTGCATGAATACCGGCGTCCGGCTGACCTACGCGATGGGGAAGGACGAAGAAGTGCCCGCGGTCCTCGGCCTCTTGCACGGGCGCTACGCCACCCCCCACTTTGGGGTGTGGCTGATGAGCTTGGTCTCCGCAGTGATCGGCGGATTTGGCGTGCTCTCAGTCGTGAACTTGACGGCGGTCACGTTCCTGTCGAACATCGGCACGTTCTTGCTCTATGGGTTGACGAATGTGGTGGCGTTTGTCGCGTTCTTCCGGACGCCGCGGGCGACCTTCATCAAGCATGTGGCCGTACCTTTCCTGGGCTCTCTGGCCAATGTCTTGATGCTCCTCGCAGTGATCTACCTGGGGGTGCTGGGCGGGGGAGATACCCGGGCGGCCGCGCTGATCTCGATCGTCGCCACCGCCGTTTGGTTCGCCATCGGGGGGGTGTACTTCGTCGCCAGCACCAAGACGCGTGGTCGGCAGGTGTGGGCGCAGCGACCCGTTCGGAGTTGAGGCTGCATCCGAAGGGGGGCTCAGCGACCGTCGCGAAGTGTACGCGAAGTGTAAAAGAACAATCGCGCGTCGGGTATATGTATATAGCTCGTCGATCTTGATGCCGTAAAGGAGAGGATAGAGAATGCGTCCACGTTCGGCAAAGGAAGTCCTGGCGTTCGCCCAGGCGCAGGGAGTCAAGGTATTTGACCTGCGGTTCGTCGACGTCCCGGGGGTCTGGCAGCACGCGTCAATCCCCGCGTCCCAGTTCACCGAAGAGACGTTTGCGAGGGGGATCGGGTTTGACGGGAGTAGCATCCGGGGGTTCCAGGCCATCCAAGAGAGCGACATGCTGTTGATGCCGGACCCCAACACGGCTGTCATCGATCCATTCCTCGAGGTCCCGACCCTGTCCGTCATCTGCAGTGTGTACGATCCGACGACGCGACTGCCGTATTCCCGAGACCCGCGGTATGTGGCCGAGAAGGCGGAAGAATACTTACGGAAGTCGGGTGTGGCGGATACCAGTTACTGGGGGCCGGAAATCGAGTTCTTCATTTTCGACCACGTCGCGTACGACGTGCTTCCGCAGCGCACCGGGTATGCCATCGATTCGCGCGAGGCCATCTGGAACACAGGGGTGAACGACGGGCAGAATCTCGGGTACAAAGTCCGGCCCAAGGAAGGGTACTTCCCGGCGCCCCCCACTGATGCGTTCCAGGATGTGCGCAGCGAGGCGGTGCTGATTCTGGAGCAGATGGGCGTCACGGTGGAGATGCACCACCACGAAGTCGCCACCGCAGGCCAGGCCGAGATCGATCTGGAGTACGACAGCCTCGTGCGGATGGCGGACAAGGTGATGCTCTACAAGTACGTTTTGCGGAACGTCGCCAAACGGAAGGGATTGACCGTGACGTTCATGCCCAAACCCCTCTTCGGCGACAACGGGAATGGGATGCACACCCACCAGAGTTTGTGGAAGAAGGGGGAAAATCTCTTCTACGCCGAGGGGGGGTACGCGGAGCTGAGTAAGGTGGCGATGCAGTACGTCGCGGGGTTATTGACACACGTCGA
This sequence comes from bacterium, assembly GCA_035300645.1. GTDB lineage: Bacteria > Sysuimicrobiota > Sysuimicrobiia > Sysuimicrobiales > Kaftiobacteriaceae > 13-1-40CM-64-14. The sequence goes on from DATGVF010000248.1 coordinate 13,075, forward strand.
CGCGCTGCTCGGGATCACCAGCCCCACGACCAATTCCTACAAGCGGCTCGTGCCGCACTACGAGGCGCCGGTGAATGTTGCGTTCTCCAAACGGAACCGAAGCGCGGCCGTCCGCATTCCCATGTACTTCAGCGGACCGGAAGCGGCGAAAAGCAAGCGTGTCGAGTTCCGCTGCCCGGACCCCAGCTGCAACCCGTACCTGGCGCTCTCGGCGATGCTGATGGCGGGACTCGATGGCGTGCGCCGCAAGCTCGACGCGTCGGCGTTTGGCCCGTTGGATGTCAATACGTACGAACTCGCCCCCGCTGAGGCGGCCAAGGTGAAGAACGTGCCCGGATCGTTGGGGGCCGTCCTGCAAGCTTTGGAAGCCGACCACGAGTTCTTGCTCGAGGGGGATGTGTTTACTGAGGACTTGCTGACCACCTGGATCGACTACAAGCGGACCAAGGAGTTGCACGAGGTGAACATCCGTCCGCACCCGTATGAGTTCTACCTCTACTACGATCTCTGAGCGTACGCGCTAGTTTGCAGGCGCCGCAAGTGAGGCGGCGTGGGTTGGTCGATATACGCTGGGTCCGGGCCCCACACTCGCGTGGGACACCCGGACCCCTGTGCTTTCCGGCCCCCGATCTGAGCTGTTCTTGCGCAAACCCCCGAGCGACCAGCCTTTGCCACCCCGCAGCCTCAGCGGCGCAGCAGGGCCTCGGCGACCAGGACCGCCACCGCTGTCCCCACGGCCACCATCCCCAACACGAAGAGGGGGTTTTTGATTAAGCTCTCTCTCATCGGAGGGCTCAGGGGAGGGTCCGGACGGTCCAGGATGCTGAGGTCGACCTGCTCGGGATTGCGCAAGGCGGCCACGAACTCCCCGGCATTGGCGAACCGTTCTTCCTTTCGACGCCGCATCGCCTTCGCCACGATCGCGGCCACGTAATCGGGAACGTCACTACGGAGCGTGCGCAGGGGTTCGGGGCTCATGTTCAGGTGCTGGTACATCGTGGACAGCGGGTTGGGACTATGGAAGGGGGGGTGTCCGGCCAGGAGTTCGTAGAGGATGAGTCCGAGGGCGTAGACGTCGGTCTGCGGTCCTCCCCGTTCGCCCCGGATCTGCTCGGGAGCCATGTACTCCGGGGTGCCCACGAGTCCTGAGAACCCTCGCCAGGTCACCCGCGGCGCGCCGTCGAGCAACGCGATCCCAAAGTCGATGATACGCACCGACCCATCTGTATCCACAAGGATGTTTTCCGGTTTGAGGTCGCGGTGGTAGACGTGCTGCTCGTGGCAGTATGCGACCAGTTCGGCGAGATTCGTGATGATCTGCAGGGCACGCGGGACCGGCAGGCGGGGAGAGTCCTGCAAGATCGTGCGCAGCGACTGGCCTTCCATGTACTCCAGTACGAGGTAGGGGGGCTTCGCGTCCTCGCGCACGTCCAGGACGGCTGGAATGCCGGGGCGGTGGAGGAGTCGGCCGATTGTGACCTCTCGACGAAACCGTTCATACGCTGCAATTTCTCCGAGCTGGGTGGGGTCGAAGAACTTGAGGACCACCGGACGGCCGGTCTGGAGATCCTGTCCCTGAAAGACCGCCGCCTCCCCGCCTCGCCCCAGCGGGCGCGTGATCACGTAGTGGTCGACTTGGTCACCCGGGTTTGGCATCAGATGGGGTTGTCGGGGCTGCGGTCAGGGAGCGAGCCGGATCCCCAGGACCGTGAGGTTGTCGTAGCCTCCCCGCCGGGTTGCTTCCGCCACACACGTTGCCGCCGCGAGATCTGGGGGAGAGTTCTCAAACTGTAACCGAACGTCCTCCGGTTCGAGGTGCTCAAATATCCCATCGGTGGCGAGGATGAAGCAATCCCCTGGCTGCACGTGGCCGCGCCGCAGGTCCACAGCTACCATGGGTTCCCCTCCGATGGTCCGTGTCAGGAGATGTCGGTGGGGGTGTTGGCGCACGCGCCGCTGATCCAGCAGTCCCAGTCGGCGCATCTCTTCGACCACCGTATGATCGCGGGTCAGCGGGCGGAGTGTGCCGTCGCGAAGGAGAAAGGCTTTCGAATCACCGACGTGCCCCAGCCAGTAAGAGTCCCGGCGGATGGCGAGGGCAGTGAGGGTCGTTTGCATCCCGGAGAAGTCGGGGTGTCCTACGCGCATATTGTAGACGTGAAGGTTTGCGTGCTGGATAGCGTGGCGCAGGTGGCGGCCCGCCTCGCCCCGAGGGTTGAGGTAGTACTCTTGCAGGACAGCGTGGACCGCTTCCGCGCTCGCCACCGCCCCGCCACCCATCCCGCCGACACCGTCGGCGACGAGGAAGAGGCTTCCCCGGGCCCGTACCAACAGGGGGTCGTCTGGGACTTCGTAGCGCACGTAATCTTCGTTCTTCGGCCGGACGAGGCCGGGGTCCGTGGCGGCGCCGACCTGCAGCGGGAGAGGAGCAGGAAGGGCAGAGGTCGCGGCCGTTCTCATCGCGTCCGTGACCTCACGAAGGCGGCTCAAGGGCGAGAATCGCTTCGGCGATCTCGGCGACAGTGCGGCGGGAGTTCTTCGCGAGTCGCCGCAGACGCGCGGATGCCTCTGCCTCGCTGAGGCGGTGCTGGGTTTGGAGGATCCGCGTCGCCTCGGCAATCCGGCTGGACTGCGTGTCGGCAGGCGCCCCCTCCGCGGCGGAGGTGCGGCCGACCCACTGAAGTTCGGCAAATCGCGCGCGCGCGACCTCAATCGCCGGTTTGATATCCCCTTCGCGGACCGGCTTCATCAAATACGCGAGCACCCCGGCGTCCGCGGCCTGTTCCACCAGGGCGCGCTCGTTGTACGCGGTGAGGACGATCACCGGGACCGGATGCGTCGCCATCAGCCGGCGCGTCGCCTCGAGCCCGTCCATGACCGGCATCTTGATATCCATGATGACGACGTCGGGGCGGAGGGCGGCGACCTTGTCAAGCGCCTCCTGTCCATTGGAGGCTTCGCCCACGACTTCGTAGCCGAGGCTGTGGAGAATTGTCCGCATGCCCATCCGGATGAGTGCCTCGTCATCGACCAGGAGAACACGCCCGTGCGTTTGCGCTGTCATGCCTCGGTCCCCGCTCACCATCGCGGCCATGCCTCTTCCTGCGTCCTCAAGTCTGCGGCCTCCGGGGATAGAATTCCAGAGAAAAATATGAAGCCCCCGCACTAGAGCAGGGGCTTCATGGCCCATCGAAATGCTACCATGGGGCGGCGGCGTCGATCAAGATCGCCCTCGCTTCAGCTGCAGACCATCGGGCGTCTGCGCGCTGCGGGCATTCCAGACACACATCAGTGGAGGTGATGCATGGCGGGGGTGCAGCCGAGACTCCTTCTGCGGGTTGAAAGTTTTGTTATCACGGCGGGGTTGCTGGTGCTCTATGGCCGAGCCGGAGGCAGCTGGGTGCTCTTTTTCGCCGCAATCCTCGTGCCGGATCTATCGATCCTCGGATATGCGGCGGGGCCACACGTGGGGGCAGCAATCTATAATCTGGCCCACACTTACTCGCTGCCCGTGATCCTGGCGGGGTATGGCTTGTTGGGTGCTCGTGTCCCAGCCGTCTACATCGCCGCGATCTGGCTCACCCACATCAGCGTCGATCGGATGCTAGGGCTGGGTTTGAAGTACCCCACGGCATTTAAGGACACCCACTTGAACCGAGTCTGACGGTCCCCGTCCTCAGACACTACTTCCACTTAATCGTGCACCCTACTGGTTTGGTCTCCCGGATGCGGGGGAGCGTCCCGGCGAGTAGCGCATCGAGCGCATCCCGCAAGTACGGTTGGCGGACCGCGTTGACATCTTCGTAGTTATCGTCCGGTGCGCCGTGGTAGCGTAAGATGCGCTTCTCGTCGAACAGGAAGATCTCTGGCGTGCGGGTCGCGCCGTACTGTTTGGCGACCTCCTGCGTTTCATCGACCAGATAGGGAAACGGGTACTGCTTGTCCTGCGCGCGCCGCTGCATCTGCTCAAAGCTGTCGCCCGGATATGTGACCGGGTCGTTGGCGTTGATCAACACGAGCTGAACGCCGCGGCCAGCATAGTCGAGTTGGACCTGGATGAGGCGACTCTCCCACGCCTGCGCATAGGGGCAGTGGTTGCAGTGGAAGATGACACCGAAGACCTTCGCTTTCGCGGCGTCGTCGGCGCGGTGCACCCGGCCGTCCGTTCCCTTGAGGGCGAACGGAATCAGACGGGATTCAAGCGCTAATGGAGCCATGCGAGAACCTCCTGGGATGTGTCACTCGTTACTGCGTATCACGCGTGATGTTTCAGTGGCCGGCTGCAGATGAGGGCCGGTGGTGCTTGCGTACGCTGTCGTTTAGGCGGTCGAGTGCGCGTACAATCATCTCTTGTGTCGGAAGGGGGGTGACCCTGCCGTCATCTGTATGGTAAAGGCGACACGTCAGACCGTAGGGTCCCGGCGGGACGGGAAAGAGGTCCCGCCCATCGATCCTCATTGTCGGCGATCCAGGGAAGTCTAATCCAACCGCTTGCCGTTCGGTCGTCACCTCAATCATGCGAACGGGGTCCGAAATCCGCCGGGCTTGCAGGGCTGCACGCAACCGCTGGAGCGCTAGTTCGTGCGACGGGCACTCTTCCCAGTATAAGAACTCAACCTTCACGCCGTCCACATACTCCGGTCTCCACTTTCCTACATAACTGCGGGACGGGGGCGAGTATTCCCTTCCTGGGTCCAGACCCGGCGCCTCAGCCGTAACGGCGGCCCCTCCCATTTCTCACGATTCAGTCACCGGGCCTTGTCCCGCCGCCCTGCTGCAGATTACGCTCGGCCGGGTCCTGAGGTTGGCGCCCAGACGGGGTTTGCGTCTGCTGTTGCGTGTTCACCGTCGATTGCACGGGTGCCACAGTGAGCGTCACTTGCAGGACCGCGGCCTTGCCCAACTTCACGGTGAGGGTGCGGGTCACCGGACCGTACCCGGGACGACTGAACGTGATCGTAACGGTCCCCGGCGCGATCCGTAGCGTGAGCGGAGTCTTCCCGACTGTGCGTCCACCGAGGCGGACAATTGCCCCGTCCGGATTGGAAGTGACGAGGACGGCTTGCGTTGCCACGAATTGTGCAGGGCGTTTCTGGGACAGGGGTCGTGTGGCGCTCGGCTGGGGTTGCACGGCTTCGGCCTGACCGGTAAAGAGCCTAATCCCCCACTCCCTCGCCACTAGTTCGACCAACGACGCCGCAGTCGCAGAGAATTCCTTGGTCTGGGGCACATGCGCGTTCACCTCAGGGATAAAGCACACTCCGAGGCCCAGCGCGGTGATCAACACCATCTGGGCCGCAGTTCGAAAGACGATGAGACCGAGGGCATGGACGGTCGTCAAGGCGAGCTGGACCAAGGACACCCGTGGGCGCAAGGAACGCCGCAGTTTCCCGACGGAGTTCTGCGGTGTTCTCGCGACACGGGAACGCAGCCGCATCCGCGCTTCCCGCATCTGGGCGACGGTCCGAGAGACGATCGAGCCGAGCATTAGGAGAGCGGCACGAGTTCGTTGGACCAGCGGTACCTCCGGGCGTGGGGTGTGCTTCGGTCTCCGACCTATGTCTGGTGATGTTCGGGGGTCTGGCAATGATCCCAGTACGAATAGCAAGTCAACACCACACTGCTCGCAGACGGTCGATCCTGGGCTTTGTTGCGGTGTGCCACACTGCGTACAAACTAGAAGATCGAGTTCACTCGGCCGCCTGAACACCGGACCGTCCACTGTTGAGCTCCAAGGCGGTCCCCTGAGGTCTGCTTCGACCATGGGAGCCGGACATCGGGTTGTGCTCCCATCCATAATATGTACCCCAGTCCAGGCCCCCTAGACCCCCTAGACCCCCTCAACCCCCGGACAGGGGGAGCGCCCGGCTGAGATGGGCCCCCCCCAAAAGGCCACGGTAGCGGCCGGTTTGATTGTCCGGGGAAGGCGGATCAGGTAGATTGGGGCCAAAGAGATGCGATTTTCACGGCGGAAGTTTGAGGCGCTCGTTGAGCGGGCT
>DATGVF010000249.1:0-3324 GCA_035300645.1 bacterium
TCTTGAGCTTTGCGCTCTTGACGAGCGAGACGGCGTAATTCGTGCTTTGTGAGCGGTTTCTCCACGATCTGCTCCGTTCGTCCGCCCATGCGGGTCTGGATCACCCGGTGGGTCGATCTCAGATGATGGGTGGGTCCACGATGAGCTGATTCTCAGTCTGCCAGAAACCGCCCCCGGAATCAACGAAGGGAAGGGGAAGGAATGCGGCAGGCTGGAATGCATACAGCAACGTCCCCGCGTGTATCGGTGAGGTGACCGGTGGCCGTTCGCACCCTGCGGAAGCCAAGTGCGTATTTCGACTCCGTCACGCTGATGCTCGTCCAACGCGAGGTGCGTCAGCTCTCCGGGGTCGAGGAAGCCGGCGTGGTAATGGGGACCGATGCCAACAAGGAACTACTGCGCGACGCGGGATTGCTGACCTCGGAAGCCGCCACGGCGAGCGCGGACGATCTCATCCTGGTCGTCCGCGCCATCTCCCACGAGGCGGCTGCTGGTGCACTGACGCACGCGGAGACGGTCCTCGTTCAGCGGCGCGCTCCAACGGCCGGCAGTTCCTATCGTCCGAAAACCGTCGCATCCGCGGCGCAGATGCTGACCGGCGCGAATCTTGCCCTCATCTCTGTTCCCGGGCGTTTTGCTGCGGGGGTGGCCAAGGATGCGCTGGCCGCTGGCCTGCACGTGATGCTGTTCAGCGATAACGTGCCCGTCGACGCCGAGATTGAACTCAAGCGGGCCGCCGCCTCGCGCGGGATGATGGTGATGGGACCGGATTGCGGGACGTGCATCCTCGGCGGGGCGGGCCTCGGGTTTGCGAACCGGGTCCGCCGCGGCACCGTCGGGATCGTGGGCGCGTCGGGGACGGGGATCCAGGAGGTCGTGTCTCTAGTGCACCGCGGCGGCGGGGGAATCTCGCAGGCGATCGGGACCGGGGGGCGCGATCTAAACTCTGCGGTGCGTGGGCTGACCACGATGCAGGGGCTCGCCGCCTTGGCCGCCGATCCCGGCACTGAAGTCATCGTCCTGATTTCGAAACCGCCGGCCCCCGATGTCGCGAGCCAAGTGCTCGGCGCCGTCCAGCGCCTCTCCAAACCCGTGGTCGTCAACTTCATCGGCGCATCCGTGCCCCTGGCCAAAACAGTGCATGCGGCACAAACTCTAGAAGACGCGGCCCAACAGGCGATGACGTTAGCGACGGGGACAGCGCCGCGCTGGCCGCACTGGGAGGCGTTGCCCGCACAGGAAGCGGGCCGGCTCGCGTCCACCCAGAAATACGTGCGGGGATTGTACAGCGGTGGCACGCTGTGCTATGAGGCGCTCCTGTTGCTCCCGCGGTACATCGGTCCGGTGAACTCTAACACCCCCCTGGACCCTCCCCAGGCGCTGGAGTCCGCTCTGCGCAGTCGGGGCCACACGGTCATCGACATGGGCAGTGACGAATTCACGGTCGGCCGCTTGCACCCGATGCTCGATCTCGATCTGCGGTGTCAGCGGCTCGCGCGCGAAGCCGACGATCCTGAGGTTGCCGTGATCCTGCTGGATGTCGTCTTGGGATACGGGGCGCACCCAGATCCCGCGCGCGAGCTGGCAGCGGCGATTCGCCAGGCCCGTGCGCGTGCGCAGGCGGCGGGGAGGTGGCTCCCAATCGTGGTTTCCGTCTGCGGGACGGACGAGGATCCGCAGGACTACGAGGCTCAAGTCGCCACGCTTCTGGACGCTGGCGCGATAGTGCAGGCCAGCAACGCCCAGGCGGTCCGTCTGGCTGGCTTGATCGCGGAGGCTGCAGGGAGCCGGGGTCGGCCACACCCGCTCGTGAAGTTGCCCGCCCCCACTCCTCCCTCGACGGTATCTGAGGTGTCGTCCATTCTGCAGTTATTGGAGCGCCCGCGAGTCATCAACGTGGGGCTGGACTTGTTCGCCGAAAGCCTCACGGCGCAGGGCGTCGAGGTCTTGGCGGTCGACTGGCAGCCGCCGGCGGGCGGGAAGCAAAAATTCATCGACATCCTCGATAAACTCAACGCCTGATCGATGGACGTCGTCGACGGGTGGCGTGGCGTTAGGAGCGGTGCGGAGGGCGGATGTGAACATCGATGAAGCCAATCGACGCGCGACAGCGGCTGTGCTCGAGAGCCGGCCTGTCCTGGTGGGGACTGCGCCTGCCGCTGACGTCATTGCGGGGTTGCACAAGCACCTGATCCTCCACGCCGGCCCGCCGATTACCTGGGCGCGGATGTCGGGCCCGCTCCGCGGGGCAGTGATAGGCGGTGTGCTCTATGAGGGGCTGGCGCGCGACGATCGCGAGGCCCAGGCGCTGGTCGAACGCGGCGAGGTGCAGTTCGCACCATGCCATCATCACCACGCGGTCGGACCGATGGCAGGGGTTACCACGGCATCCATGCCGGTCTATATCGTCGAAAATCGAGCCTTCGGGAACCGGGCCTATTCCACCCTCAACGAGGGCTACGGGAAGGTCCTGCGGTATGGCGCGTACAGCGAGGATGTGTTGCAGCGACTGCGCTGGCTGCGGGATGTGTGCGCGCCACTCTTAGGCAAGGCGCTGGAACGGGCCGGGGGGCTGGACATGAAAAACCTCATCGCCCAACAAATCCAGATGGGAGATGAGGGACACAATCGCAACAAAGCCGGCTCCGCGCTGATGGCGCGGCTGCTCGCGCCGCACTTGGCGCGGACCTCGACGCGCAGTGACGACCTGGCCGCTGTGCTCACGTATCTCGCGGACAACGACCTGGCCGTGCTCAACCCCGTAATGGCATCCTGCAAGGCGATGATGGACGCCGCGCACGGGATCGCCGGCAGCACCGTGGTGACCTGTATGGCCCGGAACGGGACCGACTTCGGGATCCGCGTGAGCGGGTTGGGCGATGCGTGGTTCACCGCCCCCGCCGAGGTGCCCGTCGGGCTGTTCTTTCCTGGGTTCACTCAAGACGATGCTAATCCCGACATCGGTGATAGCACCATCACGGAGACGGCGGGTCTGGGCGCGTTCGCCATGGCCGCCGCCCCGGCGATCGTGAAGTTCGTGGGGGGAACGCCCACACTCGCTGTGGAGTCCACTCTGGAGATGTACGAGATTACCGTGACGGAGAACCCCGCGTTCGGCATCCCGCAACTCGACTTCCGCGGGACCCCGACCGGGATCGATATTCGTAAGGTGGTCAAAACAGGCATCACTCCCCGCGTGAACACCGGCATTGCGCACCGCAAGGCGGGTATCGGCCAGGTCGGCGCGGGCTTGGTGCGACCGCCGCTGGCTTGTTTTGAACAGGCGGTAGAAGCGTTTGCCGCGACGCTCCCCTAACTGCAAAA
>DATGVF010000250.1:0-4606 GCA_035300645.1 bacterium
AAATCATCGATCTATGCCAATCGCCCAAGTTCTCTGCTGAACGGTTGAAAGCCCTCTACGGAGAAATTCGCCCTGGCACCTACTGAGGTCATTACGAAATTGGAGCCGGGAGGCGTATTAGTTCCCAACATCACCATCAGGAAAGAGACGTACTCCTCGACAAGATGGCTGTGTTGCGACGGCATTCCCCGGGAGGCGATCTTTGTGCTCAACACCAGATTCACGGAGTTGGTCGGCTGTTCGATCCCGATCCAGCAGACCGGGCATGGGTGCGCTGGCCAATCCGCAGCTTGCTGCCGCGGTCGCGGGCCCAGGAGGGGTCGCAATTCTGACCGTGGAATTTGCCGGCTTCCTACAGTACTTCGAAGGAGACAGTGTCTTAGGACGTCGGAAAGTCCGGCAAAAGTAGAAACCTCTCTAAATTGACTGCGGGACCGCCGTTACGCGCGGCCTCTGCTACAGGTTGCCTACCGCCCGAGCAGGATGAGCGCGGCCCCTGCGAAGACTAACGCAAGCCTGATAGGTCCCCTGTCCTGATTCCAACATCGATATCACAATTCGGGTCGAGGAATCGACACTCCAGGACGCCCGGCGCGAACTGCCCCTTATTTCGCGCCCAGAATTAGTCCATGCGACTCCTCCCCTGGTGGCTGCAACAAGGAGAACGATATCGATTCAGAGTAATCAGTAGGCAGTAAGTCTCAAATGCCAGGACATTGTTCACTCGCTACTGGGCATGAGCCCAGCCGAGAAATCGAGCAGATTGCCTTAGGCTGCGGTATTCGATGGTCCACATTGAGTGATCTGCACGGCGGCTCCAGTGTCCCTCCTCTTGCGACCAATGGTGGGACGATGGGGTCGAGGTGCACAATGCCTTGGCACTTGTACGCGAACGATGTCTTGGCATTTATCAAGTAAGCATTAGGCGGTAAGCAGCAAGCGATGCTCAGTCCCAACCCGCCCCACGACGACTGCTGACTCTCACCTCTGCCTACTGCCTTCTGGTTACTGGAGGTTCGAGTTGCCGCGCGTGCTGCTCGTCGATGACGACCGGAAGCTGCTCTCACTACTGGAGCGGGGCTTCCGCTTTGAAGGGTTCGACGTGCGGACCACCACGCGCGGATCCCACAGTGTTGAACTGGCGCAGGCCGAGCACCCTGACGTGGTGGTGCTGGACATCGGGATGCCGGACCTGACCGGATTCGAAGTGTGCCGGCAGCTGCGCCTGCACCTGGATGTGCCCGTGATCATGCTCACTGCGCGGGATGATGTGGAAGACAAGGTGCGCGCGCTGGACCTGGGTGCCGACGATTACGTCAGCAAGCCGTTTGCCTTCGACGAACTCGTCGCCCGCGTGCGCGCCGTCCTGCGACGCCGCACCGGCGGAGCGTCGGAGCAGGTGGCGTTCGCTGACCTCGTCTGCGATGTCTCAACGCGAGAAGTCAGGCGCGGCGCGCGGATCGCGGCGCTGACACCGCGGGAGTTTGCGCTCCTCGTCTACTTCCTTCGTCATCCGCGACAGGTCCTCACACGCGATGCCATCCTGCAGGCGGTGTGGGAGTACGAGCTGGTAGACGATACAAAGGTGGTGGATGTGTACATCGGCTATCTGCGTCAAAAACTAGGCTCACCGCAGCTGATTCAGACGGTCCGCGGGGTCGGGTATGCCTTGAAGGGATAGCCGTGTACATTCGCACGCGGCTTGCGGTCCTCGTGATCCTGCTAGTGGGCGCCACATTGGCCTTGGTGGGAACGGCAACGTATAAGCTGTTCCGGCACGGCCTGCTCACCGAGATCGAACGGGACGTGGCGCGGCGGGCCACGACCTTCGCCGCCAGCCGTCCACAACCACCTTATCCCCTCGACGTGTTTGCGGCACCTGATGTATTCCTGCAGGTGGTCGACGCCGGAGGAACACCCGTGGCCGGCTCGGGGAACCTCGGCGGACGCGTGCTGCCCCTAGATGACCGGATGCGGGCAGGCGAAGTCGTAGAGTCCCGCGTTGGTGGACGCCCGCTGTTTCTCACGGCGGCACTGCTCCCCGACGGCACCTACATCATCGTCGCTCGCTCACCGGTCACCATCTATGGCGCGCTGCGCCAGCTGCGGGGTCTCCTCTACACCATCATCGGCGTCGCGTTGGTGCTTGCCGGCGTGCTGAGCTGGATCGTGGCCCGCGCGGCGCTCCGCCCAGTGGAGCGAGTGGCGGCGGCGGCGGAAGCCGTTAAGCGCGGCCGGGATCTGCGCCAGCGCGTGACGTATGCAGGCCCCCCTGATGAGCTGGGCCGGCTGGCCGGGACGTTCAACGCCATGCTGGCGGAGCTGGACGCGGCCTACCGGCAGCTGGACGAGTCCAACCAGCGGCTGCGCCAATTCCTGGCTGACTGCGCGCATGAGCTGCGGACGCCGCTGACGCTTATCACCGGGAGCCTCGACCTGCTGGCGCGGATGGGAGAGACCGATCCGGCCTTTGCGGCGAAGGCCTTGGCAAACATCCGCGAGGAAGCGGACCGCATGGCGCGGATGATCACACAGTTGCTGCTCCTTGGCCGGGCCGATGCCGGAGCGCAGATCGCGCGGAAGCCGGTGCGCCTGACGGATACGATCGTCGACGTCTGCCGGCAGGGCCAAGCAATGGCCGAAGGGATTCGCTTCGTCAACGGCGTGGGTGACACCATCATCGGGGTGATGGTCGATGGCCATCCCGATTATCTTAAACAACTGCTATTGATTCTTGTCGACAATGCCTGCAAATACACCCAGCCGCCGGGCGAGGTGCGGATTGAAGCCGCGATCGAGGACGGCCGGGTGCGACTGTCGGTATTCGACACAGGCACGGGCATCGATCCCGGTGACCTGCCACGGATCTTCGACCGCTTCTACCGGGGGAAGAATGCCACCGGCACTACCGGCACCGGGCTTGGACTGGCCATCGCCCGCTGGGTCGCCGAACAGCATGGCGGCACCATCGAGGTCGAAAGCGCGCCGGGCCGCGGCTCGCGGTTTTCCGTTCTGCTCCCCGTAGCGGCCCAGGGACAGCCCGCCGCCTGACCCGCCCTTACCAAACTCTTACCGGTTTCACCCTGCGTTTCTTACCCTCGCGCACTACAATCGGAGGTGAGGTGACTTGGCGATGAAACCATGCAGAACAATATGCGGGCGCCTTTCAACCACATGATAAACTATGGAATTCCATTCCTTCGAATTGCGTTTGGGCTTTGGTTCTTGTATCACGAGGCTTACGAGAAAATTCACGCATGGACTCCAGAAACACTGCCGAAACTTTTCAAGATGTGGGCAGAGAATCCGCAGGGCTATGGGTTTTACAAGTCCTTCCTTTTGAACTTCGCGCTTCCGAACGCGTCATTTTTTACGCATTTAGTGACATCGTGGGAATTTGTGCTGGGAATCTGCCTCGTTTTGGGTCTAGGAATCAGAATTGTTGCGCCGCTGCAAATCTTTGCAAACATTAACTACATTCTAGGGAAAACCTATGCCTCGGGAGGCGCTAACCTTGATCGCCTTACCATTATCATTTTAGCAACGCTTTTTCTCGTTAGCGCCGGCCGCGAATACGGCCTGGATGGCTGGTTGCGGAAAAGACTCCCGAAGCTAAAGTGGCTGTAGAGAGGCGTCGCGGATTTTGTCCGCTAAAGACTTCGCGTGCGTGGGTAGCGTTTGGTGCCGGGAGGGGGATTTGAACCCCCACGGGAACCCCATACGCCCCTCAAGCGTACGCGTCTGCCAATTCCGCCATCCCGGCACGATGTAAGCGCGATTTATTATAGGGCGATTCAAGCAAGAGGGGCAACCCGAGATCGAAGAAGACCTTCGACGAATCTCCTACTGGCGGAAGAATGCTAGATACGAAGACGTCAAGACGAGGAGGACTGCAGTTACCGCCGTGACACGCGTGAAGAACGTCTCGCGCGGCCGCGGACCGTGGAACAACCGGGCACTACCTCCAATCGCCCCCAAGCCCTCGCCCTTGGGTCCTTGGAGCAAAATCACACCGATCACAAAGAACGCAAGCACAAAATGCAAGACAAGGACTGCCGTGTTCACACCACACCTCCGTCAAAAAGACCCAGGCCAACTAGATCTGAGGCCAAGTCGCCCTTCATGGTACCACGGGTATCCTGAATCGTGAAGTAAATCAGGCGAGCGTCCGGTGGGCGAACCCGCTAATGATGGCGAGGAATTTGCGCGCATCGAGACTGGCGCCGCCGACAAGCGTGCCATCAATCTCCGGTTGCTGACTGAACTCGGCTACATTGTCGGCGGTGACGCTGCCGCCATACAGGATGCGCGTGTGCGCGGACGCGGCGTTGTCGCGTGTGGCCAGGATCGAGCGAATGAAGCCGATGATGCGGTTGGCTTCCATACCAGTTGCGGCGCGACCAGTCCCGATAGCCCACACGGGTTCATAAGCTAGCACGAGGTGGCCTAGGAGCTCTGCAGACAGACCTGCAGTCGCAGCCTCGACCTGTCGCGTGATGACGCGCTCGGTCTGGCGGGCATCGCGCTCGTCTACCCGCTCGCCCACACAAACGATCGGCGTAAGAGTGTGCGAGAATGCGGCCCGAGTCTTTCGGGCCACGTTCTC
>DATGVF010000251.1:0-28035 GCA_035300645.1 bacterium
CTGCTGTTCCCACGACAAAGAGTGTTCGCATGATGCGTTATAGCCCAGGCCACTCAGCGGTAATGCGCCGAGTCCCTAATCCCGCGGAGGGCCTCATGCGGCGGTGACGTCAGTTCCGAATCGCGCGGAACGCCTCGATAAGGGTACTTTCATCGCCTGATAAGAGGGTCCGTACGTCCAGAAGGACTTCGTTCTCTTCGATTCGGCTGAAAATGGGCGGGGTATAGGCTCGCAGGTGTTCCTCGAGATCGTCCGCGGGCAACGGCGACGTGATGGCGACGGCGAACGAGGGGAGGTGCGCCTCTGGCAGGGAGCCGCCCCCGACTTCGGTAACCGATGGCCGCACAGTAGCGCGCCATGTAGCAGGGACCACTGCGGCGATCGCTTGAGCCATCTGCTCGGCTCGGGCGTGGAGGTCATTCACAGACGCTCCAAGCATCCGCAACACAGGCAGGGTCTGCCATGCAACGTTCGGGTCGATGTACTGTCGTAGCGTTGCTGCGAGGGCTGCTAACCCCAGCTTGTCCATCCGGGCAGCCCGTGCGAGGGGGTGCGAACGCACCGCTTCTACGGATCGCATCCCGCCCACGATGAGACCGGCCTGCGGTCCCCCCAACAACTTGTCCCCGCTGAACGTAACCAGATCACAACCCGCGGAGACGGCTTCCTGGACAGTTGGCTCATGGGGCAAACCCCGGGTTCGCAAGTCCACCAAACACCCACTCCCTAAATCCAACACCACACGGACGCCATGTCGATGGCCAAGCTCGACCAGATCGCCCGCAGAAACATCCGTGACAAACCCCGTCATCTTGAAGTTGCTGTGGTGCACTTTGAGCAACACGGCAGTGTCTGGCATGATGGCACGTTCGTAGTCACGAATGTGAGTCCGGTTCGTGGTACCGACTTCGACTAGCTCAGCGCCGCTTTGGGTCATCACATCCGGCATGCGAAACGAGCCGCCGATCTCGACCAGCTCCCCCCGAGACACGATCACCTGCTTCCCCCGCGCCAACGCGGCCAGTGTCAGCAGCACGGCTGCCGCATTGTTTATGACAGCGAAGCCGGCCTCGGCACCCGTCACTCGCACCAGGAGGGGCTCCACATGTTGGTCGCGCATGCCTCGGCGGCCTGTCTGACGGTCGATCTCCAGGGTAGAGTACCCGGCGAGCACTTCGGCCACGGCCTGCGCAGCGGCGTCGCACAAGGGCGCCCGGCCCAGGTTCGTATGCAAAATGATGCCGGTGGCATTGACTGCTCGGGTCAAAGTCGGTGCGGCACGTGAGCTCACCAGAGACCGCAGCCCCTCAATGAGAGTCTCCAAGGAGAGATCAACAGGCTCAGCCTTGAGGAGCCGCGCTCGCGCGTCCTCCAAAATCACGCGAGCACACTCTGTCAACAAGACCCTCGGAAAGCGATCAGCGCCATCCTCTTGCTCGAGGCGCGAGACAAGACGTTCCACTGAGGGAAGGTTGCGCAGATCCGCGGTTCCCACAAGAAACCTCCGACCTACCGGGTGAGGAACCCCAACGTCAACCCGACCGCGAGGACAACCGCGGTCACCACACCCAGGCGCCGTATGTCTGCCCGCAACCTCGGCATGAGCTCCTCCTCGGTGTGCCAGACTGCCCCACCCGGCTGTGGCCCACCGCGAAGCCTTCGGCCACAACTACGGCAAACCAGTTTACCGCCGGGATTGTCGGTGCCACAGTTTGGACACTTCATTGCTCTGGCCTCCTTCGCTTCTCCGTGTTTGCTGTATTAATGTTTGACCTTCTTTGCATCGCGTCGAGATTTCAGTTCTACCACGCACTCCTCTGGAACGTATTGATGTCCGGGCAGCGTTTTCGTCGCCAGATCCCCTCCATGGAAATCCGTACCGCCCGTTGTGAGCAAGCCTAAGCGTCGAGCTATCTCCAGAAAATGGGTGACCATTGTAGGTGTGTGATCCGGGTAGTAGACCTCCAGCCCTTCAAGCCCGGCCTCGACAAGCGGGGGAATCATCTCATCATTCACCCCCCACCCCGGATGCGCAAGCACAGGAATACCCCCTGCTCGGAGGATGATCTGCACGGCGTCTTGGGGGGTGATTTTCGTCCGTTCCACATAGGCGGGACCGTGGCGCCCGAGAAACTTTTCAAACGCCTCCTCGGTGCTTGCGACGACTCCCGCGTCGACCAGCGCACGCGCCACGTGCGGTCGGCCGATCGCACCGGCTGCCAAGGCCTGGACACGCGCGAAGTCGAGCCGCACTCCCAAGGCATTGAGTTTCTCTACCATCTTCGCCGCTCGGTTGACACGGCCGTCGCGCAACTGTCCCAAGAACTGCTGGAACCAGGGCAGGTGGTGGTCCATATAGTAGCCGAGCACATGTACCTCCGCCTCATCGACGTCCGTGTTTATCTCCACTGCGGGGATGACCTCTACCGCCCCGTGCGCCCCTGCTCTCATGGCCGCATCCACGCCGTCGGTCGTATCGTGGTCGGCGACAGCAAGCACCCCTACCCCGTTCTCTTTGGCCAGGCCCACAAGAGCGTCGGGTGCGAGGAGCCCATCAGACGCAGTTGTGTGCGTGTGCAGGTCAATCCGCACTCGCCTGTTCAACCTCCGCGATCCGGCTGATCGACCGGGCCCGGCCACTCTCCTCATCTACATCTACGACCACCGCGTTCAGTTGGGCCGGCCCGGCGGCTACCTCAAATCGCACCGGTAACTGTGTCAAAAAACGTTCCAGAATGCGCTCGCGATCCATGCCGATCACGCCATCCCGAGGGCCTGTCATACCTACATCGGTGATGTACGCAGTCCCGCCGGGCAGCACCCGTTCGTCCGCGGTCTGGACGTGGGTGTGTGTGCCGACGACGGCACTACAGCGCCCGTCGAGGTACCAACCAAGTGCGATCTTCTCGCTGGTGGCCTCCGCATGAAAGTCCACCAGGATAACGGGCGTCGTATCCCGCAGCCGCTCACACTCCGCCCGGGCGGCGCGGAATGGGTCGTCCAGCTCAGCCATGAACACCCGGCCCTGCACATTGATAACCCCGACCTTGCTGCCAGTCCGGGTGGTGACCACGGTGGCCCCTCGACCGGGGGTCCCCGGCGGGTAGTTCAACGGCCGGAGGAGGCGCGGGTCGGAATCTAGCAGTTCGTACGCGTCACGATGCTGCCAGGTGTGGTTCCCGCCGGTAATCGCATCCACGCCGCTGGCCAGAAGCTCCCGCGCGATCTCCGCGCTGATTCCAGCCCCGCCGGCAGAGTTTTCGCCGTTCGCGATCACCAGGGCCAGCTTGTGCTCCCGGCGTAGCTCAGGAAGCCGTGCGGTGAGGATTCGCCGGCCGGGCTTACCATGAATGTCGCCAATGAAGAGGATGCGCATGGAATGGTTGTGGGCTCCGGCTCCCCCGGGCGTCGTTCGAGTTACGCCCTTAGGGGCCGGAGCCCACGTCGGTCAAACGTCATCTCAGCGTGCGTACTCAATCACGCGTGTTTCCCGGAGCACCGTTACCTTGATCTGCCCGGGGTATTCCATCTCATCCTCGATTTTCTTGGCCACATCGCGCGCGAGGGACTGGGCACCAAGGTCATCGAGATCGGTGGGGCGGACGATCACCCGCACCTCACGGCCGGCCTGAATCGCGTAGGCTTTCTCCACACCTGGGAAAGACGTGGCGATCTGCTCCAGCCCTTCTAGCCGCTTGACGTACATCTCAGCGGTCTCCTTACGGGCCCCCGGTCGACTGGCCGAGATTGCGTCGGCAGCCGCAACCAAGATCGCCTCGATGTACTTCGCTTCCTCGTCGCCATGGTGATAGGTGATCGCGTTGAGCACCTCAGGGGGCTCATGATAGCGACGGCTGATATCCACGCCAATCGCGCTGTGGGTGCCTTCCACTTCGTGGGTCAGCGCTTTACCGATGTCGTGGAGCAGGCCGGCACGGCGTGCCAGCTGGGGGTTGCCGCCCAACAGCCCGGCCATTAGGCCAGACAGTATCGCGACTTCCACCGAGTGCTGGAGGAGGTTCTGGCCATATGAGTAGCGGAACCGCAGCCGTCCCAGCAGCTTGATCTCTTCAGGGTGGAGGCCGTGCACCCCCGCCTCAAACGACGCGCGTTCCCCCTCTTCCTTAATCCGCTGCTCAAGTTCACGCTGGGATTTCTCGACCATCTCCTCGATCCGCGCGGGGTGGATCCGGCCGTCAGCGATGAGCTTCTCGAGTGCGATCTTGGCGATCTCCCGGCGGATGGGATCAAACGACGAGAGGGTGACGGCCTCGGGGGTGTCGTCGATAATGAAGTCGACCCCGGTCAGGCCCTCCAGGGTGCGGATATTGCGCCCTTCCCGACCGATGATCCGTCCCTTCATGTCGTCGTTGGGGAGAGGAACGACAGAGACGGTGATTTCCGCCGTGTGGTCGGCCGCGCACCGCTGGATGGCGAGGGCAATGATCTCCCGGGCTCGGCGATCGGCATCCTCGCGAGCCTCGGACTCTATTTTTTTGACCAGCTTTAGGGCATCCACGCGGGCCAGCTCGTCCACTTGGTGGAGCAGCTGCTCGCGCGCCTGTTCGGCGGTCAGACCCGAGACGCGTTCCAGTTCTTGCTGATGTCGACCGTATAGCGCCTGGGCCTCTTCACGGGCCCGGGCGAGTTCTTGCTCTTTCTCGGTGAGGGTTCGTTCCCGGTTCTCTAGGGCCTCCGTCTTTCGGTCCAGGGATTCTTCGCGCTGTTCCTGCCGTCGCTCAAGACGCTGAACTTCGGCCCGCTGCTCGCGGATCTCCCGGTCCGCCTCTTTCTTAAGGCGGAACGCCTCATCTTTGGCCTCAACGATCCCTTCACGCTTTTTCGCCTCGGCCTCTTTTGCGGCGTCTGCAATGATCCGTCGGGCGGCCTCTTCGGCCGATCGAATCCGCGCTTCAGCGACGTACCTGCGCAACAGAAATCCAATAAGAGCTCCGGTGAACCCCGCCAGTGCTACGTACAACTCCGAAGAGGGTGTCATGGCGGGTTATCTCCTTTGGGTTTATGTGTACGTCGTGTGCGCTCTCACCTCGACAAGGTGCGATAACGCTTACTTTAGGCTATTGTAGCCCTCTGGGGTGGGGAGGGTCAATTGACCCAGAGTTGACTGGCAGTCTATCCCCTACCCGTCAGGGCAGCGGATGCTAATAGGTCAGACTGGGCGTGCAAACAGGGCGGAGGACGCTTCGGGCTAGTGGGTTTGGTCCCACAACGGACCAACTGGGGCCGGGGGGGCAGGCGCGGGCTCAGGGGCAGGCGGAGACGACGCGGTCCTGACACTGGCAGCCGTAACCTCCTTACGAGAAGGTAGCTCGATCAGCAGGTCGGCCACCTCGTCAAAGTGCCGGGTGTAGGTAAACAGGAAGATTTGGTGTGTGCGGGCCAGTTCTCGCAGCAGAACCGCGGCAGCCTGGCGCCGCTGCTCGTCAAAGGTGATGAACGGATCATCAAACAGCAATGGCGGGCGTTTGCCCCCCGCCAAAACATCCACGAGCGCGAGCCGGGCCGCGAGGTACACCACGTCGACTGTCCCCCGGCTGAGGTGCGGTTCGCGTGTTTCCACCCATCCGCCAGCTTCCTCTGACCACACCCCGAGTTCGATCCTTTCTTGGTTATCAGGATCCACTTGGAGCCGACGATAGCGACCGTTGGATAGGATGGCCAAATATTCGCTGGCTTTCTTTTGCATGATCTCGCGCAGAGGCACTTGGGCCTGCTGGTGAGCTTCGCGTAATGCCGCGAGCGCCGCCGCGTACACCGCGTGGCGGTGCTGCGCGCGGGCTAACGCCTCGCTTGCCTCGTGCCCCTGCTCTTCAATAGCCGCCAGCGTATCGGCATCAATTGTGTGCCGCTCGAGGCCCACGAGAAGCCGACGCTCGCGGTCGCGCAGCGTAGAAAGCTGTTGGCCGAGTTGCTGGACCTCGCGTTCCAACGCAGTCAACTCTAGCGGGGTAATCCGATGTGCGCTGATCTCCGGAGATTGCAGCCGTTCCTGCAGCCCAAAAACGTCTCGGCGGACTGTCTTCCATTGTTCTGCGATCTCCTCATCACTTCGACCGGCTCGCAAGCCGGTGAGAAATTGCTGGAGGTGACCTCTACTTCGCGAAAGGTCTCGATGTTGCTGCAGCTTCTGCTCCGCTTCCTTGACGGTCGCCGTCCCTAGCACCCGGAGTTTGGACGCCAACTCGGACCGGGTCTGCTCGAGCGCACGCTCGTCATCTGCCAAGCGCCGCTCGCGTTCCTGTCGACGGATCTCGGCAAGAGCCCGCGTCGACGTCGACCGCCACAACCGCCACCACCCTACCCCCACTGCACCTGCACCCAGGATCGCAGTCGGGACACCAAGCGATCGGATACCTGCAACTGCTGCTAGTATGCCGGCTAGCACAAGTCCCGCGCCTACGGCGACTATGCCCCTCCAGAGTCCAGAGCGCACAGGCGTCTCATCGTCAGGTTGCGTCAGTTCGTGGCGGAGCCGGCCCGTTTGCATTTCCAAGATCGCCGCGCGCTCATGGAGCTTGCGGGCAGCACTGGTATCTTCTTCGCTGGGGAGTCCAGCCGCCGTAGCAGATTCCAGCTCGCCATCAACCTGCGCGAGTGCGGTGAGGGTCTCCTCGAGTTTCGCTCGTTTTTCTTCCAGCATGGCCTCTTCGCGCTGCTTGCCTTCCAGACGCTCCTGGAGCGCGACGATTTCGGCGTTGCGCTTCAGGAGTGATTGCTTTACCTCGAGGGTCTCCGCAGTCGTTGCCAGAGTCGTCTGGAGGCTTGCGAGCTCAGGACGTAGGCGATCCGCTGCGGCCGCGCTCGCGGACAGGCGCACCTGCTCTTCGCGCAACGCCGTGACCTTCTCGCTAAGCGTTTTCAGGAGACCAGGATCCTTGGTCAGCACTTTAGTGCCCTTCTCCATCGCTCGGACGTGCTGCTCGAGGCGCCGGATCGCGGTGGCGGCATCCTCTCCTCCCCCACCGACGATTCGGCCAAGTTCTTTAGCAATGCTGGTAAGGTGGATGCGTTCCAACTCGGCCTGGGCCACCTGCGCGGTCGCCTCAAAGAGGTCCTCGCTCACTAGGCCCAGCTGGGCGAGGATTCGTTCTTGCACCGCTTTGTGTTGGTCCCACGTCTGGCCCAGATCGTCTGTCAGAGTGATCTTCCGAACTGCAAAGTCCTTGGTGAGTACAAACCTTTTCGCGTCGACCTCAAACTCCAGCACCAATACGGGGGGCTCTTCGGTACCCCAGCTCCGGAACTCGTCGCGGAACTTCGAGGACGTCGTGGCGGGATTGCCGTACAATGCCGCACGGATGGCGCTCCGCAGCGAGGACTTTCCGGCCTCATTCGGTCCCACAATGACGGTGAGCCCCGGGGCAAATTCATACCACTGATCCGGCAGGCCAAGAAAGCGGCGAGGGCGCAACCGGCGAAGGATCACGACAGGACCTCCCGACCATGCAACAGTGCGACCCCGACCTGCAGGGCCTCTTCAAGGACGAGCCGCTGCTCGGGCGGGGCTTGGGCGAGGCGCACGTGCATCAACCGCACAAAGCGCCCGAGCACCGTATCCTCAGGCAGCTGGCTGAGGTGGTCGTCGTCGAGCCACAGATGGGCGGATGATTGGACCCGCAGCCGGAAGAATCGGTCGGCGAACTCTCGCTCCAAGGACGGGGCGTCGATGACCCGGTCGACCGGAACAACACCTGTCAAGATCACATCGCAGACCGCTTCGGGATCGGCTCCCTCCTCGATCGCCTTGCGCACTCCGGCATCGTCCACCGCGCCGACGTCTATCGCCACGCGCTTGTATTGCCGTCGTCCCACGCGCGTCGGGGTGACAGTGGCGCGCCCGGGCGCAGGGAGGTCGACGAGCAACACACAACCAGCACCAGGTTGATCGTACGCGAGCAATTCCGGCGAGCCCGCATACCAGGCCACCGTCGGCGATGTGACGACTTCCGAGGTGGAGTGCCAGTCCCCCAGTGCCAGGTAATCCAAGCCTAGGTCGCGGATCTCCTGAGGATGAATCGTACCGGTTTCCTCCACTTGTCCCCCGCGATACACAGATCCGTGCGTGACCCCGACCGCAAAGCGGGTCGCACGCTTGGTCGGCCAGCCGTCCAGGGGGCTCATCGGTGTTCCCGGCTCCGGGGACCGCCCCGTGATAGTGAGGTCCAGTTCGGGAATCGCCCGCGACTGCACGACGCGGTTGAAGAGCAGGACGTGTGACCCTGCCTCTTTCAATACCTCGCTCCCCCCGATGAAGCCGTCGGAGGCGGCGTCGTGGTTACCGGCCACCAGGGCGACCCAGATGCCGCGATCGTCCAGACGGCGCAACTCGCGCGCTGCGAGGTCTAGCAGAACTGAGGATGGGCGAGGACTGTCGAAGAGGTCGCCTGCTATCAAGACGACGTGGACTTGCTGGGCAATGGCGAGATCGACGGCGTGCACAAACACGTCCTGTAGAGCCTTGCGCTGAATGGCTCCTTGCGCGCCGAGCATCTGGAACGCTTTGCCCAGGTGAACGTCAGAAAGGTGGAGGAGTCTCACTCTTCAATCTCAGGATCGCCCGTGGCGGTGTAAGGGCAAATGGATGCGAAGGCACAGTACCGACAGGCCCGGTAGTAGTCCGGCGTGGCAATGAACTCCGCACCGCGGATCCCCGTGGCCACGCGCTCAATGATCGCCTTTGTCTTGGTTAGTAACTCCTCATCAGGCACCACGCTTCCCACCAAGACGCCCCGGGGGTTGAGGTAGTGTAACTCCAAGCGGGCGGGCATCGTCCCGTACACCTCGCGGTACGCCAGCCCGTAGAGGGCCAACTGCAGGCTCTCCCGCGCCCGCCGGTCCGCATCGACCTGCTTGCGCACATCGGAAGTCTTGAAATCAATGAGCACGACCTCATCCCCGTGCACATCGACACGGTCCCAGCGACCTTTGACCCGCGTGAGCCCCGCCTGGAAGGAGAACGGCGCCTCGACAAACGTCGGCACTTGGGCGCTGGCCTCCTCGTGGGCATAGAACTGGGCCAGGACTTCGCGGCCCTCGGCCAGCCGCTGGTCCTCGTGTTCGCGGCTGATGAACCCCTCGTTGATCCACGCGCGTTCGAAGTGGGTCACCAAATCCTCGAGTGTGATCAACTGCCGCCGGGCCCTGCGCCGATGGTACTCGCGGATGGCCTCGTGAATCGCCGACCCGTAGACGACACGGTGGTCACGCAGGAGCGGTACGCGGAGGATGTGCGTGTACTTATACTTCAGAGGGCAGAGGTCGTAGTCTTCGACTTGGCGATAGGACAGGATGATCGCCTGATCGGGGGGGACGATTCCTGCTAGGGGCTGCTGGCCGTCGGTGGGGGGGGCGTGTCGATGGATCGCCTCGACCGGGGTGGCGTGAAACGTTGCCGGATCGGCCTTGGGGAGATCGAGGGCCTCCAACACGAACCGACTGACCTTCCGCGACCGGACGCCGCCATAGTCGCGCGCGCTCGTGAGGTACAGCTCTCGTTGCGCGCGCGTCATCGCGACGTAGAACAACCGCCGTTCTTCCTGTAGATGGAAATCGCCACCTGGCAGGATGTCCTTGATCAACGGATCCGGCAGCGGAATCTGTTCGCCGCGATTGCGGGTGGGGAATCGATCTGCCACGCAGCTCACCAAGAAGACAATTGGGAACTCCAAACCTTTTGCTTTATGCACCGTGAGCAGGTTCACCGCGTCCTGATCCACGTCGGCTTCGGCCACCGCAGGATCGTCGCCCGCCGCGATGAGGTCGTCCATGTGGGTGACAAATGCCGGAACACGATCGTACGCGGCAATTTCCCCATACCGGGATACGAGATCGAAGAATTTCGCAAAGTTCGCGACTCGCATGTCGTCGCCGGGCAGTCCGCTCGTAGCCAGCCGACGGATATACCCCGTGCGTGTCACGAGGTACTCGTACAAGACCCGCCCCGTGGGGTGGTCGCTCATGATCTTGCGCATCTCATCCAAATCATCCAGTAGCTTGCCAATCGAAGCCCGGCTCTCCGGGGTGACCTCCTCGGCCAAGTCGGGGTAGCTTTCGAGGTGGCGGAAAACGTGCTCGAGCGTCCGGTTCTTTCGATCGGCATGGCTCAGCGCTTTTGCTAAATCCGTGGCGGCGATTAGGTAGAGGGCGGACACGCCCAAGTAATACAGGCTTAGATTGTCTTGCGGACGCGCCAACGCCCGCAAGAACGCCAGAGCCAGGCGAATTTCCTCCCGGTTGTACAGCCCGCGGGAGCCTGAGAAGCGGTACGGAATGCCGTGCATGTTGAGTGCGCGCATGAACGGATCCGCATCCGCGTTGCTCCGGACCAGAATCGCACAGTCCTTGTAGCGGCACCCGTCCTTCTCCACTTTCTGGGCAACGCGTTGGGCGACCCAGTCAGCTTCACTGCTCAGGGTATCGAGGTGCACATGCTGGGGGGGCGGACCCTCGCGGCGCACGGCGCGCAGCCGCTTATCCAGACCCGTCTTGGCCTCCAGACGGTCAGGATTGTTGTGCTGGATCAACCGATACGAAGTATCGAGAATCGCATGTGAGGATCGGTAGTTGTCCGTCAGCACCACCCGGGTGGCGTGCGGAAAGACCTCGAGGAAGTTGAGAATGTTACTGATGGCCGCACCGCGGAATTTATAGATGGACTGGTCATCGTCGCCGACGACGGTGATCCGCTGGGGTCCATCGTCTCCGACCAGTAAGCGCACCAGCTGAAATTGCGCGTAGTTCGTATCTTGGAACTCATCGACCAGGATGTGGGTGAATCGTTCCCGGTAGGCCCGTAGCACAATCGGGTGGTCTCGTAGCAGACGCAGGGTCAGCGTGATCAGATCGCCGAAGTCCGCGAGCCCTTCTTTAGCCAGCAGCTCCTGGTAGCGGGCGTAGGTCAGCGTGACCTCCTGCTGGCGACGAGCAAACTCTGCCAGTTCTCGGTCCTCCGGATGCGCTTGGGCTTCCGTGATCACGCGGTCTGCATACGTGCGGTATTCGGCGGGGCTGGCGTCTTCATCTTTGGCCCGGGAAATCAGGGCGAGCATCGCCTCAATGTATCGCGTCGGATCGCCCAGAGGCCGGTAGGTATCCAGCGGAAATTCAAACAGATGTTCTCGCACAAAGATGACCTGTTCGGCCTTACTGAGAACGCGAAAGTCCGGACGCAGTCCCAACTCCAGGGCGTGGTCACGCAGGACTCGGTCTCCAAAGGCGTGGAAGGTGCTGATCCACGCATCGGTATAGCCATACGGAACCAGCACGTCAACACGTTCTTCCATCTCGGCTGCGGCTTTGTCGGTGAACGTGAGCGCGAGGATTTCCGACGGGCGCGCCCGCTTCGTGGCGATGAGCCACGCAATACGGCGCGTGATAACCTGGGTCTTGCCGGTCCCGGCCCCGGCAACAATGAGGAGCGGACCTGTTTCGTGAGTGACCGCGCGGTGCTGGGCGTCGTTGAGGTCGGCGAGGATCTCATCGACCCCGACAGCCGGTTGGCCCGATACCGCCGCCGTCAGTTCTAGCGGCAGCTGACCAGTGGGCGGTGGGCTCACAACAATGGAAGGACGTTGATCGGGCATCAGTCGTCTACTTTCGCGTTAGCGCCTAGAACTTGGCGCAATACGCGGGCAACAACTCCACTGGAAAAGCCCCGGCGCTGGAGCATACCGCCCAGGCGGCGGTAGATCACCTGTGGCTGCAGACCCCGGTAGCGCCGCATGCGGCCCTGCGCTACAGCTAATGCCAACTCCTCTTCGCCCCCGCCGCCGACGCCCCCCAGGACCTGGGTTACTGCGTCACGTGCGACGCCCTTACGAGCGAGCTCGTATTGCAGCCGGATCCGCCCCGACGGCAGTAACGCCCGGCGGGTCCGCACCCAGGCCTCAGCGAATCGCCGATCGTCGATGAACCCGTGCCGTTCGAGGTCGGCGATGACGGAGGCGAGGGTATCGGCAGAGATTCCCCGGCGGTGCAACCGGTCTTCCAGCTCCCGGCGGCTCCGAAGGCGAACCGCCAGAAGGCGGTTCGCGATTTCGACCGCGAGCGCGCGCTCGGCGCGCCTCCGCATCTCGCGCCCGGCGGTGTCGTCAAGGACGATCCCAGGCTGGAGCCCCAGCGCGATAATGTCATCTGGACGCAGCCGAATGGTGACACCGCGGTCGAAGACGACCCGCTGATGACCGTCTCGGCCGTGCGGCGGGTCAACGCGCACGACTTTCACAATGCCGCTCCCGCTTAAGCCCGGCCCTTCGCTGGCTCCCGGGACGGCGCCCCGTCCCGTCCTGGAGCCGAGGGAAGTGCAGCTTTCGCTAGTCCCACATGCACCCGGACGCGGCGGTCGATCTCCAGTGCGAGCTCCGGATTGGTCTCTAAGAAGTCGCGCGCGTTATCGCGCCCCTGCCCCAGTTTCAATTCGCCGTAGGAGAACCACGTGCCCGTCCGCTGGACAATGCCCTGGGCAGTGGCGACATCCAGGATACTCGCGGCCTTCGAAATCCCGTGCCCATAGTAAACATCTACCTCGGCGTCGCGGAACGGCGAGGCGAGCTTGTTCTTCACGATTTTCACGCGGGCGCGCATTCCTTTGACTTCCTCGCCAATCTTAATGTTCTCCGTCCGCCGAATCTCCATCCGTACCGAGGCGTAGAACTTCAACGCCCGGCCGCCAGTGGTGGTTTCCGGCGAGCCCCACATGACCCCGATCTTCTCGCGAATTTGATTGATAAACACCACTGTCGTGTGCGAACGGCTGATAGCGCCCACGAGTTTCCGCAGGGCTTGCGACATCAACCGCGCCTGCAACCCCATGTGCGCGTCGCCCATCTCGCCTTCCAGTTCCGCCTTGGGCACGAGCGCGGCCACCGAGTCCACGACGATCACGTCCACGGCGCCACTGCGCACCAGTGTCTCGGCGATCTCGAGAGCTTGCTCGCCAGAGTCGGGTTGCGAGAGCAGCAGGTTATCGATGTTCACCCCCACCGCCTTGGCATAGTTGGGATCCAGGGCATGCTCGGCGTCGATGAACGCGGCGACTCCCCCGTTACGCTGCGCTTCGGCGATGATGTGATATCCCAACGTTGTCTTGCCGGATGACTCAGGCCCGTAGATTTCCACGACGCGGCCCCGCGGGACCCCCCCGACGCCCAAAGCGAGGTCAACACCCAGGGCACCGGTTGAGATGACCTCGACCGCGAACTTCGCACCCGCCTCGCCCAGTTTCATGATGGAGCCTTTGCCAAACTGCTTCTCGATCTGCGCTAGGGCAAGATCGAGGGCTCGCTGCTTTTCGTTCATCGGCATGACCTCCAGCCCTCCTAGTTCGGCCGCAGTCTACCAAACATTTGTTCGCTTGTCAAACTTACTGGCCTTTCTGCCCCTCCCCCACTACTTCTCGTGGCCCGAGAGGCTGACCTCCTCTAGCCGTGTGTAGACCGGCCCCTTGGGGCTCAAGTGACTCTCCATGACGACGACCACGTCAACCGTCATGGAACCCGCCTCCGCGTCTTGGTCCTGCGTCAGCGCTCGCACCACGTCTCCCCACTGCCGGGTCTCACGGATTCGAGCCAGGGTCAGATGCGGCTTGAACGGCCGATCGCTTGGAGGAAACCGATGGTGGACCAGACGATCCTCGACCCGGGCGGCAAGTGCTTGGAACTCCTGGGCGCCGTCAGAGACTCCCATCCAGACAACCTGAGGTCGCTGGAAGCTCGGAAACGCACCTAGGCGTTGCAGCACGATAGTGAACGGGGTGATTCCCGCGACCGCTTCACGGGTCGCGATCTTGGCCAAGGCCACTTGTGCCGGAGTGACCTCGCCCAGAAAGCGCAACGTAAAGTGCAGGTTAGCAGGCTTGATCCACCGCACCCGTGCACCCGCGGCCTCGAGGCGCTGCTGGGCCTCGACCACAGCTTGGTGCAGCGCGGGGGCCAGCTCGACGGCGACAAAGATGCGATGCTGCTGAGTCATGCACGCAACAGGTGCAAGCGCAGGAGGTTCAACACGGCCTGTGCAGCCAGGAAGCGGATTCCCTCGCGTCCTGCCTCCGATCCGAACATCAGCTTCCGGTGCACCGGACCACCCGAATCCGCGAGCGCGATGAACACTAGGCCGACAGGTTTTTCTGGCGTGCCGCCCTCAGGCCCAGCAATCCCCGTGACCCCAAGCCCCACATCCACGCCCGCCCTCTGACGGATGCCGGTCGCCATGGCTTCTGCGACCTCGGCGCTGACCGCGCCGTGAGAGGCAATCAGATCGGGAGGGACCCCTACGTCGCGCGATTTCGACTCGTTGCTGTAAGCCACCACGCCCTCCACAAAGAACTCAGAACTTCCAGGAACAGTGGTCAGGCGCTGACTGAGCAGTCCGCCCGTGCACGACTCGGCCACGGCCACGGTGCTTTTCTGGGAGGCGAGCAAACCTGCCACGACCTCTTCTAGCGTCTGGTCATCGACGCCATAGACGAGTTCACCCAGACGTTCTCGGACTTGCGCTTCGCCTCGGGTCAGGGCGGCTGCGACGTCATCGGGCGGTCCTTTGGCGGTCAAGCGCAGGTGGACCTCACCTAGTTTCGCGTAGGGCGCGATCGTGGGCGCAGTCTGTTGGAGCAGATCCTTGATCCGGACTTCGACCGCGGACTCTCCTTCGCCGGTGACGCGCATGACACGAGAACGGATCACGGCAAGTCCGGCCCGATCCCGCAGCGCTGCTAACACGTAGCCTTCCATCATTCCTTTCATCTCGTAGGGAACGCCCGGCATGATGAAAATCACCCGCCCCCGATACTCGAGATGGATACCGGGCGCGGTGCCACGGGCGTTAGGAATGGCTCGTGCGCCACGAGGGAGCAGAGCCTGCTTGAAAACCGTTGGCGGGGGCGTCCGGCCGCGGCTTTCGAAGAACCGGCGGATGTGTGTAGCGACCGCTTCGTCGTGGGCGACATCGACTCCCAGCGCCGCAGCGACGGAAGCGACGGTGAGGTCATCTTCGGTGGGGCCCAGCCCCCCGGTCATCAAGACGACATCAGCCCTGGACAACGCGAGCCGGACGGCCTCCTCGACCCGCGTGGAATTGTCGCCCACGGTCTGCTTGAAATAGACATCGATACCAATTTCGGCCAGCCGCTGGGCGAGGTACGCAGCGTTTGTGTCGATGATTTGACCGAGGAGGAGCTCGGTGCCTACCGAGACGATTTCCGCACGCATGCGTGAGGTCCAGCTCCGAGATCAACCAACTACGCGGACAGCTTCAGCAGATGGTCAGGACTTCGCTACGGGGGCGAACAGTCCTCGCGGGAACCTCCAGGCGGCTCCGCGGATTTATGGGTCAAGGCGCGGTGAAGACCCCGTCCCATACCTTCCCTTGCCGCTCAGGATGCAGCAGCTGGCCGTTCACTCGCAGCGTGACGGCGTCCATGTTACCGACACGGATACTCAAGCGTTGCTGCGCACGCCAGACCGGCGCGTCGCCAGCCTGCACAAACCCTTGGAACACCTCCGTTCCATCCGCGACGACGTTAAGCCAACTGGTCCCCGTAGCGACCACGGCGAGTTCGAGGCCGGCGTTCGATGCGGTCTGAGGGACGGGGATCACGGACGGCTTTGCCTGAGTGGGCGCGGAAGGCTTGGGACTCGCCGGCGGCTGGGCGCTGTCAACACTCGGAGTGGACGGCAAGGGAGGAACGGGTTGGGCAAATTGCCGCAACTGTTGGTAGCCGATAAACCCGAGGACAAGAACCACAGTCACAGCGGTGCCCCCGACGTACATCACGAGGCGCCGAATGCGTGATGGCGGGGTGGTTGGTCGAATGGGAATCTGCGCGGGGGTCGTAGTGAAGACGGGTCGAGGAGACGCGCCGAATGCGGCCGGGTACATCTCCACCAATTCGCTCGCGGGAAGACCGAGGGCAAGCGCGTAGGTCCGTAAGTACCCCCGCGTATACGCCGGGCCAGGTAAGCGGTCAAACTGCTCGTCTTCCAGCGCCTGCAAGTAGACGGCCCGAATCCGCGTCAGCCCCTCGACCGCCCCTAGCGTTAGTCCGCGTGCTTCGCGGGCGTTACGCAGACGCTCACCGATCCCCGACGGTTCCAACGGCAAACCAGCTCGTCCCTCGGACACACCTGTTCTTGTTCCATTGCTTCCGGAAGCACTCCTCTCACTCCGCCTGCGACACCGCCAGGGCCACTTTGGCGGCCAGCGCTGCGTTCGCCTGCAACAAGGCCAAGTTGGCGCGTAGCGACCGCCCGCCCGTCAGGTCGGCCAAGGCCGCCAGCAGGTACGGGGTGAGGTCTCCGCCGCGTACCCCTGCCGCGATCGCCTGAGCGGTCGCACGCCGTACGGCGTCAGCTACCTCTTGTTCTGCCAACGCAGCGGCGGCCGGAATGGGGTTCGCGACCACTACTGCGGTCCTCTGCTCTAGACTCCGCTTGCCCGCGAGGATTCTTGCGACATCACGCGGCGAGTCAGCGCGCCGCGGCGCTGCAAAGCCGCTCTCCCTTGCATAGAAGTTAGGGAAATTGTCCGTGCCGTACGCCACCACTGTTACCCCTGCTGTATCCAGAAACTCCAAGGTCTTGCCGATGTCGCAAATGGCTTTCGCACCGGCGCAGACCACCGCAACGAGATGTTCGGCCAGCGCACGCAGGTCTGCCGAAACGTCCCACGTCTGCTCCGCGCCCAGGTGCACGCCGCCAATGCCACCGGTAGCTATCACGCGGATGCCGACGAGGTCTGCCACGGTGATTGTCGCAGAGACGGTCGTCCCTCCAGTCGCCGAAAGCGCAGCTGCCACGGGAAGGTCTCGCGCGGAGATCTTGATGGCACCCGATGCGGTGAGTTGGCCGCGTTCGCGTGCCGTCGCGCCGACCTTGATCCGGCCCGCAAGCACGGCCACCGTGGCAGGCACTGCCCCGGCGCGACGGACCTCCTCCTCCTGGGCTGCAGACGCTTCCTGACCGACCGGTGGGGGCAGGCCGTGGGAAATGATCGCTGACTCCAGAGCGACCACCGCCTGGCCCCGCCGAAGGGCGTCAGCGACCTCGGGGGCGATGTCAACGATCGATGGCAAATTGTGCATGTGCCTGTAGAGTCTTCAGCGACAGGTCTGGGTGCGTGCTATCGTCCACTGTGACGGTCATCACTCCCGCAGCGAGGGCAAGGCGAGCCGCCATATCCTCTGCAAATCCCGCAAGCATACCGTAGAGTGCCGCCGCCGCTACCGCGTCTCCTGCCCCTGACGGATTTCGCACGGAAACCGGGGGGACGGGGATGTGGACTACCTCGCGACCGACCCAGACTAACCCTCGCGCGCCCATAGTCACGACAGTCGTCAGACCCGGTGCGCGGCGTAAAGTGCCCGCCGCCCGTGCGGCATCGGAGGGGTCATCGATCGCCGAACCGGCTAAGACCTGGAGCTCTGCTGCGCCCAGCACGACGCAAGATGCAGCCTCAAGATGTGGTTTCATTCGGGACGCCTTCGCAGGTGAGACCGGCAATAGACACAGTGTTCTGCCCGCGGCGAGCTCGCACGCGGCAGCAATCGCCTGCGGGGTGAGATTTGCATCGATGACCACAGCATCCGCTGCACGAATGGCGCTCGCGTGCGCCCGGATATGGCCAGGAGTCAGTGATTCCGCCGCGGTCATATCCGCCACCGCCCATTGCACGAAACCGGCAGCGATCATGGCGACGTAGATGTTCTTGGAGCGAGCCACGCGCGTGACGCCGGAGATGTCTACACCTGCCTGCGCTGTGGACGCCACCACCCTGTCGGAAAGCGGATCGTCCCCCACGGCCCCGATGAACGCTGTCCGGACTCCCAGGCGAGCGAGGTTCGCGGCGACATTCCGGCCCGCGCCTCCTGCCCCGATGCGGACAGTACCTCGATTGCTGACCCCAGGGTGCAGCGGATCGGCGCTCGCCACAACATCGATGTTGGCGCCGCCGAGAACAACCACAGAGTACCGGGATCCGCGGGTCGAACGTCGGACCCCCTCACCGCTCAGCGTGCGCCGCCTGGCGAATCTACTCTTCTTCTTTGGTATAGGGCACTCCGTCCGCGGCCGGCATCTGCGCCCGCCGCACGAAACCCGCCAGCACGAGAATGGTCACAATCTGGGGGAGGACGCTGATGAATTGGTACGGAATGGGCAGCCGGACTACCCGCAGGCTCAGGGCGTCGAAGTAGCCAAACAACGCGGACGCGCCCATCGCGCCAAGCGGCCACCAGTTGCCGAAGATCATCGCGGCCAGCGCGATGAAGCCCCGCCCCTGAGTCATCCCCTCAAAGTACAAGTGGGCTTGTTCGATGGCTAAGTAGGCACCGGCCATTCCCGCAAACGCCCCGCTCAGCATTACGCCCGCATAGCGCAGCCGCTGCACACTCACGCCCAGCGTGTCCGCGGCCAGCGGATACTCCCCCACGGCCCGCAGCCGCAAGCCGAAACGCGTGCGGATGAGGACCCACTGGCTCAGGAGCACACAGAGCAACCCGACGAGGATCATCGGAGAAACTCCGGTCACCAGGGGAGCGAGCGCAGGGATGTTCTTAAGGAACGGGATGTCCAAGGAGGTAAAGCCGCGAACGCCGGGCGACTGTGTTGCTTTCTCAAACAGGAGGATGTTCAGAAAGCGCACCAGCCCCCCGGCCAGGAGATTCAGCGCGACGCCGCTGATGATCTGGTCGACTCGGAAAGTGATCGTCATCAAGCCATGGAGAAGGCCAAAGAGGACTCCCACCGCGATGGCTGCGACCACCCCCGCGAAGGGAGCCATGTCGGGCCACGCCTGCGCCAGCGCCGGGAACTGGTTGTCGACGACGTAATTGCCGACGGCCCCGAAGAAGGTACCCATGATCATGATGCCTTCCAGTCCGATGTTCACGACACCGCTCCGTTCGGTGTACACGGCCCCCAGCGACGCCAGCAAGATCGGCATGGTCACCCGGATGGCGCTGGCAAGAAGGGCGACGTTGAAGAGAGCGGTCACGTACTCCATGATCGGCTCGAGGCTGCGAGAGCAAGGGTCCGAGTCTTAAGCCCAAAAGGCGGGACGAGGATAGTGACCCGGTGCGCGGGACAGGCAATCACGTAGTGGGTCATGGGCCTGCGCCTGCGGGCACGGCCACCGGCGCGACGAGTTCGGCCTCGCGCTTGCGCTGGGTGCGAACGTAGCGGGTCAGGAGTTCGTACGCGACAACAATCGCCAGGATGATGATGGCCTGCAAGATGACGATGGTCTCCTTGGGAACCTGAGCGAAAAACTGCACCCCGGCCGCGCCCCGGTCAAGAAACCCGAAAAGCAGCGCGGCTAGGATGACGCCCAGCGGATTATTCTTGGCCAACAGCGCGACCGAAATGCCCAGGAACCCCAGGCCTTTGGGGAAGTCGATGTCTAGGTACCCAAAGAAACCCAGAATGTCGTTTAGCCCGGCCAGACCGGCGATCGCGGCGCTGAGCATGAACATTTCAAACCGGGTCCGGGCATTGGGGATGCCCGCGGCTTCCGCCGCTAAGGGGTTGAACGAGACCGCGCGAACCTCATAGCCAAACCTCGTGCGGCTCAGGAAATACGTGAGGACCACCGCGAGCAGGATGCCGCCCACCAGGAGCAGGTTGACCTTCTCGACATCAGAGCCGTGCAGACCTACACGGGCCAGCAGCGGGCCGAGGGATGGGATGCGTGCCGACAGGGCGACGTCTGGCGTCCGCACGCGCGGGGTGCCAATTTGGGCGGGGTCGCGAAAGACATCATTGATCAGATACAGCAGCAAGGCGGAGGCGATATAGTTCATCATGATCGTCGTGATGACTTCGTGCGCACCGCGCCGCAGCTTCAAGAGGATGGGGACCAGCGCCCACGCCATCGCCCCGACCATCGCCGCCAGAAGCGCCAGGGGGAGATGCACGACCATCGGCAGCCCCTTGAGGCTGAAGCCGACCAACGCGGCGCAGAAGGCGCCAACGTAGTATTGTCCCTCGACCCCAATATTGAACAGGCCCGCCTTAAACGAGATGGCCACCGCCAGGCCGGCGAACATTAACGGCGTCGCCTTAAACAGGATGGAAAACAAGCTGTCGGTGCGCGTCAGGCTGAAGCGCGCCATCACGCCATAGACATCAAGGGGATTGCGGCCGATGACAAGGATGATGGCAGAGGCAATCAGCATCCCAAACAAGATCGCCAGCAGCGGGGTGGCGATCTGGAGAGCGAGCAGGCGGCCTTTCATCCCACGGTTGCCTCATCCTGCCGTTTGGCGCCCGTCATATACAGGCCCAGCTCCGCCGGAGTGGATGCGCCGCGGATAAACTCACCCACTAGTCTGCCGCCATACATCACACCGATGCGATCGGACAGCGCCAGGATCTCCTCGAGGTTGGCCGAGACCAGCAAGACGGCCATCCCCGCGCCTCGCGCCTCCAAGATCTGGTGCATCACAAACTCCGTGGCACCAATGTCCAGACCGCGCGTCGGCTGCGCGGCGACCAAAACTTTGGGGGCAAAGGCGAATTCCCGGGCCACGATCACTTTCTGTTGATTGCCACCCGACAGCGCCAGCACCGGCAAATCCGTGTCGGCGACGCGGATGTCGTACTCGTGCACGCGGCGGCGCACAAAGTCGTCAATGGTCGGGCGGTTCAACAGCGGCCCGTTGGTGAACTCCTTTCGGTAGTGGTGCCCGAGGATGACGTTCTCCCACACCGCCATCGGCAACACAAGACCCCGACGGTGGCGGTCTTCGGGGATGTGAGCCACCCCCAGCAGGCGGATGGCGCGGGCGGTAGTCCGGCTCACATCGTGGCCGTCGATGAGCAGGGCGCCCCCGCTGAGGGCCCGCAAGCCCACCAGTGCCTCGACCAGTTCAGTCTGCCCGTTCCCCTCTACGCCGGCGATGCCGTAGATCTCGCTGCCATGCACCGACAGCGAAACATCGCGAACGGCCAGGCGCGTCGAGGCCCCGGGGACGCTCAGGTGGCGCGCCTCCAGCCGGACGGCGCCCGGAGGCACCGGCGGATGGGCGAGGTCCAGCAGCACCGGACGGCCGACCATCATCTCCGCCAGCTGCGCCTTGGAGGCCTGTCCTACGGTCACGGTGCCAATCACCCGGCCACGCCGAAGGACGGTGATGCGATCAGAGATCGCGAGAACCTCATCGAGCTTATGGCTGATGAAGATAATGGTCTTTCCTTGTTCTTTCAGGCGCCGGAGGTTGCTGAACAGCTCCTCGACTTCTTGCGGGACTAACACGGCCGTGGGCTCATCGAGGATGAGCAGGTCGGCCCCGCGGTAGAGGACTTTGATGATCTCCACTCGCTGCTGCTCCCCGACGGAGAGGCGGCCGACCAGGGCAGCGGGGTCCAAAGAAAATCCGTACTGCTTACACAGCTCCGCGACCTGTTGCTTCGCCTCAATCATGCGCAACCGGCCCCAGGTGGCGGGTTCACTGCCCAGGATGACATTCTCGGCAACCGTGAAGACGGGGATGAGCATGAAGTGTTGGTGCACCATGCCGATCCCCAGCTCCAAGGCGCGCCGTGGGCTGTCGATGATGTCTGGCCGGCCGTTGACTTGGATGGTGCCGCGGTCGGGCTGGTACAGCCCGTACAGAATCCGCATGAGGGTAGACTTCCCGGCACCGTTCTCACCCACGAGGGCATGGATCTCGCCACGGCGGACGGCCAGGTCGACGTGGTCGTTCGCGATCACGCCGGGGAAATTTTTGGTAATCCCTTGCAGCTCAATGAAGAGAGGGTCCATTAGGGCCCGAGGCGTCGACGGGGCGTAGCAGTCACAGACTCGTTCGCATGGCGACGCAGCAATTCGCGGCCGTCCTTAGCAAAAAGGGGTGGAGGCATTGCCTCCACCCCCCTTTTGGGTCGGTGACGAATCACTTCAGCGTCTTGAGGAACTCCTCAAGCTGCTTTTTGTCCGCGGGCACTTTGATCTTGCCGGCGATAATGTCCTTCTTCAGCGCCTCGAGCCTCGGGATGATGTCTCGGATCATCGCCTGATTGTACTGGTTGACAGCGTAGCCGACGCCGCCGTCTTTCAACCCAAACACACGCACGCCCGCCTTGTACTGCCCATTGAGGGTGGCTTTGATCGTCTCATACACGGCGACGTCTACGCGCTTTTGCATGCTGGTGAGGATTTGGAGACGCTGATCCGCTGGTGCGCTGAGCGACTGGTCGGCGTCGACGCCGATCGCCATGCGCTTCTTCACCACCGCGGCCTGGAAGACACCGAGACCGGTCCCGCCCGACGCATGGTAGATGATGTCCGCCCCGCGGTCATACTCCGCCAAGGCAAGCTCTTTGCCTTTAACCGGGTCACGGAACGCCTCGCCGGTCGTCCCCGCGTATTCACTGTACACAGTGACCGACGGCTTGACATACTTAGCACCCGCGATGTACCCAGCTTCAAACTTCTCGATGAGCGGGATCTTCATCCCACCCACAAACCCGATCTTGTTGGTCTTGGTCTTCAGCGCCGCGGCGGCTCCCACGAGAAACGAGCCCTCGTTCTCCTCGAAGAGCAGGCTGACCACGTTGGGCTGGTCTGGGATGAACCCGTCGACGATGGCGAACTTAACGCCAGGGTTGTCTTTCGCCACGCGGGTGATGCTATCGGTGAAGAGAAACCCGATCCCCAAGATCAGGTCGTACTTCTCTCCAGCCAACAAGCGCAGGAGCTCCTCACGGTTCTCCCCGCCCGCCGTGGGCTCGAGGTCACGCGTCTGGAGGGTCGCGGCGAACGCCTTTTGCGCGCGGGCGAGACCGTCATAGGCCATATCGTTGAAGGACTTGTCACCGCGTCCCCCAACGTCAAAGACGAGCCCCACGCGCATCTTCTTCGCTTGGGCAACGACAGGCGAACTGGGGATCGCCCACAACATCACTGTGATCACGACCAACACCGCGGCCGCAACCCGCACACTGGCTCTCATAATCTCCGCACCTCCTGGGAATTACCGATCAAATTGATGGGAGTTGGCGGGGATACTCTTCGAGTCGAAAGAGGAGAATTCCTGGCATCCCGCGCGGTAGGGACTAGGAGGACGCGGCAGCCGAGCTCGACCGGAGGAGGTGGTCGAGTTCGTCCAGCCCCACGAGGACATCGCGCGGATTGCTGCCCTGGGCGGGACCGACGACGCCCTTCTCTTCCAGTTGGTCCACGATACGGGCGGCCCGGACGTAGCCGATCTTCATCTTACGCTGCAACAACGACACGGACCCGTACCCAGCCCGCACGATCAACCGCGCGGCCTCGGTCAGGAGGGCATCCTCATCCCCGCTGGCCTCCGCGCCACTTTGCTCGGCGTGTAGGAGGTCCTGGTCGAAAACCGGGCGGCCTTGGGCCTTCCACCACGCGACCAGCGCGTGGATCTCACTATCGGCAATGAATGCACCCTGGGCGCGGACCGGCCGCGCGGAGCCCATCGGTAGGTACAGCATGTCGCCTTTGCCCAACAGTTTCTCCGCACCCGGCGAGTCGAGAATAGTGCGGCTGTCGACCTGGCTGCTGACCGCGAACGCAAGGCGCGAGGGGATATTGGCCTTAATCAGGCCCGTGATGACGTCCACGGACGGCCGCTGCGTGGCGACGACCATGTGGATTCCAGTGGCGCGCGTCATCTGCGCGAGGCGGCAGATGACGTCCTCGAAATCGGCCGGGGCGACCATCATCAGGTCGGCCAGTTCGTCCACGATGATGACGAGGTAGGGCAAACGCTCCACGTCGGTGAGCTGATTGTAGGACTGAATGTTGCGTGTGCCGGTGGCCGCAAAGCGTTCGAATCGTTCCTCCATCTCTTTCAGCATTTCCCGTAGCGCCCCGGCGGCCGCACGCGGATTGGTCACGACCGGGGCGAGTAGGTGCGGAATATTGTTGTAGTTGGCGAACTCCACGCGCTTGGGATCGATCATCAGCAGACGGACATCCAAAGGCGTGCAGCGGAACAGCAGCCCCGCAATGATGGCGTTGAGCATGACAGACTTGCCCGATCCCGTTGCCCCGGCGATAAGCAGATGCGGCATTTCGGCGAGATCGCCGAGAATGGGGTGCCCCGCGATATCCTTGCCCAAGGCGACGACCAGCGGTCCCTCCGCGCGCTGGTAGTCCTCCGTGGAGAGAATTTCTTTGATGTGCACTAACGACGTCTTCTGGTTTGGGACTTCGATGCCGACAGCCGACTTGCCCGGAATCGGAGCCTCGATGCGGATGCTGGGCGCAGCCAGCGCGAGAGCCAGGTCATTCGTAAGGCTGCTGATCCGCTGCACCCGGACGCCGGGAGCAGGCTGGGCTTCAAAGCGCGTCACGACGGGGCCCTGTTCCCAACGCGTCACCTTCGCGTCCACGCCGAAGCTGGCGAGCGTCTGCTCCAGCGCCTTTGCGACCTCCGCAGGATCCCATTTGCCTTTGCCCCGCCCGGTGGGCAGGTCGGTCAACAGTGTCTGAGGCGGAAGTTGATAGCCGCCGGAGGGGGCTTCGAGTGCCAGCGCCTCCTGCTGAAATGCTGCGCCCGCGCGAACGGTTTCATGCTGCGGAGGGCGCTCGATGCGGGTTCCGCTCGCACGCGATGCGGGCGCACCAGCTGGGGTGGGAGGCTGCGCCGACGTCGGCGGAGCAACAATTGGAACGGACATCGGCGTTCGTGTTCGTGTCTCCATGGGTCGTGGTGGACTCGCCTCTACAGACTCAGGCTGTGGGGCGGGGTGAAACCAACTAAAGACGTGGTGCCCGGCGGCCGTGAGCCCATTCACGAGCAGCGCCACCACGGCGCCAACAGCATCAGCTATAGCGGTGACGGCCGCAGCGAGCATCTGCCACCCAACGGCTACGGTGCGCGAGGCGGCCTGCGCGAGCCACAGAACTGCGGCGAAGACGCCTTCGATCACAGTCGCGGGGGAGATCCCCGTCCACAGCAACGCGCCGGTCAGCGCGATCAACATCAGCACAAGCCACAAGCCCGTGTTTCCAAACACCTGACTCAAACCCCACTGGATGGTGCCCCCGATGATCCCTCCGCCTCGCCCCCCAAGATCCGCCATCGTATTGGGGTGAACGATGCGGGTGTGGTAGGTAGTCACCCCTGCCAGCACCACCAGTGTCGCGCCTGCGGCGCGGCGTCCCAAGTGCGAGCGGTCAGTTGCGCGCAATAACGCGAACCCGCCGACGACGGCCGCCGCGGGAATCAGCCACGCAACGTCGCCGAGCAGACCACGTTGTATGCGGCCCAGCACGACAGGGAGCCCGGTCGCTTCCGGGAGAAAGGACAGTCCCAGAAGCAGACCGCCCACCAGCGCCATCGCGCCAGCCCCATGCTGTCGGTTGTGTGAGCGTTTCCTCCGCGCCACTCGTTATCTCCTTACCTGACAGGACCGAGCATCACGCTGGCGGAACGGACAAAACACCCCGCCCCCTGCTCCGCTGAAATCAGCGAGAAAACACCTGGTCCCTGGTCAAATCAATGTGGACCACTGCCGGGCAGCCCAGTAACCGAGCGGACGGGCGAAGGAAATGAAACCGGGACGTCTTGCAGCCGCCTCAGTGCAGGCGAGGCGTTCGGGACGGCTGGTCGGCAGGACCGAGTGGCCCATACCTCAGACGACAGTGATCGGCACATATGCGCTCCGTAGAGAGGTCCATTGTCAGGTGCATCTGAGTCTCGACCCACCACGTTCTATGCCCAGTAGAAGCACTCCTTCACCGTGCGGTCTTGCGAGTGCGACGAGGCTTCGTCAGCACACGTCGGAGTTGTTGAAAGTCTCGCTTTAGAACGCGCATCCACGTCCGGCGGTACAGAACCGCCGCGGGATGATACAGAGGCAGAATCGTCACCCCTGTATCTGTGAGGAGTCTCCCGTGGACCTTGGCCAGCGACCGCCCGGGGGCAAACTGTTCAAGAGCGACCCGGCCCAAAGTTACGATGACGGTTGGATGGATGATACGCAGCTGCTCGTCGAGCCAGGGCCGGCAAGCCGCAATTTCGTCGGTCCTCGGTGGGCGATTGCGCCCGGGCCGCGGCCCTGATGTGGGCCTGGATTTGACGACGTTGGTGATGTACACATCGGCGCGGGATAATCCGACTGACGCCAGCAATCCCTCCAGCACTTTCCCGGCCGCGCCGACAAACGGCTCTCCCTGACGATCTTCCTGCCGTCCGGGAGCTTCTCCGACAAGGACGATTCTTGCCGAGGAGGGCCCAACTCCGGGCACGGCCTGCGTTCGCAAACGATGGAGAGGGCAGCGGGTGCACACCCTAATCTGCTCATGCAGCTGGAGGAGGGCCTGGGTCGTGGCGGACGGTCGCGGAGATGACATGGAGGAATCTGTGGAGGCAGACGGCTGCTGCGTGCAGCCATCCGCCTCCGCCCGGCTACGTGTCTTCGCTGGAACCGCTAGACTGCGACGAGCGCGAGATCCTTCAGAACACTCTGAATCTGTTCGCGTTCTTTCGCGGTCGCTTCCACTAACGGCAATCGCGGCTTGCCCACGCGGAACCCGCTCAGGTTGAGAGCCGCCTTGAGGGGTACAGGGTTGGTGGTGATGAACAACGCCTTAAAAAGCGGGAAGAGCCGCAGGTGAATCTGCACGGCCTTACGGACGTCCCCCCGCTCATAGGCTTGGACCATCTCCTGAATATCGGGGCCCACCAAATGGGACGCGACGCTCACAATGCCCCGGCCGCCCACCGAAAGGATCGGGAGAGTGAGGCTGTCGTCCCCGCTATAGATGTCGAAACTAGGCGGGGTCTTCTTTCGGATCTCTGAGACTTGGTCTAAGGAACCGCTTGCTTCTTTTACCGCCACGATGTTGCGAACTTCCGCCAATCGGGCGATGGTCTCCGGCGTGCAGTTCACGCCCGTACGCCCCGGAATGTTGTAGAGGACCACCGGCTTGGGCGTGGAGTCGGCGATGGCCTTGAAATGCGCATACAGGCCATCTTGGGAAGGACGGGAGTAGTACGGATTCACCAACAGGAACCCATCTGCGCCGACGCGGCCTGCTTCCTTCGTCAGCTCAATGGAGTGGCGTGTGTCGTACGTCCCGGTGCCCGCGACGACGTGCGCCCGTCCCGCCACCGCCTCCTTCACGGTCCGCACGAGGGCGATCTTCTCCTCGTCCGACAGCGTGGGCGATTCCCCGGTGGTCCCGGCGACAACAATCCCGTCGGACCCCGAATTCACCAAACGCTTGGCGAGCGAGGCGACCTGCGCGTAGTCGACCGCGCCGGTCTCGTCAAACGGCGTCACCATAGCGGTCAGGACACGGCCGAAAGTTGACATTGCACTCCCCTCCTTACACCATGACGGTCATGCGCACGAACGCCCTGCAAGCCCCGTGGTCGTGCACTGGCCCAGTCCCTTTTCTCATGCTACCCTTCCGTCTCGCGCTGTGAAGCGACCTCGACGCTCAACTGGAACTCCTCGTGCAAGGCACCCAGAGCCCGCTGCATCTGCGCACGCGCCACTAAGCACGAGATCGTCGTGTGCGAGTCCGCCGTTTGGAGGATCTCCACTCCCGCTCCGTGGAGCGCTTTGACGACGCGGGCCATCACCCCCGGCCGGCCTCTCATGCCAGCCCCGATAATTGATACCTTAGCGCATGCGGCGCTGATCTGCACCTGGTACCCGAGTTTGGTGAGAAGGTTAGCGGCCTCCTTGACGGCCTCCTCCTTGACGGTGAAGGCCAGCACCTCCGGCATCAGAGTAATGAGGTCGATGCTGATGCCGTGTTCAGCCAACACGGCTAAGGCGCCTTCGGGGCGCGCGAGGTCTTCGCTCGGTCTCCGCACGACCTTCAGCTGCACCACATCAGGCAGGTGCGCCAGCGCAACCACCGGCCGGTCGTCCACAATCGGCACGCCCAGTTCCTGACCCTTCACGATGACCGTCCCCCCATTCGGGCTCCCCATGAGTTTGATGACGAGCCGCACGTTGTGTTCACGGCCAATGTCCGCAGCCCGCGGGTGCAACACCCGGGCCCCCAACGCGGCCATCTGCGAGACTTCGTCAT
>DATGVF010000252.1:0-3523 GCA_035300645.1 bacterium
CCTGCATAGAGTGTCCCGAGGCAGTTCGTTTCCACCGTCCCGGTGCCGATGGCTTCAAGTGTTTCTGTGGTGGCCGCGAACAGTGGGGCCACAAAAAACACGCCCAGCACGAGTTGGCCGATCGTCAGCTTCATCCAAAGCGATCTCATTGCGGTCTCCTCTCTCAGTTTCGTACTGTCACCGATTCCGCCCAGTTGCTGAGGCGGATCTCACCTACGCAAACTCAGGGTCCGTGCGAGGTCCTTGCCCCCCCTTCTCCCTCGGTGGCCCAGGACAGCGACCCCCGATGCGCTGATCTGAACACCGCTGCCGTCATCGAACACGAGGCCCACTGGCACACCGTCTTTCCCAACGAGCGGCGTGACCGCCGGCACATCCGCGTGTGAATCGACCGTCGGCAGAAGCAATGTCATGATCCGGAGCGGGAGGCTCGTCACCGTTGAATAAGCGAGCACTGGGGCGGGAGCCCGCTTGCCATACGTTTGGGACACCCATCCCTGCAACGGCACCAGTTCTCCCCTGTGGACGCTCGCAGAGAGCGGGACTGCGGCGAATGGACGGAGGAAGAGCCCCCGCCCCGCGCGCCCGCGGGCTCGCGCCCAGAGCGTGGGAGCGACCTGCAGATCGATCGGGGCGAACTGAAATCGCAGAGCGACGTGGTGTTCCCCGCTCCCCTCGAGGTCGTCCACCAGCACCCAGTAGCCCTCTCTAACGAACACGACTCGACGCCGGTGCACCACGCCATGCGCAAGGCGGAGGTATGCGCTGTGATCGGCATCAGCGAAATCCGACTCCGGTGTCGGGAGCCAGCGGCGCAGCCGCGCGATGGGGCGTGCCTGCCACCGAAAGGGTCCGGCCGGCATCGCCTGCGACTCCCCATCCACAATCATGGTGCTGTGCGCCTGCGTGCTTCGAAAGTAGTCCCGGCTCCCGGAGTCGCCACCGTAGCAATAGGTACCGGCATCGACGAGAAAGGGCTCGCCAAAGGCAGCGCATTGTACGCTCAAGAGGTCAGCGTGACCGTGCCCGCCGCTGACTGGACAGCCGAGCGGTCCCACATCGAAGATCAGCTGGTGCGCATCCGGTTCCCATCCGCTCCGCATGACGACATAGCCCCCATGCGGAAACACCTGCGACAGCGCGGTCTGCGGGGGAGCCGGCAGGAGAGCGTGGAACGCCTTAGCCTCTATCGGTCCCAGCAACCAAAACACCTCCGGCGTTACACCGGCGGCGGCCCATGCGTAGTCCGGCCGCCCGAAGAAGGCCGCGGCCACGGACCAAAGCCCTCGCAGATCGTCCGGGGCGCGAGGCACCAGCGGGAGAAGCCATCCCCCGTCGGCATCCCCAATCTGCGGCATCGAACCGTCTGGACGACGGACGGCGATGAGGAAGTCGACGAGCTTCTGCAGCCGGGTCGCAACTGTACCGGGCACGTCGATCCCATTCCGGGCGGCCAGGATCAGAAAGTGGAGATAGATCTCTGCCGTGTAGCGCTGGTAGCAAGTGGCCTGTTCAAAGTAGACGCCGTCCGCGAGGATTTGGCGCTCGCACTCTGCTACGAGGATCTGCACGCCGAGGGTGCGCCAGTGTCGCGCACGGGCCAGATCGGGGAAGCAGACGCCAGCATAGAACAGGCCGAGAGCCTCGCCCGTCAAGTGCGTGTTCGGCGAAAAGTCGTACGAAAGATACCGCTCGACACGGCGAGCGTGGTTTGCAATCCCACCCACCATCATCGCGCGCAGCTCATCGGAGAGCGCCTGTGAGCCTTCGAACAGCACCAGCGCCCAACACCAGGACATCAACCTGAACGCCACCTCCAAGCTGCTCACCCAGTTGATGCCGATGCCGACGGGATTCGCCTGCATCCACTCCCGAACGTACCGGGCGAAGGCCGCGGCGTACCGCTCATCTCCTGTGAACTGGTAGGCCTGCCCAAGACGCAGCAGCCATTGGTGGCGGTTGAGTTCCCAGATGACCTTGCTATCCCCCACCACTTGCGAGTCGAGCGGATCGAGGCGGCTCCAGTGGACGGGTGGCACGCTACGCCCCGCACACGGATCCAGGTGCCAATCCACTGGATCACCGAAGTCGAGCCCGCGGTAGCCCAGCAGA
Organism: bacterium; assembly: GCA_035300645.1. GTDB lineage: Bacteria > Sysuimicrobiota > Sysuimicrobiia > Sysuimicrobiales > Kaftiobacteriaceae > 13-1-40CM-64-14. Next base: position 2,113 of record DATGVF010000252.1, read on the forward strand.
TCGAAACATCCCTGGCAGATTTCATCAGCACTAGAAATGATCTCGCGGCTTTCGGGGGTCCGCGCCACAAGCGCGGCTGTCGTGCGCGTGTGCGCGGCGCCCTCAAAGAAACCCTCACTGTCCAGCGACGCGGGTACCATCCCGTGGCGACCGCCCGCGGGCGAGCCGCGGAGGTCGACACCCCACTGCTTCCCACGGACTGCCAAGGCCGACAGGGCTGCCCATGCCGTAACCCGGTCCCAGCGCTTGGACGCCTCCTGGCACCCGCGCCGGACCACCTGGTGGACAGACATCTGCTTAAGACGCTCGACCTTCACGCCCATGGCTCAGGCGCCCCCGGGCCCGATTGCGTCGGCGGCGCTTCTCCACGGCACGACTTGGTGCAGGTGAGTCAGCCACTGGCGAACGGCGTTCCGCTCCTGCGGCGTTGGCACTCTAAAGAGGAACACCGCTGCCACGCAGACGACGGCGAACACGCCGGTGCAGATTATCAGCAAGGCCAAAGGCGCCGCCAGCCCACTGGCGATCAGGACCCCTCGGGTGATGTATGTCGCCACACCTGCTATCCCCGCGACGCCACCCAGCCGCGCCACGTCTCCGAATCGACCCAGGTCGCGCCACGACAGACCGAGGACGCGGGCGGCCCTCACCGCCAGCACAAGACGCTCGAGAAGGGTCACGCTCACCACCACCGCCACCGCACCGACCAGGCTGTATCGCGCGGTGGCAATCCACAGGCCGGCCAACAACGGTACCGCCAGGACTGTCCGCGCTTTGATGAAGAATGGCAACTCCTCCGGGCAGGCTCGAAAGACCGCATCGCAGATGGGCGCGACGATTGCCAATGGGATTAGGGTGAGATTCACGGCGAAGATCGGCCAACTGGCGAGGTACTGGCGCGTGAATAAGACGGTGATGAACTCGCGCCCAGTCACCAGCAGGAGCGCATACACCGGCAACGCAAACGCGGCGAGCGTCCGCACCGTTTGTGTGGCGAGGCGCACCAGCTCCCGTGTTTCGCCGAGACGTCGCAGCTCGCTGACGCGCCGGATCACCACCGACCCCACCGACTCGTGCACGATGTTCACAATCGGCAGTTGGAAGCACCCGACGGCGTACACGGCATAGGCCGCCGCGCCGAATCGATACGACACGAAGTAGTGATGGACAAATCCCTGGAGCCACCAGAAGAGCCCCGCATACGCGAGGGGCAACGCATACACGAGCTGCGCCCGCATCAGGCGCCAGTCGACCCGCTGGCGCGTGTCGGAAAATCGCGTCCGCACGTACCAGAAGACGACGGCGCTTTGCAGAACCCCGCAGACCACGGCGGCGACTGCCAGGGCGCGAACGGAGGCAAACACCGCGCCAGCCGCCACGAGCAAGCCGCTGCGGAGGAGCTGCATCCCTA
>DATGVF010000253.1:0-2849 GCA_035300645.1 bacterium
AGTCCATCGTTGCTGACCTGGAGGAAGGACGCCTCCAGCTCTCCACCTGACGCTGGCAGGGGTCCGGTATCCGCGAGCCCGGCGGTGAAGCTCAATGGGGACAGGATTGTAACACGGGCTCCAACAGCCTGACCACTAAACGCGGTAGCAGCTGTGGACCCCGCCTCGCTCGGAGCCTGCCATAGGAGCAGGCCGAGCACCGCGGCGATGCCACCCGCCATCCAACGACGAATCGTACTCTGTGCCATCACGACGCCTCCTTTGTTGTCCGCGTGTCTTCGGCAGAGGCCTCTGCTCACGTTGTTCATACACCGAACGATGGAGGGCAGTCATCGAGAGAACTACTCACGTAGGGAAATCCCCTATGCCACATAGGAGAAATCCTGACACACGTGTGTTTGCCAGCGTGGTTGCTGCGAACTTCTCCAGAACGCGGGAGGATCAGTTGCGAGGCAAAGTGATCAGCCCGTGCGCCACCGCCCAGACGGCGACCTGTGCGCGCGAGCCGAACCCCAGCTTATTGAAGATGTGGTGAACGTGATTGCCCGCAGTCCGCTCAGAGATCGACAGCGCCTCGGCGATCTCACGATTGGTCAGTCCATGCGCAATCAACGCCGCAACTTCTTGCTCACGCCGGGAAAGAGGAGTCTGTCGGGGACCGCGCGTTGCACCTCTCGAGAGGGCCAGGGGGATGCCTCCGTGTCGCAACAGGAGGCGTGCCTGTGCCGTGTACAACACGTCGCCCATCTATAACGTGCCCTTGCAGAGGGGACCACAGACCGTATCCCAGTGACCTAGAGCGCGAAGTGCATGAGCATGACGTCGTCGTCCGGCACGATGTAATCCTTTCCTCCTACCCGCACCAACCCGCGGTCTTGTGCCGCCTGCCACGAGGCCGCCTGGACCGGCATCTCCCACGGAATGACTTCGGGGCGGATGAGCCTCCGCTCCAGTGCGCAGGATCCACGCGGACCGCGGGACCCGCGTCTCGTGGCTATGCGGTGATCCACTGCGCGAGGATCGCGCGGACCTCGGCGAGATCGTGCGCCACTTCCTCCGGACGTGCGTCGGTCTCATCGATTCTCTGAGGCCCGCGTTCTTCCGCGAGCAGAATGTTGCGCATGCCGATCCGGACCGCCCCGGCGATGTCGGCCGAGGGCGTGTCGCCCACCATCACCACATCACCGGGCGCGAGCGACCAGTGCGCGAGGATGGCTTCGAAGATCGGGGAAGCGGGTTTGGTCCAGCCCACTCCAGCGGAGGAAAGGATCGGATCGAGCCAGCGCTCAAACTCCAAGCGTCGACAGCATTCGACGACGAAGTACTGCGACGACGCGTTGGACGCGAGCCCCGCGCGGAGCCCTCGGTCGTGCACCCAGGCCAAGAGCGCGTTCGCCCCAGGCAGCGCGCGCATCGAGGCGAGCTCCGGCTCGAAGAACATCTCTTCCGCAGCCTGCGTGAAGCTTGGATCGTGCGGCAATCCGTAGCGCTGCAAGACAGGCCCCAGAACCTCTGCGGCAGTAACCTCCCGCGCCCCGTCCCGGCGGGCGAAGGCTGCCTGTCGAGCCTCCACAAGCACATCGACGAATGCGTCATCTAGAGGCCCGGACGCCTGGCGCAGCCAAGCGAGCAATGCGAGCGTGTTGCGGCGGTCGAGATCCTCGGGATTGAGGGGCGCAGCCAGTGTGCCTCCCAGGTCGAAGATCACGCCGCGAATCACGTCTGTTCCTCCGGTGGGTGGATGCGACGGAACATGAAATACAGGAGCAGGTCATAGACGATCTTCAGCCCGCCGGCGAGCATGAAGGGGAGCCCCAGGGCGATCGTCTGCATCGCGGCGCCGGAGAGGGCGGGGGTGATCGCTTGCGCCACATTCCGCACGACGTTCGTGGTCGCGGCTGTGGCGGTACGTTCTTCGGGAGCCACCACCGCCATCGTGTAACTCTGGCGCGTCGGGACGTCCATTTGGGACAGCGCGTGGCGAGCAAGCAGCAGGACGATCGCCCAGGGAAGAGACGGCGCCGCGGGGATGAGCATCAGCAGCACATCGCTCGGCAGGTGGGTAAACACCATCGTGTTGATGAGCCCAATGCGGCCCGCGAGCTTGCCGGCGACGAGAAAGGACCCCGCTTGCATAAGCCCGATGCCGAAGAACACGGGGCCCAGCAACCCCGGACCCGCCCCCCAGCGCAGGTGCAGCCAGTAGGCGATCAAGCTTTGGACGACAAACCCCCCGGCCAGCGAGTCCAACGCGAACAGCGCAGCCAGGCGTACCACGATCCCCCGCGAGGCCCCGAGGCCGGGACGCCGTGTGGTGCGGTCCAGGACGGGCAATTCTACCCGCGAGCTTAGGCGCGTGAAGAGGAACAGCACACACAACGCTAACCCGGTGTAGAGGCCGAACATCGCCCGCAGCGCAGTAATTGGTTCCCACCCGATCCACCGTTCCAGCACGGTAGGGGCGGCGGCAAACAGCGCGCCGATCGCACCCGCTACCGCGGCGGCGGTGTTGTAGAGGCTGAACACCATGGTGCGGTGAGGTGGGTCACTCGTTTGGGGGAGCGCTACCTGCTCTAATGATAAGAACGGGCCGACCTCTGTGGATGTCGCGCCCACGGTGCCGGTTAAGGCGGCGAGGAGCAGAATCGGATACCGAGAGGCCGTCGCGAAGACTGCACCTGCGACCGCCATGAGCAGGGCGCTGAGAGCGAGCATCCGGCGCCGTCCGTAGCGATCAGCCAGGAGGGAAAAGACCACGGTGAGGCCGGCAGAACTCGCCAGCGTGGCCGTGAGCACGGTGCCGATCTGCCACGGTGCCAGCCCCACTTCCTCTAAGTACACGCCGAGCA
>DATGVF010000254.1:0-2441 GCA_035300645.1 bacterium
GCGTGGAGTGCGACAAACACGGGGGCTTGTGGAAACACGTCATGCAGGGCGAGCAGGACGCGGTCCGCCCCACCCAGGGTGATGAGCCAATCGTGGATGAGCGCGACCCGTAGCTGCTGCAGCCTGGCCCCCGCGGAGTCGCCCGGGCGCGGCTCCGTCATGGAGGCCGAAAGTTCGACAACGGAGTCCATCTGCACTTTCAGCCCCCAGTTACCCGGCTGAGCCGCAATCCCTGAACACATCCAGCGGTCCGACGGTCCTGACTGCCGCGGGGCGCGGTGTCTAGTAGGCCCCCCGCCCCGCGATGACGGATGGGAATGTTCGCAGCAGAATCTTGAGGTCCAAGCCGACCGACCAGTGATCGATGTAGTACATATCCAGGCTCACTCGTTGGGCATAGTCCGGCCGGTGGTGGCGCAGGATCTGCCACAGTCCCGTGAGACCTGGCTTGACGCACAGCAGGCGCCGTTCCCATGGGCCATACTTTTGTAGTTCATCTTCCACGATCGGCCGTGGCCCAACCAGACTCATCTCCCCCCTCAGGACGTTGAGCAGCTGGGGAAGTTCGTCCAAACTCGTCCGGCGCAACCAGCGCCCGATGCGAGTCACCCGGGGATCATCAGGCAGCTTGAAGGCGGCCGCAAAACGTTAGTGCAGCCGCGCGTCGCCCACGAGATGGTGATCGGCATCGGCCACCATGGTGCGGAACTTCCATGCGCAAAAGGGGACGCCCGCCTTGCCGATCCTCTTCTGACGATAGAACACTGGGCCGGGGGTATCCGTCACGATCAGAACAGCAATCACGACACACAGCGGGAGGGTGAAGATCAGCCCGACCAACGCCCCGACCACATCGAACGTGTCCTTCAGCCGCCGGCCCCACCCAGTCAGCGGGCTGCCGTGCAGCGTCAGGAGAGGCAGCCGGTCCACGAGCTCAATCTGGGCGCCACTCGCGATGAGGGTATACAGATCGGGCACGATGCCAAACGGCACACCGGCCTCCTGGCATGCCGCCGCGACTCGCAGGATGGTCTGCCGCGCCTCCGCTGGTAGAGCGATGATGACGCGGTGGGCGGACGTCTTTCGTACGGCCACCAACACGTTCTCCGGACGGCCCACGACCGGCAGGCCCTCGACCTCGCTGGCAGAGGACTCGTCCACGAACGCGATTGGGCGTTGGCCGTATTCTGGATGTCCACGCAGCACCCGGGCGAGATCTTGGCCCTCCGATCCGGTGCCGACGATGAGCACCCGGTGAACATCTACGCCGCGCGCCCGCAGGGCGCGATGGCTCATGCGCATCACCCCTCGGGTGACGAGCACGAGCACAATGCTCAAACCCCACGCAAACACGATCCACAACCGCGAGTAGGAGAACTGCCGGTAGAAGAACGATCCAGCCAGCAGCATCATAAGGCCGACAGACACAGCGCTTGCGACCCGCAGGGCCTCATCGAAGAATCCCTGGAGGCGGTCGCGGTACAAGCCGTATGCGGCGAAGATCGCTATCCACGTCGGAACGAGAACAGGTAAGATCGCAAAGTACGGTTGGGCGGGAGGGGAGTCAGGTGCCGGAACAACTTCCCAGTAGAAACGTAACAGGTAGGCTAATGAAAACGCCGCCGCAATCGTGCAACTGTCCAGCACAATTGTGAGCAACACGCGGAATTGTCGACGGCGCCCTTCGCTGAGCATGTCCTCACCTTGGGCATGCCCGACAAGCCCGGACCATAGTCTGGTGCGACGCCGCTCCGCTGTCTAAGTCTGGATCCTCTTACCGATTGACATGTGCTGGCAATTTGACTACGGTCATTCCCAGAGTATCCGCTTCACCCTGTCTCCCCCGCCGGTCCGACGCGGATGCTTGAAATGGACACAGTGGCCGGCAGTTCCTAGACGGCGCACTAACCCGAATGACGGGTGGGTAACGACATCAGGCACCCCACGTACTCTCATCCTTGGAGGAGGTAGGCCTGTGAAAATCCTCATCACCGGGATTACAGGATTTGCTGGCAGCCACCTGGGTGACTATGTGCTCGCCCACTACCCCTCCGTGGAAATTCATGGGACGCGGCGGTGGCGAAGCAAGGAAGACGCTGCCGACCACCTCGGGGGGAAAGTTCTCTTCCACGAATGCGACATTACTGACTCTCACAATGTCTATCGCGTGATCGAGAAGATCAAGCCTGACCGGGTCTTCCACCTGGCGGCCCAAAGCTACGTGCCGGCCTCGTGGGACTCGCCTGCAGAGACATTCCACACGAACGTTGTAGGGCAGTGCAACCTCTTTGAAGCCATCAAGCATCTGCGGCCTAGCGGGTACGATCCGGTTGTCCAGATTGCTGGTTCCTCCGAGGAGTATGGCCAAGTGGAACGGGACGAACTGCCTATCAAAGAGTCGAACCCTCTGCGGCCGCTGTCACCGTACGCCGTCTCAAAGG
>DATGVF010000255.1:0-2053 GCA_035300645.1 bacterium
GCGCTTGAGCCTCTGCCTACCGACAGTTCCTGGGAGATCACGATGGCGGTGACCGATATCACGGGGGTCCTGCCGCAAGCCATGCAGGCCGTTAACGCCCAGGGGGGCCATGTGCGCCATCTGCATCTTGTCGAAACGTCCCTAGAAGATGTCTTCATCGCGTTGACTGGTAGGCGCCTCCGCGACTGATCCCCGTGCACACGGCGATTGTTTAGGTCTGATCGCAATCCATGAGACATGAAGCTCGACCATCCACCGTTCCTCCGCCCGCCGGGGAGTCGACGGGACGGCCCTTGTGGGAGCATGCGGACTTCTTGAAGCTGTGGACAGCCCAAACGATCTCGGTCTTTGGGGATCACTTCACCGAGTTGGCCATTCCACTCATCGCCGTGCTGTCCCTCGGAGCAACCCCGGGTCAGATGGGGATTCTGACAGCGGCCACGCGCGCGCCGTTTCTGCTCATCGGGCTGTTCGCTGGAGTGTGGGTGGACAGGCTCCCCAGGCGGCCTGTCCTCATAACGGGCGATCTAGGGCGAGCGGTCGTGCTGCTCTCGATTCCTTTGGCAGCCGCCCTCGGCAGTTTGAGCATGTTGCACCTCTACGCCGTCGGGGTCCTCGTGGGCATCCTCACCGTCTTTTTCGACGTCGCGTATCAAGCCTATCTGCCCGCTCTGGTGCACCGGGGTCAGCTCGTTGAAGGCAACAGCAAGCTAGAAGCCACGCGTTCTCTGGCTGGTCTCGCCGGTCCGAGTATTGCGGGGGTCGTGATTCAGCTCGTCTCCGCGCCACTCGCCATCGTGCTTGATGCGATATCGTTTGTCGCGTCCGGCGGGGTGATTAGTTTGATCCGACGACGCGAAAGCTCCGCAGAACGGTTGGTCCGGGGGCCTGTGCTGGTGGAGGTGCGGGAAGGTCTGAGCGTCGTCCTGGGCAACCCGTTGTTGCGTTCTATCGCAGGGTGCACGGGGACGTCGAATTTTTTCAGCTCCGCACTGTTCGCCCTCTTCATCCTGTTTGCGACCCGTGAGCTGAAGCTAGGGCCAGCCCAGATCGGGGTGATTTTCAGTATGGGCGGGGTCACGGGGTTGATCGGGTCGCTCACAGCGGGGTGGGTGGCGAAGCGGCTCGGTGTGGGGCGAACCATTGTAGGTGCATCCCTGCTGACCGGGCTCGCTACAGTGCCTGTGGCGGCTGCTTCAGCGGGGACGGCGTGGCTGCTGATCTTGTCCACGATGCTTGGGTCCGTTGCCAGCCCCATCTACAACATCAACCAGGTCAGCTTGCGCCAAGCGATCACGCCTCATCGGCTGCAGGGGCGGATGAACGCCACGATGCGCTTCCTCGTGTGGGGCACGATGCCGCTAGGCGGGCTCTTGGGCGGTGTGCTGGGCGCATCCCTCGGCCTGCGCGCTGCCATTGCCGTCGCGGCTGCGGGCGGGTTACTGGCATTTCTCTGGGTGGCACTGTCGCCTGTCCGTACGCTGCGAGCGATTCCTGACCCCACAGAATAATAGTCTAGAGATTTGCGTATACTGAATGTGACTCGTGGAGTTCCAATGAGAGGACGCATGACTGAATTGAACGAGTTGTACTGGGCGTGGGCACTCGTGCCGTTGCCCGCCCGTGATGCACTAGGGGGGGCTGCCGGACTCCGGATCCGACTCATCGCGCCGGAAGGGCCCTTGCGGCGTGCCGCCGCTAAATTCCTACAGATTGGTGGCACGTCGTCGGACCCTGCACCCGCGTCGCCGCCATTGCAGGACAAGATCCAGGTCGTGCTAGCAGGGAGCCTAGAGCAGTTCGAGCGGATGGTCGGCGGGGCGGAAGCACTTGTCGCCACTGCTCTGCGCCGCACACTGCAGGCTGTGACCGCGCCGCCCCCTGTCGTGACGCTTGGCAAACACCGGTTCGACTTCGCCACCCACGTCTATGTGGCCGGGATCCTCAACAACACGCCCGATTCGTTTTATGACCGAGGGCGGTTTTATGGGAAGGACGCTGCGCTGGCTCGGGCGGAGGAGATAGTGCGTGAGGGCGCCGATGTCATCGAAGT
>DATGVF010000256.1:0-3163 GCA_035300645.1 bacterium
CTTTTCGAAGGATGTTGAGTATGTCTACCTGCCTAAAAGCAATGCCCCCACGCCTGATAAGGTTTTGGTCGGCACTCTGGAAGTGAAGACTGCCCCCCAATTACACGTTTCGGCGATCGCCACGCCGGCAAAGTCGCCGCCTGGTCAGACCTCGCTTCAGGCAACTCCGACGGGAGGTACGCCGCCGTATAGCTTCTCGTGGACGCCGAGTAATGGGTTGGATAACGCCACGAGCGCCACCCCTCTGGCAAACCCGGCTGCCACGACCACGTACACCGTTACAGTCACTGACAACGTAGGGCAGACCGCCTCCGCATCGGTGACCGTCACTGTGTCTCCCAAGAGTTCGACGTTCGTGCTAACAGTCGTCAACACAAACCCAGACGCCCTCGGAGGAGTGTCTGATGACCGGGGCAGTATCGTGTCTTGTTTCGCCACGTGCAGCGCGGCTTATCCAACCGGTACGACCGTGGTACTCGCCACAGGTCCGGGCGCTCCGCCCAACTGGAGCGGGTGTAATAGCGTCGACAGTACGACGAAGCACTGCACCGTCGTCATGGACGCGAACAAGACGGTAACGGTCTCCCCCTAGTGTCCTGTCCCAGAAATATGTGAACTAATTCATAGCCGGTGCGTCTAAGATGTAGGAGGATCTTAGATGCGCACCGGGAGACCGAAGCAGCCATTGACTCTGACCGCGGAAGAGCGCGAGCGGCTCGAATCTCTGGCCCACCGTGCCCGAACCCTGCCCCTATTGGCGCGGCGGGCGCGGATCGTGCTGGCCTGTGCCGACGGCCTCGACAACCAGACCGTGGCCCGACGGTTGCGAGCCTCGCTGGGCATGGTGGGAAAGTGGCGCGCCCGATTCCTGCAGGCCAGGCTGGAAGGACTCTACGACGAGCCGCGGCCCGGCGCTCCCCGCACCGTTAGCGATGCCCAAGTCGAACACGTCGTGGTGCAAACTTTGGAAAGCACGCCGCGTGGCGCAACGCACTGGAGCACCCGCGGTTTAGCGCAAGCGACCGGACTAAGCCGCATGACCATCAGCCGGATCTGGCGCGCCTTCGGCCTGCAGCCGCATCGGAGTGAGACCTTCAAGCTGTCCCCGGACCCGCTGTTCATCGAGAAGATTCGCGATATCGTGGGACTGTACATGAACCCGCCCGATCACGCCGTGGTCTTCTGCGTAGACGAGAAATCGCAGATTCAGGCGCTGGACCGGACGCAACCGCTGTTGCCCCTTCGTCCGGGCCAAGCGGAGCGACGGACCCACGATTATGAGCGGCACGGTACGACCTCGTTGTTCGCCGCGTTGAACCTGAAAACCAGCCGGGTGATCAGCCAGTTGCACCGCCGCCATCGCTCCGTCGAGTTCCGCAAGTTCCTGGACGCGATCGAAGCCGAGGTGCCGCCCCACTTCGATGTCCACATCATCATGGACAACTATGGGACCCACAAGACGCCCCTCATCCGGCGGTGGTTTGCGAAGCGTCCACGCTTCCATGTCCACTACACGCCCACCTACGGGTCCTGGATCAACTTGGTCGAGCGGTGGTTTGCCGAACTCACCAACAAGCAAATCCGCCGCGGGGTTCACCGCAGTGTCCGCGAACTGGAGGCCGCCATCCGCGAATTCATCGCCGCCCACAACGAAACCCCCAAGCCTTTCGTTTGGGCCAAAACCGCCGACCAAATCCTCGCCAGCATCGCTCGCTACGCGCAACGCACTCTCGCCGCCCAATCCCGGCAACTTATCTCACGAACCATTGGGACAGGAGCCTAGCAACTCTCAACAAACCAAGACAAACGTCAGGCACGCGCCTGAGAAAGGAAATGAGCAGCACATGAAACGTATTGCCAAGATTGCCCTCAGCCTGGCAGGGGCACACACCTCAATTCAGCTGCTGGCCGAGACCAAGACTACCAAGCGCCTCGCGCGGGACCGACTACACCCTGACCACGGACACTGAGCCGAGCTTCCACACGATTTGATAGTGGCGCGGTGTTCCGGCCGCACGAGCAGGTAACCTTCCTCGCCAGAAGCCTCAAACGGTGCCAGCAGGCAAAGCTAATGCGCCTGAGCAGGTGCGAGACCGTTGGGGGGCGCGATTCACAGGGGTTGCCTGATTTGCACAGGGGTGGAAAAAAAGCGAAGACGAGGCTTGACGGAATTTTTTAACTTGCTATACTTGCAGATTGTCCAGCACCTGTGGGGCATGCTGGGGGCCATTGAGCTTACGGCAAGTAAGCCCGCAGTGAGGTCAGTCACGAATACAGGATAGATCGCAGTCGAGCATCGCGCAAAGCCGTCCTGATGTGTGACGGACGGTTTGGCCCGGCGCTCGACGCCGGGTTTTTTATTTTCCGGCTGAGGGGAATCCCCTCGGCGTCCCGATCAAGTTGGGACACTCCGCCGGGCGCGGAGAAAAAGTTCTTTGACAACTGAATAAGGCTGGCATTACGCGTCGCGCTCTTGCGAAAGACCGCGACGACGTAATCTGCAAATTCTGCTCGAGCAGAGCAATTTGTGGAAAGGCGAGCTTATCCATCCGTTTTTTTGTGCGTGTTCCGATTCGTTCGGGATGCGCCACCAAGACGACGCGTTGGGTAAGTTTTATGGTCAAGCTACTAAGGGCGTACGGTGGATGCCTTGGCGCCAGAAGGCGATGAAGGACGTGGCAAGCTGCGATAAGCCTCGGGGAGCCGCAAGCAGGCTTTGATCCGGGGATTTCCGAATGGGGAAACCCATCCCGATAAACTCGGGATACGGCCCGCTGAATCCATAGGCGGGTGCGAGCGAACCCAGGGAAGTGAACCATCTCAGTACCTGGAGGAAAATAAATCAACCGAGATTCCGAGAGTAGCGGCGAGCGAAATCGGAACAGCCCAAACCCCGATTCTTTGAATCGGGGGGTTGTAGGACCGCGTGAGTAGAGTTACCAATCCGGAGGCTAGGTGAACCCGCTGGAAAGCGGGGCTATAGAGTGTGATAGCCACGTAACCAAAAGCTTACCGGACTCGAAGCGGTATCCTGAGTACCACGGGGCACGAGAAACCCCGTGGGAATCTGGGGAGACCACTCTCCAAGGCTAAATACTCGTTGGCGACCGATAGTGAACTAGTACCGTGAGGGAAAGGCGAAAAGCACCCCTGCGAGGGGAGT
>DATGVF010000257.1:0-3119 GCA_035300645.1 bacterium
CGAAATGATGGAGGCAGCGTGGCGGCCGCCGGCGCGGACGGGAGTGAGGCCTGATTGGATGGAACCCTTCGCCCGAACGATCGACGCGGCAAAGAAGTACGTCGTGTCGAGCACCCTGGACCGGGTCGATTGGAACGCGGAGCTCGTGCGCGGGGATCTGGGGAAGGCCGTTCAGCAGCTCAAGCGGGAGTCGGGTAAGGGACTGTTCGTGGCAGGCGTGAAGCTCCCGCTGGCGTTGGCGGAGCTGGGATTGATCGATGAGTACGAGTTCGTGGTGCAGCCCAGGCTAGCGGGCCACGGGCCGACGTTGTTCGCGGGGCTATCGAAGCATGTCGACTTGAGGCTCGTGAGCCGGCTGGAGTTCGGCTCGGGGGCGGTGGCGATGCGGTATGAGCCGAGAGGGTAGCCATTGGGCTTGTTAGCCCGGGTCGGCCGCATCATGGAGCAACTCGGGCCAGGCCTTCCAAAGTCTCGACCAACCTGACCATCGCCAGCGCATCCGGTGACAGTAGTCGAGCAGGTCTCGCCTGACTCGGTCTCGTTCGTGCTTCGGAATCTTGTCCACGAAACCTTTCACCGGTGGCATCCCCTTCTATAGGGCCGCCAGCGGTCGCTGATGCGATACATCAAGCAGTACAACAAGACCGCCAGGCGGTTCCGGTGGGCCTACGGCGATCCGACGAGGCGCATCGCATGATTGCTGTACAAGTCGTTCGGACAGTCCACCCTAGTCCCGTGGCCCGTGGGCCAGCGTTCTCTTTACAGGGGTGACGTCGGGTGACGCGTCAGGCCGGCGTCGGAATGCGCCGGCGGGGAAGTCGCGGAGCATAGTCGCTGACGACGAAGTGGGATGGTCGAAAGGCAAACAGATCGGTAATCGTGGGATCCAGCGTAACGGTGGGCAAACACTGCGGTTCAGTTTTCAGCATTTCTCGGACGTCCTCCAGCTGATTCTGGTAGATGTGAGCGTCGTCAATCCAGTAGACCAATTCTTTTGCCCGATAGCCGGTGACCTGGGCGATCATCAGCGTCAGGGCGGCGTAGTGGACGAAGTTGAACACGAGCCCCACCGGCGCATCCGCGCTGCGCTGCCGATGCGTGAGCGTCAGATCTCGGGTGCGCGAGTTCACGTGGACATGCACCCAGCCGTGGCAGGGGGGAACGACGACACGGCGCGTGCCACTTCGGCCCGTTAGTACGTACTGCGGGATCCACGGGGACAACTCGTGGTGTCGGGAATCCGGTCGCTCTTTGATTTGTGTGATCAAGGCCGCTAGTTGATCGAACGGGTTACCCTCGGCGGCGGGAAAGCGGCGGAAGGCCGCCCCATAGGATCCTGGCCCTAGGTCTCCGGGGGGTAGGTCGAACTGTCCGCAGCGCTCCTCAGTCACCCACCGGTCCCACCAGTAACAGCCGAATCGTTCCAGTTCTTGTTGGGTCTGCGCGCCGTTGATGAACGCGCAGAGTTCGCCGACCGCCTGGTAAAACGGGGAGGGGCGCTTGCCCTGGCTTGTCTCACTGACGATGTCGCGTTCGGTGACGATGGGGAATCCGTTGGCGAGCGGGAAGCGCATTTCGTGCCCGATGATCTTCAAGGCAGGGAGCCCGTGCTCGGTGGGGACCTCTTCGCCCGTCGTGACGATGCGGCGCAAAAGATCCCGGTACTGGGAGTCAGGCATGCGCTGGTCTAACGGTAGGTAGTTCAGCATGACACGCATCCACACGCGCCGGTGGCACCCAAGAGATTGCCCGCCGGCCACGACACCGAATTTTAGACCCCAGGGGGGAGGTGCGGGCGAAGGGAGGAGTGGTGGTGTCCGTGTGTTAGTGACGTGGGGAGCCTGTCGTGGAGGCGTCCAAGAGCAGACTCGAAGGCTCCTCCCCCCTGCGGGTCTTGTGGTTATTCCCTACCAGGAGGGCGATTCCTGCCCCGGATATCAACATGTTGTGGATAAGTTGGGGATAGGACCCCAGGCCCTGCGCCGACCTGGTGTTCGGTCATCTCGGAGTTTGACATCCACCGAGGGCAGGGGACACCTTCCTTGCCGCCAAACCACAGCCTGATGAGCGAGATGACCGACTTGGCGCGACAAATCCGGACGCGCCTGGCCCGCCGGACCCGGCGCAGAATCGTCTCGCCTGAACTCCGGCGTGCGGCCGTTCTGCTCCCTCTCCACGAGCAGCGCGGGGAGCCCTACGTCCTCTTCACGCAGCGCACTGAGACGGTAGAGACACACAAGGGGCAGATCTCCTTTCCCGGCGGAGCTGTGGATCCGGGTGATGCCGATGTGCAGTCCACAGCGTTGAGAGAGACGGAAGAAGAGATGGGGATTCCCCCTACGCAAATCGAGGTATTGGGGGTGCTAGACGATCTGCCGACCACCGTCAGCAAATTTGTGGTCGCCCCCGTCATTGGGATTATTCCCTATCCATTTCTTTTTCGAATTAACTCCGCTGAGATCGCGGAGGTTCTAACCGTCCCCCTGCGCGTGTTTCGTGATCCGTCCCACCTCCGTGTGGAACGGCGTGAGCGAGAGGGCAGGACGTTCGACGCGTATGTCTACCGCTACGACAAACACGAAATCTGGGGAGTGACCGCGCGAATCATGAAGGGCTTCGTGGACGCGGTTTTTGGGGAGGCGGAGACATCCTTGCCATCCACGGAGCCATAGGGCCGATCGAGCCAGTGCGTCACTGCTCGGAACTGATCAAAGCTGGCGTAATTTACGAGAGATCTCCCCCAAAATCCCCTGGAATCTGCCACTTTTGAGGGGGCAATACCCGTTTTTCGGTGCATTTCGTGGGGTCTCGCCACTTTTCTGGGTTCGGTTCGGCTGTTCCGGAGACGGGTGGTCCCTTGTTATACTAATTGGGTAAGGTACCCGTCAGGAGGCTCCCCTATGAAGCAGCCACATACCCAGCAACCTACCCACCCCGTCTTCACCGTTGGCGTCGCCGGCAGTTTGGTAGGGGTTTCCCCCCAGACGCTGCGGAAGTGGGAGCGTCACGGCTTGCTCTCCCCCGTTCGAGAGGGACATCAGCGTCGGCGGTTGTACTCCTGGCGCGACATCGAGCGGGCGCAGCAAATCCGCTATCTGGTCATCCGGAAGCACATCCCA
>DATGVF010000258.1:0-3508 GCA_035300645.1 bacterium
ACGACGGGGGCGAGCTTCACGGCCTCCGGGCGGGTCCCAAAAACGGTCATGATGACCACACGCCCCGAGGCGTCTCGCACACGCGATGGCGCCTGTTGAGGGTGGATTAGGGTCACCATCACACCCACGCCGAGAGGACCAGACCGCGGTCGGCGACACCGATCCCCACGCGCACGGGGCTAGCGCATGCGAGCCGGATCGGACAGTTCAGGACGAGGGGCTTTTGGTAAGCGGAACAGACCCAACCGCCAGCCCAAGGTGATCAACACCGCGGCAATCACTGCGAGGAGCACCACGGATGGCGTGCGGCTGATGCCCGCCACCGCGAGGCCGCCCAGCCCCAGCGTCGCCGACACCAACCACAACAGCACGACGACCTGCCGCTGCGAGAAACCCAGGTCCAGCAAGCGATGGTGCAGGTGTCCTCGATCCGGGCGGAAGATGGAGACGTGGTTGCGGTACCGCCGTACGATCGCGTACCCCGTGTCCAGGATGGGAATGGCTAACGCCAGAATCGGGACGGCGAGGCTGAGCACTGTCGCCGTCTTCACCATTCCCTGCACAGCCGCAGCGCCCAACAAGAAGCCCAACAGCATGGAGCCGGAGTCACCCAAGAACAATCGCGCCGGGTTGAAGTTATGGCGCAAGAACCCGAGAGCGGATCCCGTCACCGCCGCTGCCAGGGTCATCGTAACCATGTCCTGCCGATGCCCCGCGGCGCTGAGCAACGTGATCCCGGTGATCGCCGCCAACCCTGAGGCCAACCCATCCACACCGTCGATGGAGTTCATGGCAATGGCCATGGAACCCAGCCACACCACCGTGAACACCTTCCCGGCAACACCTACCGGCACAGGGAGTCCCGTGACCGGATGGGTGACAAACGCGGTCGTCATGCCAAACCACACCGGCGCCCCGGCCGCAAGGTAGATCAGCGGGAACTTCAGGCGGCCAGCCATCGGGTGGAGATCGTCAAGAGCCCCCAGAGCAGTAATAGCTACCGCACCGAGCAAAATACCGATTTCGGACAGGGGCGGCGTGCGCACTGGCACCGCGAGGACGAGGTAGTTCGATGCTCGCACGAGCGCGGCGGGCTGCACAATCGGCAGCGCTACTATTAACGCCACGAGGGCCCCGCCGAAGATCGCCAAGCCGCCCAGCCGCGGCATCGGCTGGGTGTGGATGTGCCGGCCCCCGGGCGGGGTCATTGCGCCCACGCGCTCCGACAGCCCGCGCATCTCGTACGCGATGGCGTACGTCAAGACTAAGGCCAGGATACCGGATAACACGTAGGGGGGAATCTGCATGCGCTTACCCTCTCACGCAAGGATACCCAAACTGCCCTCCGGACACTCCTGCCCTAACAAAGCAATCGTCCCGCTAGCTAGTCGAAGAGCTGGCTGACCGACCGGTCCTCATTGACGCGGCGGATAGCCTCGGCCAGCAACGGCGCAACCGAAAGCACAGTGATCTTATCACTCTGCTTCTCCGGCGGCAGCGGAATCGTGTTCGTCACAATGAGTTCCTGGATCGGACTGCTGGCGATCCGTTGGATCGCCGCCCCCGACAGCAAAGCGTGCGTGGCGCAGGCGTAAACGGCGGTGACCCCACGCTTGAGCAACGCCTGCGCTCCTAACGTTAAGGTGCCGGCCGTGTCGACGATATCGTCCACGATAATCGCGGTCTTGCGGTGCACCTTTCCGATCACGTGGACGATCTCCTTCACCTGGTTAGGTTTGTCGCGCCGTTTGTCGATGATGGCAATCGGCGCGCCCAGTTGCTTGGCGAAGTCCCGTGCCCGTGGCACCCCGCCGACATCGGGGGAGACGATGACGAGGTTTTCCAGCTCCTTGTGCGCGATGTAGTCGCCCAGGATCATCCGCGAGGGCAGGTGATCCAGCGGAATATCGAAAAACCCCCAAATTTGTCCCGCGTGTAGGTCAATGGAGAGGATGCGCTGACACCCGGCCGCGGTCAGCAGATTGGCCACGAGCTTGGCCGAGATGGGCTCCCGCGGGCGGATCTTGCGGTCCTGGCGCGCGTACCCGAAATACGGGATGACGGCGGTGATGCGATCTGCGGACGCCCGGCGCAACGCATCCACGATGACGAGCAGTTCCATCAAGTTCTCATTGACCGGCGGGCAGGTGGGCTGAATGACGAAGACATCTTCGCCCCGGACGCTCTCGTCGATGCGGACCCCGATTTCCCCGTCCGAGTAGCGGAAGATTGTCAGTTCTGCGAGCGGCACGTCCAACGCGGCCGAAATCTCATTGGCGAGCGCCCTGTTGCTGCCGCCACCAAAGAGCTTGATGGGACGCCCGCGCGCCCCATCCATGGGGAGGCGCCGTTGGCTCTCGACGACCCGCGTTGGTTGCATCAAATCTCTCCCCCTTGCCGCACGCAGAGCAGGAGCATGCTCCCTGCGCAGACCGACCCGAAGGAGGATCTAGCGCTGCGGATCTGCACTGACATAGCGAATCACCCTGGCCGGCACCCCGACCGCGACGCCGCCTGCGGGGACGTCTTTGGTCACCACCGAACCCGCTCCCGTGACCGCCGCCCGGCCAATATGAAGCGGTGCAACCAACATCGTGTCGCTCCCGATAAACGCCTCATCTTCGATGATGGTGTGGTGTTTACGCTTGCCATCGAAGTTACACACTACCGTCCCCGCCCCGATGTTCACGCGGGCGCCGACGGTGACATCGCCCAGGTAGCTCATGTGGTGGACCTTCGTGCCGTTCCCCACCGCGGCGTTCTTCAGTTCGGCAAAGTTGCCGATTTCGACGTCACGCCCTACGCGACATCCAGGGCGGATGTGACTGTACGGTCCAATGCGTGTGCCTTCGCCCACACTGCTCTGGGTTACGGTCGACTCGATCACTGTGACACGATCTTCCAGTGTGGCGTCCATCAGATGGGCGTGCGGGCCCACCGTGCATCGCGCCCCGACGATCGTTGCACCTTCCAAGTATGACTGCGGGTGCAGGGTTGTGTCTGGTCCCACTGTCACCCCGGCGTGGACGTACGTGGTGGCGGGGTCCATCACGGTCACCCCCGCGTCCATCAGGCTCGCGAGCAATCGCTGGCGCATGACCGCCTCCGCAGCGGCGAGGTCCTGGCGTGAGTTGATACCCATGGCTTCGTCAGAGGCGACCGCAAGCGCACTCACCGTCCGTCCATGCGACAAAATCCAGCCGATCGTGTCAGTCAGGTAATACTCGCCCTTCGCGTTGTCGGGGGATAAGGCGCGTAGCCCGTCTCGCAGCGCGCGTTGATCAAAGACATACGTGCCCGCATTAATCTCTTGAACTTGACGTTCCTCAGGAGAACCGTCCTTCTCTTCGACGATCCTCTGCACTCGGCCGTCCCGATCCCGAATCACGCGGCCGTAACCGGTCGGATCGACCAGCTTGGCGCTGAGCAACGTGGCAGCGGCCCTGGTCCTCTGGTGGAGGTCGATCAGCGCCTGGAGGGTTTCGGCTCGCAGGAACGGCGTGTCCCC
>DATGVF010000259.1:0-27416 GCA_035300645.1 bacterium
GTTTTCCGCGAGCGCCTGGAGATGGATTTCGCGTACAGCGTTCCCGGAATCTCTCGGTTCCGCGTCAACGTCTTCCAGCAGCGGGGCTCCTGGGGTGCTGCGGTGCGTGCCATCCCCATGGGGGTGCCCACCATGGAGGAGCTGGGTCTGCCCGAGGTTGCGCGGCGGTTCGCCGGCCTTCCGCGGGGACTGGTGCTGGTGACCGGGCCGACGGGGAGCGGGAAGTCCACCACCCTTGCGGCGATGATCAACTACGTGAATCAGAACCGGGCTGTGCACATCATGACCGTCGAGGATCCCATCGAGTATTTGCACAAGGATGTGAAGAGCGTCATCAACCAGCGGGAAGTCGGGATGGATACCCTCTCGTTTGCCAACGCGTTGCGCCATGTACTCCGGCAGGACCCAAATGTGATCCTGATTGGAGAGATGCGCGACTTGGAGACGATCTCCACCGCGATTACCGCGGCGGAAACCGGGCACTTGGTCTTTGCCACGCTGCACACGCAGAGCGCTGCTCAGACCGTCGATCGCATCATTGACGTTTTCCCCCCGCATCAGCAGTCCCAGATTCGCACGCAGCTATCGGTGGCCTTGGAGGGCGTCCTGTGCCAGGCCCTCGTCCCCCTGGCGTCAGGGCAGGGGCGCGTGGCGGCGATCGAGGTCATGGTGGCCAACGGGGCCATCCGCAACTTGATTCGGGAAGGCAAAACGTTTCAGATTCCTTCCGCCCTCATGTCCGGATCCAAAGAGGGGATGCAATCCTTGAACCAGGCCCTGCGCACCCTAGTCGAGCACAAGAAGATCACCTATGAGGATGCGGTGAGCAAGGCGAGCAGCGAGCGGGAGCTTGCCCAATTGTTGGGTCGTCAGATTCCGGTTTGAGCCATCTTCCTCGGACGAGACTGTCCGACGATCGTTAGACCCACCGCCCACGTAGAAATCTGTGTACCGACCCGGTCCGCGGCCCGGCGACCCCCACTGTGCTGTGCTAGACACGGTACATGTCCCCGGTATAATGTGTGACGGGACGTGGGCCGTTAGCTCAACTGGTAGAGCAGCGGACTCTTAATCCGCTGGTTGTGGGTTCGAGTCCCACACGGCCCCCCACCCGCGACGGCGGGGCGAGGGTACGCACACGGGTCCGAGCTAGTCTCCCCGTTTCCTCCTCCCCAGAGTTTGTCCAGTGTGACTTTGTTTGGTTCCTGATAGGCGGTTCCCGCCGGGAGCCCAGTTGTGTCTCGGAGGTATACTATTTTTAGGGAATGGGGACAGGGGTGTGGCGTGATATCGGTTGCTGCGGGCGTGGCGGAATTGGAATTCGCGTCGGCCTTAGGAGCCGATGGGCGCAAGCCCGTGGGGGTTCGAATCCCTCCGCCCGCACCACACAAGAGCATCGGGAAAGTCTCTGCGTAAGCAGCCGTGGTGATCTGGTCCGTGGAAGGGCCGTACAACTGGGGTGAGCGATGAAAGTGGATGTGCGGAAGGAAGCGCCGAGCCGCGCGGTCTTGGAAGTCGAACTTCCTCCAGATGTCGTGAGTCAGGGTAAAGAGCGCGCGCTGGCTCGGCTGAACCAGCGAGTAGAGATTCCGGGGTTCCGGCGAGGGAAGGCGCCCAAGGCGTTATTGGAGCGGCACGTGGGGACAGGAACCGTGCACGAGGAGGCCGTGAATCTCCTGGTGCCCGATGCCTACACCCAGGCCGTCCGCCAAGCCGGCGTTCGACCGATCGCGCAGCCAGAGATCCAGGTCGATCCCTTCGAAGACGGCAAACCGTTGCGCTTTGTGGCGACCGTCGACCTCGTTCCCGAGGTAAAGCTCGGCGATTACAAAACCCTCCGCATCACGCCAACCGAACCCACGGTCGCGGATGCTGACGTGGACGCCGCCATCGAGGATCTGCGCGCTCGCCATGCCCGTCTGGAAAGTGCCGGAGAGCGTCCGGTGGCCACCGGCGACTACGTCATGCTGCGGATCGCGCACCTGGACGGGACCGCGGAGCGTCTCGTCACGGGCAAAGATTACCTGGTTGAAGTGGGCGGCGGTGCGTATCCGACGGAGCTGGAGGGAGCTTTGGTCGGCAAAGTGCGCGGCCAACAGGACTCTGTGACGCTCGCTGGCGGTGCCACCGTCAAGTTTGACGTCATGGATGTGAGAGGTCGGATCTTGCCAGAGCTGACAGATGAGTTTGCCAAGACCGTGGGGGGGGCCGACTCCGTGGAGGGGTTACGGGCCGCCCAGCGTTTGCGGTTGCAAGGAGATGCACAGGAGCGCGCCCGACAGGCAGACGAGCAACAGGTGGTTGACGCCGTGCTGCAGGGAGCGCTGATTGAGCTGCCCGCGAGCATGGTCGATCACGAAGTGCTGCACCTCGTGGCCGATCTCGCCGAGTCGCTGAGTCGACGGGGCATCACGCTTCAGCGCTACCTGCAAGTGCAGGAGAAAACAGATGTCCAGCTCCGCGACGAGTTACGGCCGACCGCCGAGAGACGACTTCGCACTCAACTCGCGCTCGATGAAGTGGCTCGTGCCGAGGGCTTAGAACCCACGCAGGAGGAGATCGATCGCGAAGCAGAGAACGTTGCCCGCGGGTCGCAGCAAGATCTCGCGCAAGTGCGGGAATGGCTGGCCCAAGACGGGCGCCTGGACTCATTAGTCGCAGCGTTGCGGCGGCGGAAAGCCCTCGCCGCCCTGGTGGCAATCGCCCGAGGTGAGCCGCGATGACACTAGTCCCTATGGTTGTTGAGCAAACCGCTCGCGGCGAACGGGCGTACGACATCTACTCCCGCCTGCTCAAAGATCGCATCGTCTTCCTTGGCGGACCGATTGATGATGACGTCGCCAACTTGGTGATCGCCCAGCTCTTGTTTTTGGAAAGCGAAGACCCTGACAAAGACATCAACCTCTACGTGAACAGCCCGGGCGGGGTGGTCCAGGCCGGGCTGGCCATCTATGACACAATGCAGCACGTGCGCCCCTTTGTGGCCACAATTTGCGTCGGATTGGCCGCCAGCGTGGCTGCAGTCGTCCTGGCCGGCGGGGCCAAGGGAAAGCGATTTGCTCTTCCGTATTCGCAGATTCTCATTCACCAGCCGTGGGGTGGAGCCCAAGGGACGACGGCCGATATAGATATTCAGGCGCGGCAGTTTCTCAAGCTGAGGGGATTGGTGAATGAGATCCTGGCCAGACACACCGGCCAGCCCGTCGAACGGCTCGAGCGCGATACCGACCGCGACTTTTGGATGGACGTGCAAGCTGCCAAGGAGTACGGACTGATCGATGAAGTCATCAAGCCCCGCGAAAAAGTCCACGTCACCCGGGATCGCTAACCGATGACACGCGATCGGGTGTTCCGCTTCGGAGACGGGGAGAAACTCAAGTGCTCCTTCTGTGGAAAATCCCAGGAGCAGGTGCGCAAGCTGGTCGCTGGCCCCGGCGTCTACATCTGCGATGAGTGCATCGAACTCTGCAACGAGATTATCGAAGAGGAGTTGTACGGGGAGTCCCAGGCCCCGGCCACCCCGCGGCATACGCCGAAGCCGCGTGAGATCTATGACACCTTGTGTCAGTATGTCATCGGCCAGGAGCGTGCGAAGAAAGCCCTCGCCGTCGCCGTCTACAATCACTTCAAGCGCATCGGCGGCTCCCGCCGCACCGGAGACGTCGAACTGCAGAAAGCCAACATTCTCCTGATTGGGCCGACCGGGTGCGGGAAGACGCTGCTGGCGCAGACGTTGGCCAAGATCTTGGATGTGCCATTTGCGATCGCGGATGCGACCTCCCTCACCGAAGCCGGCTACGTCGGCGAAGACGTGGAGAACATCCTGCTGCGCCTGATCCAGGCCGCCGATTTCGATGTCAAGAAAGCGGAGCGAGGGATCATCTACATCGACGAGACCGACAAGATCGCCCGCAAGTCAGAAAATCCGTCGATCACGCGGGACGTCTCCGGCGAAGGCGTCCAACAGGCGCTGCTCAAGATCTTGGAGGGGACAGTGGCCAACGTGCCGCCCCAGGGCGGCCGCAAACACCCTCACCAGGAATTCATCCAGGTCGACACGACCAACATCCTGTTCATCTGCGGGGGCGCGTTTGAGGGATTGGATCGGCTCATTGAATCGCGGATCCGTCAGACCGCGATTGGCTTCGGGGCCCAGATCCAGCCTAAGAGCAAGCGCTCGGTCGCTGAGTCTCTCGCGCATGTCATGCCCCAGGATCTGCTGAAGTACGGGATGATCCCGGAGTTCGTGGGACGATTACCGATCGTCGTCCCCCTCGACCCGCTGGACGAGGCGGACTTGGTGCGCATTCTGGTGGAACCCAAAAACGCCCTGGTCCGTCAGTACCAGAAGATCCTGGAGATGGACGGCGTCGAGCTCCTGTTCACCGACGAGGCCCTCCAGGCGATCGCCAAGGAGGCGATGGCCCGCAACACCGGCGCCCGCGGTCTGCGCACCATTATTGAAGACATCATGATGGACATTATGTACGAGATTCCTTCGCGTCCGGATGTCCGGCGCTGCGTGGTCGCCGAAGACGCGGCTTTGCGACGGACGGCGCCCGTGTTGATGACGGCCGCCGATGTGAAGAAGCTCGCCAAGGACAAACCGGCCTAGGCCCCGCGTCTGCGGTGCGGGAGGCCATGGTACAATAGAGACAGGAAGTTGCCGGATTGCCTCGATGCAGTCCGGCTCGGCGCGGCGAAGGGGGACGGGATCGGCCCCCTTCGTCTTTATCAGCCCCCAGGGAACAATTTGGCCTGCGCCATCGCTGTAGCGAGCAAGTTCGTCGCGTAAGGAGGCCCCATGACCGAGCGTGCTGGTCTGACTATTAAAGACGTTCTCCCGCTGCTGCCCTTGAAGGGCACGGTGATCATGCCGCACCAGGTGGCACCGCTCGGGGTTGGGCGACCGAAGTCGCTCCGGGCCCTCGAAGCGGCATTGGGCGCGGACCGGATGATCATCTTGGCAGCGCAAAAGCAGGACGACCTGGAAGATCCCACACCGTCTGAGATCTACTCGCTCGGGACAGTCTGTCGCGTCCTGCAGGTTGGGAAGCAGCCCGACGGCGTGCTGCAGGTGATCGTTGAGGGCGTTGTGCGTGCGGATGTGGTTGGGGTCGAGAAGACCGACCCCTACTTTGAGGCCCGGATCGCCCCGCGACCCGATGCCGTCGAGAAGAGCCCCGAGATGGAGGCGCTCATGCGAGGGGTCTCCTCGCAGTTTGAGCGGTTTGTCCGCTTCAGCCGGTCGGTGGCCCCTGAGCAGTACGAAGCTGTCACGCAGGCTGATGAGCCTGGGAAGGTTGCCGATCTGATCACCCAGCACATGCCCGTCAAACTGGAGGAGCGCCAGCAGCTGTTAACGCTCGCCCCCAAAGAGCGGTTAGAGCTGCTCAGCCAGATCCTCACTCGCGAACTCAATATCCTGGACCTCGAGCGCAAGATCCAGAGCCGCGTGCGCAAGTCCATGGAAAAGAGCCAGCGCGAGTACTTCCTCAAGGAGCAGATGAAGGCGATCCAGCAAGAGCTGGGAGAGTCCGACGAGCGGCAAAGTGAAGTCGCGGAGTACAAGAAGAAGATCGAGGCGGCGAACCTCCCCGACCACGTCAAGGAGAAAGCCCTCGAGGAACTCAATCGGCTGGAGAAGATGCCGCCGATGGTCGCTGAAGCCGTCGTCGTACGCACCTACTTGGACTGGTTGTTATCGGTGCCGTGGAGCGTGCGCACCGAGGACCGACTGGATATCATCGAGGCACGACGTATTCTCGACGAGGACCACTACGGATTGGAGAAGGCAAAGGATCGCGTGGTCGAGTACCTGGCGGTCCGCAAGCTGGCGCCCGCTTCGAAGGGTCCCATCTTGTGCTTCATCGGCCCGCCTGGCACCGGCAAGACCTCGTTGGGGCGATCGATCGCCAAGGCGCTGGGCCGCAAATTCGTCCGCGCGAGCTTGGGCGGCGTGCGGGATGAGGCCGAAATCCGCGGGCACCGGCGCACGTACGTGGGAGCCCTGCCCGGCCGCATCGTCCAGGGACTGAAAACTGCCGCCAGCAAGAACCCCGTGTTCATGCTGGATGAGATCGACAAGCTGGGTGTGGACTGGCGGGGCGATCCGTCTTCGGCTCTTCTGGAAGCTCTCGACCCCGAGCAGAACCACAGTTTCAGTGACCACTACCTGGAGATCCCCCTGGATCTGTCTGAGGTCATGTTCATTTGCACGGGGAACATCCTCGACACCATCCCGTCGGCGTTGCGCGACCGGCTCGAGGTCATCCGCTTCCCGGGGTACATCGAAGAGGAAAAGATGAAGATCGCAACCCAGTTCCTCATCCCCAAGCAGCGCAAGGAGAACGGGCTGACCATCGAGCAGGTGGCGATTACCGGCGAAGCGCTGCGGACGGTAGTCCGCGAGTACACCCGCGAGGCGGGCGTGCGCAACCTCGAGCGCGAGATTGCCACGGTGTTTCGGAAAGTGGCGACCGAGATTGCCACCGAGAAGGCCAAGGCGGTGAAGGTCACCGCCGCCCAGTTGCATCGGTTTCTGGGCCCGCCGCGGTACCGCTTCGGCTTAGCAGAGAAGTCGGACGAAGTCGGGATTGCCACCGGGTTGATCTACAGCGAAATGGGTGGCGATGTGATCTCAGTCGAGGCCACGCTGATGCACGGTGAGGGCAAACTCAGCCTCACGGGTCAGCTGGGCGATGTGTTGAAGGAATCCGGCCAGGCTGCACTCTCTTATGTGCGAACCCGGTCTCGGCGGCTGGGCGTGGACGAAGATTGGTATCAGAAGTACGACGTCCACATCCACATTCCAGCGGGCGCGGTGCCCAAGGATGGGCCGTCGGCGGGCATTACGCTGGCCACGGCGCTGGCCTCGGCGGTGACAGGCCAGCCGGTGCGCAAGGATGTCGCCATGACGGGAGAGATCACCCTGCGGGGCAAAGTGCTGCCGATCGGCGGGGTGAAGGAGAAAGTCCTCGCGGCGCACCGCGCCGGGGTAAAAACCGTCCTGATGCCCAAAGACAACGAGAAGGATCTGGAGGAGATTCCTGAGCACGTGCGCCGAAAGCTGCGGTTTGTGCTCGTGGACCAGATGGACCAGGTGCTGGCGGAAGCACTGCTCCCCACCCGCACGCCTGCGTCCCAGGGCCTGATCTTGCCTCCACCTGGGGTCGAGCCGACTCCCCGGCCGCCACAGCCGCAGCCCTCACAACACATGTTGTCTTAACTCGTGGCCAAATAGGCCGATAAGTTCCATAGAACGGGCATAAAAGAAGGGGTGGGACACGGTCATCACGAACATGTCTCGCCCCATTCGTTTGTTGGCGGCGCGGCATCGGAGTTGCTCTAACTTGGGGTGTCCCTCATGGCGACATCGCGAGCGAGACCAACAAAGTCCACGAAGCGCCTCGGCGAGCTTTTGCTCGAGGCCGGCGTCATTGGTGAGACGCAACTCACCGAGGCGCTGGAAGAGCAGAAGCGCACCGGCAAGCGCTTGGCCCAGATTTTCATTGAGCGCGGATTACTGGCCAAGGGGGAAGCCGGGCGCTGGTTGGCCCTTCAGCAGGGCTACGAGTACGTGAACCTGACCTCAGAACCCATCGACGTCAACGTCGCTCAACTGCTGCCCGAACCTTTCGTCCGCCGCCTAATGGCGCTCCCGATCCGCCAGGAGGGCAAAGACCTGATCGTGGCGATGGCCGATCCCTCAGACATTCTGGCGATCGATGAGGTGGCGCGCGCCACGGGGCTGCGGGTGCAGACGGTCTTTACAACAGAGACAGACCTCGAGTGGGCGATTGAACAACTGTTTGAGAACGTGGGAAAGCGCGTCAGCAAAGCCGCCTCCCAGGCCGCGTCCCTCGTGGACGTCATCGAGTTTGGTGAGGGAAGTGCGAATGTAAATGGGAACGGGAACGGGGACGGCCTCGAAGACGGCGTGCTGGTGCTGGGCAATGAGCAGTCCGCGCCGGTCATCCAGATGGTGGACTCGATCCTGTCGGGGGCGATTGCGTCTCGGACAACTGACATCCACCTAGAACCTCACCTAAAGAACGCGCGCGTCCGCTTCCGGATCGATGGCATGCTCTACGACAAGGCGTCGATCCCGCGCCTGATGTATGCGGCGGTTGTGAGCCGGGTCAAGATCCTATCCTCGCTGGACATCGCCGAGCACAGCAAACCGCAGGACGGTCGGATCACGATGCGGGTGCGGGACCACGAGTTCGACGTGCGGGTGGGCATTACGAGCACCGCGTTTGGCGAGCGCGTGGTCATGCGATTGTTGGACAAGAGCAATATCCTGCTCGGTCTGGATCGGCTCGGTGTCCCGGCCGACCAAGAGCAGATCATTCAATCGCTGATTCGGAAACCGCACGGCATGATTCTGGTCACGGGTCCTACGGGCAGCGGGAAGACGACCACCCTGTACGCGGGGCTGCAGTCCGTGAACGATCCAGCCCTCAACATCATCACCATTGAGGATCCCGTCGAGTACTATCTCGAAGGGATCTCCCAGATCCCCGTCCGACCGCGGGCCGGAGTGACATTTGCCACCGGGTTACGGAGCATCCTGCGCCAAGACCCCGACGTCGTGATGGTCGGAGAAATCCGCGACGCGGAGACGGCGAAGATCTCCGTCCATGCCGCCCTCACCGGCCACTTGGTGTTCTCGACCCTGCACACGAACGACGCGGCGGGGTCCGTGGTCCGGCTGGTGGATATGGGCATCGAGCCCTACTTCATCACATCGTCGCTGATTGCGAGCATCGGGCAGCGCCTGATGCGCCGCCTTTGTCCCAAGTGCAAGCAACCCTACGCCCTGACTAAGGATCTGATGACCGAGCTGGATCTCCCTGCCGACCATACCGCCCCTATCTACAAACCCGTGGGATGCCAGGACTGCGACCACACCGGCTACCGCGGGCGGTTGTGCGTGATGGAGATCTTTCGGATAAATGACGATATCCGCGATCTAGTGCTGGCCCACAAACCGGCCACGATGTTGCGTGATGCCGCGATCGAAAGCGGCATGATCACCATTCAGCAGGCCGCGAAATCCCGCGTTTTGGATGGGACCACGAGTATCGAGGAGCTCCGCCGCGTCATCTACATCGAAGAGTAGCGATCGAGCGGTCTAACAGGCGGTTTAGAGGTAGGCGGCGAGATCGATGCTCGCTTTGATCGGATCGATGCTGTAAGCAATGCGGCGCCCATCCTGGGACAGGTCCACCGGGACGGGGTCGATGACGGCGCCTTGCCCATCCCGCACCATTTTCAGCGGAGGTTGCAACGGGTGGCCTTCCGCCGTCCGATAGACCACCGCGATTTCCCCCGTCGTTAGGCGCACCACAGAGCCCACCGGATACGCCCCCACCGTGTGGAAGAACAGCTTGGCCAACGTGGGTTCGAATCGCGTCCCCGCGCCGGCGACGATCGTCTGCACCGCTTGATCGGGAAGCATGGGTTTGCGGTCGGTGCGTCGGGCTGAAGTGCTGGCGTCAAAGAAATCGCCGATGGCCACGACCTGCGTAAACAGGTGCTGGTGCTCGACCTTCAAGAGACGGGGGTACCCGGAGAGATCGTGATTCAGATGGTGTTCGAGGGCGACGAGCATCGCCGTCTGGGAGAGCCCACGCAAGTGTTGCACCAAGGCGGCGCCATGGAGCGTGTGGCTCTCGATCACCGACTGCTCGGTCGCGGTCAGATGGCTGGACTTGCCCAGCAGCGATCGTGGGATGCGCATCTTGCCGACGTCGTGCAGCAAGGCGGCAGTCCCCAGCGCAGGCAACATATTTTCCTCCAACCCCAACCGGAGCCCAAGCATCAGCGAGAGCACGGCGACGTTGACGCTGTGATGACAGGTGTCTTCGTCATGCTGGTAGAGCGCGGCAACCCCCAGCAGAGCGTTACGATCCTGCAAGATGACCTTCACCAACGAGTTCGCCAACAACCGGGCGTTGCGGAGGTTCAAGGGGGTACCCTGCACCGCTTGGTAGTTGAGCGCGTCCATCGTCCGGAGGCCGATGCGGTAGAGCTCACGCGGCGCGATCATCGCCTCCTTCGCCTCGTCCACGCTCTGGGCTCGGGGCGGTCCGGTCTTGATGTAGTGCAGGTTGGCCTCGCCGACCGCGTCCCCGACGGCGGGTCCCCCGCCCGAGGCGGCGACCAAGATCTCCACTAATCGGGCGGCCTCATCGAGGCTCACGCCCTGGACAAACTCCAGACTGCCTACGCGTTGGGCCATCAGTTGCTCTAACAGTCCCGAGGCGTGCAGGCTCTCCTCGAGCAAAATCCGGTCCCCGAGGAAGAACGCATCCTCATAGACATCGAAACGTACCGATGGCCGCGTCTTGAGGACGACACTCAACCCGGCATGGAATTCATGGAGGGACTGGGTGACGATCGGGTGGCCCCGCAGGTACAGCAAGGCATTTTTCCGCGCGGCTTCCAATAGCCGCAACAACGCGCCCGGGCGGTCCGGCGAGATCGTCTGCGTCAGCGGAAAGCTAAAGAGCGTGGGTGGGGTCGGAAAATGTGTCATGTTCGCTGAGGCCCGCTCCCTTCCGCGCCGGCGAGGATCTCACGGGCGGCATCCCGCAACGTCCGCCGTCCCTGACCAAACACCCACCGGGCGCGTGCCAGACGGCGCAGCACGGGAAGCGCCTCCACTCTGCGCAGCCGCGCGAACGCTTTCAACGCGGCGACCTTGACGGAGACCACATCTGGCGTCCACTGGGGGGAGCGCAGCACCTGCTGGATCCCGTCGACGACGCGGGGATCATTTGGCACGTCCCCGCCGCTGAGCACGCTGTACTGAATGCGGGGATCGGGGTCGCGGAGGAATCCGATCAGGGCCGTGCGAGCCTGATCGCCGGGGATCTTCCGCAGGGCCTCAAGGGCCTCCCGGCGCACTCGGTACTCGGCATGGGACGCCAGCGGCAACAGATACTTCACCCCGGCTGGATCGTGCAGCTCGCCGAGCACGAAGACGAGGTTGCGGGCGAGGTGCCACGAGGCAGCCGCCAGAGTTGCGCCCACCAGGTCGGCCCGGCCGGCGTAGATGTTGGCCATCAGGGTACACAACTGTCCACGCGCGGCGGCCTCGGGCTCGCGTTCCAACAACCGGACGAGGTGAGGCACGGCCAGCTCGCGGACTGCCATCAGTGCTTGCTGGACATCGTCGGACGGGCCACCCCGTCGTTGCAACGTGTCGCGCACGAGACGGGCCAGCAATCCGCGATCCAGGACGCGGCTCAACTCCGCGTCGATCGTGGCTCGTATCTCGGCGTCGCGCCCGCGCGCGTCTTGTAACGCCTGCAGGCCTAAACGCAGGAGAGCGTACTCTTGGGCGTCCGCTAGGTCCGTGAGGTGAGCGGCCAGCGCTTTCGCGGTGTCGGCCGTCTCTTCGGGGCGTTCTTGCAGGTTCAGGAGGTTGACCAAGCCGGTGATTGCGTCGTGAGCGATCGCTCGCTCGGATACCCCCCGGCGCAACACGTCTAGCGCCGCTTCTTCACTAGGCCCCATCGTCAGGAGGGCGAGGTCTATGCCCTCCCATGTATCGCGGTTGGACTCACCATCAGATGTCTGGCTCAGCCAGGGGGAGAGCATCTTGGCTTTTGCGCCCCCGGCGGTGATGGCTGTTTGCAGCAGAGCGGTCACTTCGGCTGCTTTCTCCTCGGAGACCCGCAAGTCGCCCAGAAACCGCCCGAGCCCCGCAGCGACATCGCTCTGAGCGACCGGGCCCAAGACCAGTAAGGCGATCTGCTGTCCGGTCAATTCGCTCAGGATCGCTCGTCCGCTACCTCCCTCTACGACTTGTGACACGAGTTCGGGAGCGAGTGCGGCACGGACCGGTTCGTCCAGCTGCAGGACGCCTTGGGCCAGATTCTGCAGAAGAGCTTCTTGGTCTTCGTGGGGTTCGTCGACGATCGCACGATCGAGTGTCTCCAATGTCATCAGCAAGTGGTCGACATCGATCGGGGCATCGGCGTGCACGGGACCCGCGACGGCGAGGTGGACACCCATCAGCATGCGAGCGGTCGCGGCGGGCCCCTGGCGCAATACCGTGAACAGCGCGTCCCGCTGCTCGGGGGAGAGCCGGCGCGTACGAATCAGGGCTTCTACGATGCCCGCTTCGGAAAGCGCATCGGTCGTGGCCCGCAGCATCATGGCTTTCACGATGATATGGGGCAGGTCTTGACTCAACACCAACGCTTCCACACCGCCGGCCGCCTCCAACGCTTGCCGTTCTTGAGAGAGGATGCTCAGCAGTGAGGCGATCTCGGTCTGGTCGACGCCCGGGAGGACGGCGACGGAGGCAAGGTTGCGGACATAGAAAAAGTAGGCCAGCGAATCCATGCTCCCTTCAGTGAGTGTGGTGCCGTCGGCGAGGAGCTTGTCTTTGTTCACTTGCACTCCAATGGCTCCGTACCGCTGCAGGTAGCCACGCAGCGTGGCGGTGACATCCGTCACAGTGGCCTGTGCGGAGGCGTGCGCCGGGGAGTACAGCTGGAAGGTCTTTAGACCAGCGTGCAGCCGCCGAAGCGCTTTCTCGAGTGATTGCCGTTGCGCTTGTTCCATTTCTGGTTGTCCGAGACGATCTGGGGACCTGACGGCCCCGATCTGGGATCCGGTCCCGTACGAAGAATTCCTTTAGATAGAATTCCCTATATGGTGCCCTCAGAGACTGAGGCGGCCTTGTTGCAGCCCGCCGGGGCCTGCTATACTCGGGCAGAAGCAAGGACGGGGAGGAGTACCCGCTCGCCTGCTGGAGAGAGGGGAGCCCACCGAGTGGAAGGCTCCCTGGCGTGGTGCGGGGAAGGTCGCCCCTGAGCGAGTCGGACTCGATGCCGTCAGAGAGGGAGACGGCCTAGGTCTGAGGGGATGCGCCCCTGAGAGCGCTCCAAAGAGCCGGTTGCTGAGCACGGGCGGACATGTTCGCCTGTGTGCGCGATACGGAATACGGGTGGCACCACGGAGCGAAAGCCTCGTCCCAACGGACGGGGTCTTTTTGTTTGAATGGGAGTCGCGACTCCACGCCAACGCAAGGGCAGGGGGAGAGGACGATGGCGAAAACGCTACCGACAACTTATGATCCGCGCCAGGTCGAGATGGCGCGTTACAAAATCTGGAAGGATGCGCGTTACTTCCGCGCCCTGCCCGATCCCAAGCGCCGCCCGTGGGCGGTGATGATGCCTCTCCCAAATGTCACCGGCGAACTTCACATTGGCCATGCGCTGAACAATGGGCTGCAGGATGTCCTGACTCGTTTTAAGCGGATGCAAGGTTTCAACGCGCTCTATCAGCCGGGGACGGACCACGCGGGCATCGCGACCCAGAACGTGGTGGAGCGCGCGCTGGCCAAAGAGGGCATTCGCCGCGAAGCCCTCGGCCGCGAGAAGTTCCAGGAACGCGTATGGGAGTGGGTCCGAAAGTACGGCGGGATCATCTACAGCCAGCTGGAGCGCCTGGGGATTTCGTGCGATTGGGACCGCAAGGTCTTTACGCTCGACCCGACCTACTACGATGCAGTAATGGAGGCGTTCGTTCGCCTCTACGGCAAAGGGCTCATCACGCGCGGCACATACATGGTGAATTGGTGTCCGCATGATGGGAGCGTGATCTCCGACCTGGAGGTGGAATACGAGGAAGTCGATTCTCACCTCTGGTATGTGCGCTATCCCGGAGCAGACGGGGGAGGCGGCATCGTCATCGCGACCCAGCGGCCGGAGACCATCCTGGCGGATGTGGCTGTCGCGGTGCATCCTGACGACGCGCGGTACCGGGGCTTGGTGGGGCAGTTTGTCCTGGTGCCTATCGTCAATCGGCGCGTGCCCGTGATTGCCGACCGGCGAATAGATCCCCAATTCGGGACCGGCGCGCTGAAGGTTACGCCCGGACACGCCCCTCTGGATTATGAGATTGGTCAGGAGCACCACCTTCCCACGATCGTGACCCTCGATCCGCAAGGGCGCATGACACCGGACACCGGGAAGTACGCGGGGATGGAGCGCTTCGCCGCGCGCGATGCGCTGGCAGCGGACTTGCAGACGCTAGGGCTGCTGGAGCGCGTCGAACCCTACCGCACGAGTGTGGGACACTGCGACCGCTGCCACACGGTCATTGAGCCCTACATCAGTGAGCAGTGGTTTATGAACATGACGGGGATGGCCCAGCGTGCGGCCGAGGCGATTCGCGCTGGACGCGTGCGCTTTCACCCGCAGCGCTGGGCGGAGGTGGCCCTGGACTGGCTGGACCAGATCCGGCCGTGGGTCATCTCTCGCCAGTTGTGGTGGGGGCACCGGATTCCCGTGTGGCAGTGCGGGTCCTGCGGGACCCGTCAGGCAAGCAAGACGCCCCCCGCCCGCTGCACGAAGTGCGGGCAGGGAAGTCTGATCCAAGATTCCGATGTCCTGGATACGTGGTTTAGTTCCGCCTTGTGGCCATTTGCCACGCTGGGCTGGCCGCAAGATACCGCCGACCTCCGCTACTTCTACCCGACGAGTGTGCTGGTCACGGATCGTGGCATCCTCTTTCTGTGGGTGTGCCGGATGATCATGGTAGGGTTGGAGTTCATGGACGCCCTGCCCTTTACTGATGTCTACATTCACCCGACGGTGCTGACCCTTGACGGACGGCGGATGAGCAAGTCCCTGGGGACGGGCATCGATCCGTTGGAGATGGCGGATGGACGGGGGTATGGCGTGGATGCAGTGCGCTTTGCGCTCGTGATGCGCGCGTCGCAAGCACAGCAGGACATGCGGTTTGGCGAGAAGATGATCGAAGATGTCCGCAATTTCAATACCAAAATCTGGAACGCAGCGCGCTTCGTGCTGATGAACCTGGAAGGTTTTGATCCCCGTCCGTCGGCGGGCTCCCCGCATCTGTCTGCGGCCGATCGCTGGATCCGCAGCCGGTATGCCCGGCTGGCGGGAGAGGTCACCGCCAATCTGGACTCCTACGAGGTCGATAAGGCCGCCAAGGCGCTGTACGACTTCATTTGGAGCGAGTACTGCGACTGGTACCTGGAGCTGGTAAAAGTCGATCTGCAACCCCTCGCCACAGACCGCACCCGAGATTCACTAACGAGGCGGACCGCCGTGCAGCAGACCCTGTCGTCGGTGCTCTCGGGTGCCATGCAATTGCTCCACCCGATCATGCCGTTTCTCACCGAGGAGGTCTGGCAGACCCTGCCACATGAGGGTCCCAGTATCATGATTTCGCCCTGGCCGCAGGTTCAATCCGGGTCGATCGATCCGGATGCGGAGCAGGAGTTGGAGGCCGTGATGGCGGTGGTGCGGGGCATGCGCAGCCTACGGGCGGAGCTGTCCATCCCCCCGGCGCAGCGGATTCCCGTGCACGTATATGCGGAGAAGCATCAGCTTGATGTCCTGCGGCGGGCGAGCCGCTACGTAGAGGCATTGGCGAAGGTCGCCTCTGTGGAGTATCACGCGCTCGCAACCCCCCGACCCGCCCACAGCGTCGCCTCTGTACTCGCGGGGGCGGAGATTCACCTTCCGCTCGAGGATCTGGGCGGCATCGTGGATTTTGAGAAAGAGCGCCGTCGGCATGCGAAAGCGCTGGAGACTCTGCATGCCGAACTGGAGCAACTTCAGCGTCGGCTGGCTGACGATGCGTTCCGGAAGAATGCACCGTCGGAGATCGTCGCGCGGCAACGCCAGCGCCAGGAGGATCTGCGCACGCGATCAAAGCGGCTGCAGGAACTGCTGGATAGCCTCGCGTCCATCCGGTGAAAGACAGTGCCGATGTCCGCCGGCTCGACGCCGCTCGCCAGGCGGTTCGCGCGGTGGGTGCGGCTCTCCGAGCGCACCGCCTGTATGCCGCCGGCCACACGACCACGCAGCGCGCCCTGCTGGATGCGCAAAGCGCCCTGCGAGCCTACGCGAGTACCTACGGGTCGTTGCGCTGCACGGCCGTCGCCCGCGGCATCCGGTTTGACTTCTCCTCGCACCCGTCTGAAGACGACGTGCTCGCTGAACTCAGTCGAGCTCTTGCCGCTGCCAAAAGTCCCAGCATCACCTTCCTGGCGGGCGTAAGCGCTGACCAAATCGGCGCGCTCGTGGAGACGCTGCGCTTGCCGCGTCCCCTGGTAGACAGGGCAGGGGGCGCCAGCCGCCTGCTGCGGGAACGCGGCGTGCAAGCGATCGCTCTCGAGGATGACGTGGCGTCCATCCCCCCGCCATCCGACCTTGGGGAAACCCTCCTCCAAACTCTGCAAACATCCCCGGAGCGGCTCGCTGTGCGCCTACAGGAAACCGCGGGCACGGACGTACAGGAAGCCGTCCGTGTGCTTGCTGATGCCGATCGTTCGATTGCAAGTTGGCCGCCTGCGACGCGCAACGACGCCTGGAAGAAATTGGCCGCCGCCGTTAGGGCCACGGCCCCTCCGTTGCGAACGCCCCTCTGCCAGGCGATCGTCAGCGCAGTGCAGGAGCCCTGGGCGGCGTCCCTCGCGTCTCGGTGGCCGCCGGCGTTTCTCACTGAAATCCTGTCCGCCCATGGTGGATCGTCCGGGTCCTCGGCGGAGGGGATTGCCGCGTCCCTCCGGGATCTGAATCGCGCAGTCCCCACGGTCCGTCCCCCTCGTGTTGAGCCAGTCGATCGCACCTCCCAGACGGCCGCGCGCGACGTGCTGCTTTCTGTCGGGGATGTGTTCTTAGCCCCGTACGCTGTCGCGCGATTCCTCAACGCGATCGCTAGGCTCGAGTCCGCCAAATTCGCTGAGGGCCTCCGCCTGGTCGAACGCGACACCGTCGCGGCTGTGGGGGGCGAGGACATCCACACCGTGGCGCGCGTGCTGATCGGGCTTGCGGTGTTAGCCCGGCGGCTTCCCGATGCCCGCGGGGAGTTGGCCCAGGTCACACTCCACCACCTGCTGACAACGACGGTTCGCGACTTGGTCGCAAAAACCGTGTCTGAGATTACAGATGAAGGGCACCCGCTGCGCGCTGCGTTGGCGGCGGCTCCCGAAGAGGCGGTAATGCTTTTGCTGGATTTGCTCGCAGACGAAGAACGAATGGCTATCCGCCGGCAGATGGTGGCTTTGCTGTCCGTCCTCGCCCGTGGTCGAGTCTCCCTGTTGGCCGCGCATGTCGCGGATCCGCGCTGGTACGTGGCCCGCAATGTCGCGACAGCGATGGGGCAAATGCGCGATCCCGCCGCGGTGCCGTACTTGAAGTCCGCCCTCCAGCATCAGGATCTTCGAGTCCGAAAGGAAGCGCTGGCGGCATTATCCGCTGTCGGGACCCCAGAGGCAGTTGTTGTGCTCACCGAAACCCAACGCCACCCCGATGCTGCGACGCGCGCGGCGGCCTCGCACTGGCTCAAGGCAGCCGGGCCGGCAGATACACCACAATGACTCCGTCGGCGGAGATCGCACAGGCGCTGCTCGCAGCCGTGCAGCAGGTCCGCCACTACGGGGCCACGCATCCCGCTGCCCGCCAGGCGGGGAGTCAGTTTCATCGGTCTCTCGGGGCCCTCAGTGCGCGTCGTGCTGTCGAGATTGAGGTCACAGACCGAACGCTCGTGGTGCAGTCCGAGGCTCTGACCTCGCAGGATCCCCAGGCGGCTCAGCTGCGCGCCCATTTGGCCGCGCGGCGCGTGCGCCGGCTCACGATCGAGCGAGAGGCTGGGGAGGAGGCAGTGGTGACATTGATTCGCCTGCTGGCGTTAGAACCAGAAGAACTTATCGCTGAAGGCGGGCTGGCCGACGCCCTCCAGGGCGCAGGGGTGTCTGGCATTACCGCGGAGTCCCCGGAGGCAACCGGGGCACCTCGTGAATCGGCCGCAGGCGAAAATGTTTACGCGACGGCGGTACGGGTGCTGCACGAGATCACTGCTGCCGTCGAGCACGGAAGTCCCGCTGACGTGCCGCGGGCGCGTCTGGCTGTGGAAGGACTCGTCGCTACTCTTGACCTTGCGCGTCCGCAGTTGTGGAGCGATCTTGCCAATCGCAGCCACGATGAACTCGATCCGCAACACGGGGTGAACACCTGCTTGCTGACTCTCTTTGTGGCCAAGGCGCTGGGGCTAGACACGCAACACCTCACCGATGTGGGGGTGGCGGCCCTGCTGCATGACGTTGGTCTCGCTGTGCTCCCCAGGGAGCAGCGTTTCGCCGAACGCACCGTCGGGGGTCCGCTATCACAATGGCGGCATCCGGCCGAGGGCGCGTTTGTCCTGCGCAACCTGGGAGGCCGCGAAAGTCTGCCAATGATTGTGGCAGCAGAGCACCATCTGCCTGCGCTGAAGGATCCCTCTGTACTGCCCCAAGCTCGTCTTGTGGCGTTGGCGGATTACACTGATGCGCTGAGCTGCGGCAGGGTTCCCGCGATGCAGCGCGCCTCCGTAGGTGCCCTCCTCAGCGACCTCTTGAGCGGGGGCGGTCCCGCCTTCGATGCCGTGCATGTGCGCGTTCTGGCCAGTCTGCTCGCAAATGCGGCTGCTGCGGGTGTCGAGTTCTCCAGCCCAGCGTAGCCCCATCTGAAGAGAACCTTAGGCCTCCGTTCGCCCCCGAGCGCGCTCGTCAGCGTGCATGGTCGGCTGGGGTAGGACCTTTGGACAGTTCCCTGGCCGAAACGCCCATTGCGAGGGCAAGATCATGATGGCTAGACTATGCCGGGTGTAGCTGTGGCCAAAGTTCAGCGGAAGCGTATCGGTGACATTCTCTTAGAAACGGGCATCATTACGCCTCAGCAGTTGGCTGAGGCATTGGCCCAGCAACGCCGCACGCGCGAGCGATTGGGCCGTGTGCTGGTGGATCAAGGCTCCGCGAGCGAGAAGCAAATCGCCCAAGCGCTGGCCGCCCAACTCGACCTCCCGCTTGTTGCCCTGTCGTCTACGCGACTGGATCCTAACGCCGTCAAGCTCATTCCCGAGATCCTGGCTCGTAAGCGACGCGTCGTCCCTCTGCGGCTGGAAGGCGGCCAAGTCATCGTGGCCATGGCCGACCCGCTCGATGTCTTCGCCCTTGATGATGTCGGCATCGCCGCCCGCCGCCCCGTAAAACCGGTGGTGGCGGTGGAGTCGGAGGTGATGGCCGCGATCGAGCGGGCGTACGGAATGGGGGCGGCGGCGCAGGCCGTCTTAGGCGAGACGGGCGAGGAAGCTCCTGCCGCGGAGCCGACAGGGGCGCCATCCGAAGACGGCGAGGACGCGCCCGTGGTCCGGCTTGTGAACCTGGTCCTGTCCCAGGCGCTGAAGGACCGGGCCAGTGACGTACACATCGAGCCATCTGAGTCCGAGATGCGGGTCCGCTACCGAGTCGACGGCGCGCTGCAAACGGTGATGAGCTTGCCCAAGTCGGTGCAGGCGGGGCTGGCGACGCGCCTCAAGGTCCTGGCTCGCCTGAACATTGCCGAGCGGCGTCTTCCTCAAGACGGCGCGTTCGAGGTGGCCCTGGACGGTCGCCGGATCGACTTTCGAGTTTCCACCGTGCCCACGATTTTTGGCGAACGGATCGCCCTGCGACTGCTGGATAAGACAAGAGGTTTGCTCACGCTGGAGCAGTTGGGGTTGGACGCGCAGGCGCGGCGGCGCTACGACGGGTTGATCCACCAGCCCTTCGGGATCCTCCTAGTGAGTGGGCCCACGGGCAGCGGAAAGACCACGACGCTGGTTAGCACCCTCGCGCTGCTCAACTCCGTCGACAAAAACATCATTACGGTCGAGGATCCCGTCGAGTATCAGCTCCCGGGCGTGAGCCACATCCAAGTGAGCCCGCGCGCCGGCTTGACGTTTGCCTCCGGATTACGGTCGATCGTCCGGCAAGACCCCGATATCATCATGATCGGGGAGATCCGCGATGTGGAGACCGCGGAGATCGCCATCCACGCGTCCCTCACAGGTCACCTCGTGCTCACGACCATTCACACCAACGATGCGTCCAGTGCGCTGACGCGCCTGGCCGACATGGGGATCGAACCGTACCTGATTGCTTCCGCGGTGATCGGAGTGGCCTCGCAGCGTCTGGTGCGGTTGCTGTGTCCGCAGTGCAAGCAGCCGGCCCCCATCCCGAAGGAGATCGTGAGTTGGTTGCAGTCGCAGGTCAAAGAGCCTTTGCCGCCGGCGGAATTCCAGCGTCCGGTCGGATGTGCGCAGTGCCGGCACACCGGCTATCAAGGCCGAATGGGAATCTTTGAAATTCTGGTGGTGACCGAGGCGCTGCGCCGACGCGCCCTGGAGCGGGGATCGGCCGCGGAGCTGGCAGAGATTGCACGCAGCGAAGGGATGCTGAGTCTACGGGCCGATGGTATGCTCAAGGCGATGCAAGGGCTAACGACTATCGAAGAAGTCTTACAGGTGACGCGCGTAGAAGAACCCGCGCTCTAGACCCCCGGGCCAGACCGTGGGCGGACGCTGCCCCGAATGGCTTCCATGATTTCCGTCGCCGGCTGATCTTTCACGAGCAGACCCTGCAGCCCACTACGCTGGACTTTGTCCTTGTCCAAGGCACCGGGAAATGCGGTGAGCATAAAGACCTTGACCTGCGGGAGCTGCTGCACGATCGTGCGTGCGGCGGTATAGCCGTCGAGTCCGGTCATGCGGAAGTCGATCAGGACGACGTCTGGCCGGAGTTCCTGCGCGCGGGTGACGGCCGTCTCCCCGTCGGAGGCTTCCCCCACGACCTCGAAATCATCGTGCAGCTGTAACAGACGGACCATGCGCTGACGATAACTTGTGTTGTCGTCCACCACCATGACCCGGATTCTTTTCAACTTCGCACCTGTACTCACGCTGTCAGTCTAGCGCGGCGCGACCGACAGCGTGAAGTGGACGAAGGTACCACGGTCCGTTTCATGGTTCTCAGAGTTCCCGACCGTCGTCGCGTGCTAGGGCGCAGGGGGAATGAGTCCGCTGCGCAGCGCGTAGATCGCCGCTTGCGTCCGGCTGTTGACGTGGAGCTTTTGCATGATGTTGCTGAGGTGGTTTTTCACGGTGCGCTCGCTGATCGAGAGGCGCAAGGCAATCTCCTTGTTGGCGAGACCCCCGGCCACGTTTTGGAGGATCTCGACCTCTCGCTCGGTCAGCGGGAGGTGAACGGCGGCGAGTTCCGGCGTTTCGCGTTTGC
Source organism: bacterium (assembly GCA_035300645.1). Classification (GTDB taxonomy): domain Bacteria; phylum Sysuimicrobiota; class Sysuimicrobiia; order Sysuimicrobiales; family Kaftiobacteriaceae; genus 13-1-40CM-64-14. Next base: position 21,092 of record DATGVF010000259.1, read on the forward strand.
GGGCAAATTCCCGCATCACCTTCGCCGCCATCGTCGGGACCAGAAGGCCCTCTCCACTGTACACCACGCGAATCGCATGAATTAACTCTTCGGGTGTGGTGTCCTTCAGGAGGTAGCCCATCGCCCCGGCCTTGATCGCCTCGAAGAGGAATTCATCGTCCGTATGGACGGTGAGCATGATGATTCCGGTCCGCGGACTGGCGGATCTGATGAGGCGCGCCGCTTCGATCCCCGACATTCCCGGCATGGCCACGTCGAGGAGGACAATGTCGGGGGCGAGGTCCGTAACACTCTGGACCGTCTGGGCGCCCGACTCAGCTTCACCGACGACCTCAATCTCTTTCACCCCCTCGAGCAGGCGGCGCACCCCCTGACGGAAGAGCGCGTGGTCATCGGCCAGTAACAGACGGATCGTGCTCGTCGCGCGATCTTCGTGCGGGCGGGGGGGCAGTCCGCTGTCCCCACGCGTCGTCCCGGGTGTCCCCATCCGATCCTCCTGCTGTCTTAATCTCTTCAAAAGGTCCTAGGATCAAAGGCCCGCGGGGTAGATTACAATCGTCCCCCGCCCAGCGGAATGCGCACGGTAATTGTCGTCCCCCGGCCAGGGGATGTGGCGACGTCGAGCCTCCCGCCCACCAAGGCCGCTCTTTCTTCCATTGATGTCAGTCCCAGGTGTGGGGAGCCCGGAAGCGTGGCCCGAAATGCCCCCAGGTCGAATCCCACGCCATTATCGGTAATGGTCGCCAGACACAGCTCGTCCGTCACCTCGGCCCGGATGCCCACGGTCGTCGCCCGAGCATGGGCGCGCACGTTGGTCAGGGCCTGGCGGACGATGGCCAACACGGCATGCCGGACCGCTGAGGGTATCCGCGTGGCGTCTCCGGTGATAACGGCTGTCGTCGGGATCTCCGCGCGGCGTTGGAACTCTTTGCCGATGCCTTCCAGGGCCACCGGGAATTCGTTGCTCATTTCGGGTTCCTTGCGCAGTTCGCTCATGAATTCCCGCAGTTCCCGCATGCCACGCTCTAATAGCCCCCGCAGATCTTTGAGGTCGGAGGAGACCTGCGTGGGATTCCCCTGCGCGGCCATCGCCGACAGGTCGGTTTGCAGCAGCGCATCGGCGAGGGTTTGGGCGAGACCATCGTGCATCTCCCGGGCAATCCGGCGCCGTTCTTCGACCACGCTAATGTCCGTGACACGGAAGGCCGTACGGGCGGCCTGCACAGCGGCCGCGGTCTGCGTGGCGACCGCTTCGAGCCGCTCGGGTGAGGCGGGGGTCTGGGCGTTCATACCCAGTCCGAGCGCGCCGATCGTTTTGGAGTCCACGCGCAGCGGAACGCATGCCACAACCGCTCCGCTGGAGGCCGCATCCGGGGCGCCCGTCGTCTGGGTCTGCGCTTCAGTGCTCGCGGCGATCAGTGTGGGCAGGTACGTCCGGGCCGCATGGCCGCTGATCCCCCGAGCGGCGACCACGTCCAGCGTACCGGTGTCCTCCCGTTCCAGAGCCAGGATGGCGAACTGGGCCGCGGTTCCCGATCGCGCTTGATCTAGCAGAACCGGCCACAGCACGGCGGGGTCGCGCGCAAGCGCGCGTCCGACGGCGGTAAATCCCGTGGCCGACCCGGCGAGTAAGAAGGCGACCTCGCGTTCAAACAGCACACGCCGTAAAAGATCGGCGGCATACCGGGTGGCGGCCGTTGCCGTCTCGAGGTCGTCGAGGGAAAACCATGCACGGCCGGCATCCCGGTTGAGATTCAAGACTCCCAGCGGTTGCCCGGCGGACGTGACCGGGACGCAGATTGACGATCCGATGTCTTGTCGCAGAAGGGGAAACGGCGATGAGGTCTCGGGGGTGAGAAGCACCGGACGTCCTTCTTGCGTGACCCATCCGGCGATGCCCTCACCCAAGCGCGGTCGCACTTCGCGGAAGGCGTCGTCGAGGCCGTGAGCGGCAAGGATCGTTAGCCGTTGCTCGTGGAGATCGTAGACCATCAACGAACCGCTATCTGCCCGAAAAAATCTCACGATTTCATCGAGGAGGCGGGCGGTCACCTCCTGCGGTGGCCGCGCGGATGAGGTGACCGCGTGCAACGCATCCAGAAGCTCTGCGACGTGGCCGTGCCGGCGCAACCGCGTCCCTGCGGCAGCGGCCGTGTGGCCCGCCGCTTGAAGGGCGAACGCTGCGATGCCCCATGAGGGATAGAGGTCGGGAGCGAATAGCGAGTGACGGATCGCCGGCAGCTGCAGCAGGCCGAGCAGGCCACCCACCCCCGCGGCGGCGACGTGCCCCATCATCAAGCCGGCCACCCCTGTCACCACGAACCCGAAGTAAAAGAATGCTTGAGGACTGCTGGCGAGTTCCATGCCAAGCGCGATCGCCGCTACATCCAAGAACACCCCAATGCGCGCCGCGCGCGGGGCGCGCTGCGGGTAGCGCCAGGCATAGAGGGTCAAAGACAGCGTGTAGGCGAGGATCCCCAGATACAGCACCCCGGGCGCGCGGCTGGCGGGAGGAGTAGCGGCTTCGCGCGCGATGAGGACGGCGAGGGCCAGCCAGCGTAGCGATAACGCGGCCTGGGCGAACTCCAGCAGGTCATCCCTGCGCTGCCCAGCAGTGTCTCCGCGCACCATACCTCCGGGGGGATCCGAGGCCTGGGGTGTCAAGTCAGTAACGGGGACGCGCGGGGGTGTCGCCGCGCGTCCCGGCCTCGGGCTCACACTTCGTAGAAGTGCTGAGCAAACCCTCTGCGACGTGGTGGCCTGGTCTGGAGGCGCCATTGTTGCGCGAACGATCCCTTCCGTGCGACTCTGGGACCTTCGGCCGATGGCGGGGGAGGCGAAATCGGAAGTAGAATGAGCGTCTACGATGGGGAGATTCGTCTACCGTGCCTGGGACCAATCGGGCCGCCTGGAGACCGGGGTCATGGAGGCTGACACCCCCAGGGTGGCCGCGGCGTCTCTGCAGGCCCGCGGGTTCCTGGTTACCTCGATCGTCGAGCAGGAGCAGGTCGTCGGGGCGGTGCGACAGGTCCGGCGTTTCTTTCGGATCAACCGGCAGGACCTCGTCCTCTTCACCCGGCAGCTCGCGACCATGTTGTCGGCCGGGCTCCCGATCGTCACCGCCTTAAACGTGCTCGAAGAGCAAGCCGCAGACCGTCGGTTCCGCGAGATTATCCATACCGTACGCAACGGGATCGAACGGGGGGGGACCTTGTCGGGGGAGATTGCGCGTCATCCGGCCGCGTTCTTCTCCTTCTATGTGAACACGATCCGCTCGGGGGAAGTCAGTGGCGTGCTCGATACCACGTTGAATTATTTGGCCGACTATTTGGAGCGCGAGTACGACTTGGTGCAACGCGTGCGCACGGCGGCGACCTACCCCCTGGTTGTCTTGGTCTTCACCATGATGGTCGCCGTGGGTGCCGTCCTGTTTATCGTGCCCGTCTTCGTTGGGGTCTTCCAGTCGTTTCGTGTCCCGCTTCCCCTCGTCACGCGCATCATGCTGGCCGTCAGCCACGGCGTGCGGACCCACGGGGTGGTGGGACTTGCTGCCGTGGGACTGTTCGTTGTGGGGGTGTCGACCGCGCGGCGGACGGAAGCCGGTCAGCGCGCGTTCGACAAATGGGTTCTGCGGGCGCCCATCATTGGTCCGCTGGTTCACCGGCTGGCGCTGGCCCGGTTCGGCCGATCGATGGCGGTCGTGATCCGCAGCGGGATTCCCATCCTGGAAGGATTGGCGGTGGTCGCGACCGCTCTGGGGAACCGCGTCGTGGGTGCGGCCTTTGAGGTGGCGCGCGAACAGATGCGCGAAGGGCAGCCGATGGCCGACGCCATGCGCAAGCAGCCCTTGATTCCGTCCATGGTCGTTCAGATGGTGAGAGTAGGCGAAGAGACCGGCGCGATGGAAGAAGTGCTCGGCAAAGTCGCCGATTTCTACGAGCGAGAAGTTGATAATACCGTCAAGCGATTTGCATCTGTCGTGGAGCCCATTCTCATCGTCTGCGTCGGAGGCGTGGTCTTCCTGGTCGCCCTCTCCGTATTGTTGCCGATCTGGACCCTCATCTCGTCACTGCCCCGCTAACGTCTCGAGGCGATTGTCCGGCGCTGAAGCGCATTCCCAGCAGTCGGCTGCTCTGTCACTTGTGCACACATTCCCGTCTCAGAAGCTACCTGCCAGCCACTTCTGCGTGTACTAGGGGAGCGGCATAGGGTTCTCCCACAGCCGGTCGCGGCCTCCCAAGTCGGGATTGCCTGTGGGTGCCATGGCAGTCGTGCCTCCTGAGCCCTTTGGACACAGGTGGCGGCCAAAGGTCCCATTGTTGTGGCATCCCGATTGCACAAATATGTGGGCGTGAATGTAGCCCACTGGGTATTCAACCGGATGGGACTTGCGGGTCAAACGAAGGAAATATGAGGAGGAGAGTCTCATGACACGGATACAGAGGGTCCTGCGAGGATCGCAGGGTTTCACCCTTGTCGAAATCGCGATCGTGGTGGCCATCATCGGCATCCTGCTTCTGATCGCGCTGCCGATGTTCTCCGGAGCGCGGGCGCGGGCCTACGTGGCCGAAGCTCGACAGCTATCGTCTGAGTGGAAAGCGCTCACCTGGGCGTGCCTGATCGAGAAGAACTTCGACCAGAGCAAGTGCACGACGCCGGCTATGGTCGGATGGGTGCCGGCACCCGCCAGCGCGGCCTGGAACTGGCCGACCGCGTACATGTTCTGCGGGACCATCGCGAGCATCCCGGCGACGCAAACGTCGTCAGCTTGCGCTGCCCCTATCACGGGGGTTACTGCGGTGGTGGGGTTGGTCGTCCCGCTTAGTGCGACCCCGCCGGCGGGGATGACGTTCAACTACTTGCTCGCGATCAAGACGACCACCGGGCAACTGCTAGAGAGCCCGTCGAACGGAACGGCGATGACGCCGTAACGACCTGTACTCCAGGGATGGATGAAGAGGCGGCTGGGGAAGCCGCCTCTTCGCATCTGGAGGGGTTGAGGATGAATGCCGCAGCCGACGCCGGCGAACGAACACACGGCACATCGATGGAGCAGATCGGACTGCTCTTGCTGGTCGGCGTCGTGATGGTGGTAGTTGGCGTTGTACCGCTGTTGCTGGACCTCGGCAGCCTGGACGATACGTACTACGGCGTCAAGGCACGAGCACTCCTGATCCTCACGCCCGTGTTGGTTGTAGCCCTGCTCGCCGCATCCGGGGGCAGGGAGTTGCGGCGTGCCGGCCTGTTGTGGCCGCTTGTGGCGTTTGCCGGGGTAGCGGTGCTTGCGACAGGACTGTCAGTGAATCCCGCGTGGAGCATTCAGGGCGCTCCTCAACGCCATGAAGGTCTGCTGAGCTTACTCGCGTACACCACGATCTGCGCGGGGACGCTTGTCGTGGTGGCCCGCGGTGGCTGGAGACTTTGGTGCACGGCGGCTCTCACGTGTGCCGCGGTGGTCGCCGGATACGGCGTTGCGCAGTACTTCGGGTGGGAGTGGCTCGTTCGAGATCCCATCCGTGTTTTTTGGTGGCGCCCATTCTCCACCTCGGGGAACCCGAACTTCCTTGGTGCCTACATGGTGTTGATGAGCCCGCTTGCCAGCTATGTGCTCCTCACCTCTCGCCGCAGAGTGGTAGCGGTGCTGGCAGGAGGCGCTCTGGCCCTAATGGTTTTGGCAGCGTTGTGCACGTACAGCCGGGCTGCTTGGCTAGGATTGGTCGTGGCCGCTGTGGTGTTTGCCGTGGCCCTGCGGCTCGACCGCACAGCGGACCCACTCTCCGCGACGATGAAGTCGCGACTGTTGGGGGCGGTTGCTTTTGTGGCGCTGCTCGCAGGACTGTTTTTCCTTCCGGCAAGCCCGCTCGCAATTCGACGCGCTGACTGGTCGGCCGCGCAGCGGGCGCAGACCGCGGTCGAGCCTGGGGATCCGCAAGCGGGATTCCGCCAGCGATCATATCTGTGGAGTCATACGGCTGCACTCTTCCTGCGGCGTCCGGTGCTCGGGTACGGTCCGGAGACGTTAGCTCTCGTGTTCCCGCAAGGCTGGGATGACGAGCGCACACTGTTATTTGGCGGATCCCCTGTACGGATCGATAAGGCCCACAATGACACGCTCGATATGGCGATGTCGATAGGCGCTCTTGGTGTCGCGGCGTTTGCGTGGGTCGTCGTCTCGACCTTGCGCAACGCGATGTCGGCGTGGGGTCCAAGTTCCCCAACGCGTGTGCTGGCCGCCGCCTGTGTAGCGTCCATTGTGGGGTACTGGGTGGACCTGCAATGGCACTTCAGCGTGGTGAGCGTAGCGCCCGTGTTCTGGAGCGTGCTC
>DATGVF010000260.1:0-7451 GCA_035300645.1 bacterium
CGCTCCCCCCGATCACCGTCTGGCCGACATCCACCGACCGCTTCACGACCACGCCGCTAATCGGGGCGGAGATGCGGGTCTCGGCCAAGCGTTCATCCGCCTGGCGCTGGTTCGAGCGCGCCTGGTCGGCCTGGGCCACGGACTGCCGGAGCAATGCCTCGGATTCTGCGATCTGTTCGGGCGAGGCTCCCGTCTGCACGTCGGAGAGGTGCGCTTGGGCTGCACGCAGCTGCGATTCTGCGACAGCCGCGTCGCGGCGCGCTTGATCGACGGATGACTGCGGGATGTACCCGTCTTTGAGGAGTTGTTCTTGGCGGGCCAGGTTGCTCTTGGCCTGGGCCAGGGAGGCATCGGCTTGACGTACCGCCTCTTCGGCCTGTTGTCGCGCGTAGACCGTCGCACCCGCCCGCAGGGCATCCAGGCGGGCACGTGCCGACGCCGCGGCCGCCTCCGCCGAACGCAACGCGGCCCGAGTGGACTCCACGGCGGCACGGGCGTCGGGATCGTTAATCTCCACCAGCACCTCGCCGGCGTTCACGGCTTGGCCTTCATCGACACGCACGCGCGTCACGGTGCCGGTGGCGCGCGATCGCACCTCTACCAGTGACGCGGGCTGCACGGTCCCGGTGGCCGACACGCTGAGGACGACGGTCCCGCGGGTGACCCGTGCCGTCCGCATGCGGTCGGCCGACGCGGGATCGCCTCGGAACCGCACCCACGCGAATCCGCCACCCGCGCTCACCACAAGGATAGCAATGACCACAAGCCACGTGCGCCTCATTGGTTTCCTTCGATGACCGGCTGGCCAACAACGTACCGCAACCGCAGCGAGGCGGACTGCGCATCGAACTCGGCTTGAATGCGTGACAGAGTTGCCGACTCGGCCGCAGCGCGTGCGATCAGCACTTCGACGATCGTCCCCACCCCGGCCTGATAACGCCCTTCGGCGGCGCGCAAGGCTTCTGCGGCGGACGCTTCACTCGCGCGCCCCGCCTCCACGCGCGCCAGTGCGTCTTGCAGCGAGATCCAGGCGGTGATCGCATCGACTTGTGCCGACTGCAGCGCCTGGGTCTGTTTGGCCTGAGCCGCTGCCAGGTTCGCGCGGGCCTCGGCCACAGTGGCCTGCGCCCGCCCACCGTCGCTGAGGTAGTAGGTCACGGTAGCACCGATCGTCCATACGACTTGTCTACTGGGATCTTTCAACACATCCACCGACGACGCAGTGGTCACCGTGAAGAGCGGGTCCGCTCGCACCTGTGCCAGCGAGAGGGCCGCCTCCGCCCCTGCAACATCGGCCTGAGAGCGCACTACCTCGGGCCGGTGTGGGGCGCCCGCGACCACTTGGTCTCGTGCCGGCGGACCAGCCGGGCGAGCTGTCGGCGGCGCGACGACAATGCTCTCCGTTAGCGGGCGGCCCATCGCGGCCTGCAATTGCGTCCGAGCCGTTTCCACTTGGTTGCGCGCAGCGATGAGGTCCACTTGCGCGGCGGCCAGGGTGGCCTGGGCCTGCAAGACATCCGCTCGCGCGGCGACTCCGGCACTCACCTGCGCGGCCGACTGCCGCACCTGCGCCTCGGCCCGCGCGACAGCCGCCTCGCGCGCTGCCACGACCGCCTGCGCCTGCAGCACTGAGAAATACGCCTGCGCAGCGGCCAGGGCGACATCTTGGCGGGCTTGCGCGTATGTGGCGCCAAGTGACGCCACAGCGGCCTCCGCCTGTTTGACCTGATAGTACACTTGCCGATCAATGAGGCTCATCGAGGCGGCAACCGGCGCGCCATTCGTGTTGGTCGCCGGCCCGCCGGAAGGAATCGTCCCGGCGTTCCCATACGATGATTGCGCAGTTAGGGTGATCTGAATGTTCTGGGCGGCCCGCGCCTGGACGAGCCGCGCTTGGGCAGCAGCTAACGCTTGCTGCGCAGCCGCCACAGACGGATGCTGCGATAGCGCCGTATCCACAGCCCCAGGCAGCGTCACCGGGGCTTGGGCGGACGCGACGGCAGTGTGAGAGGCCAACACGGCAACCGCTAGCGCTACGGCGACTCCACGGACAGTCCTCACGCTTGCACCACCTACTCCATTCCTCACGACGACAAACACCATCGGCTCCCCACGTGTGCGGGACGCCATCACGCCGCCGTCCTCTCAGGGCGGTGGCCATGCCGCTCGAAAAGTAGGTAGAGAATGGGGATCAAGAACAACGTCAAGAACGTCGACACTGACAGACCTCCGATGACCGCTCGGGCGAGCGGTGTATTGGTCTCGCTCCCTTCGCCTAACCCCAGCGCCATCGGAGCCAACCCGAGGATGGTCGCCAGCGCGGTCATCAGAATCGGCCGCAGCCGCCGTCGCCCTGCTTCGAGCACGGCGTCACGGGGCGTTAGTCCCTGCTGTTGCAGCCGATTCGAGTAGTCGACCAACAGGATCCCGTTGCTCACCACAATCCCCACCATGGTGATGACGCCCATGAAGGACATAATCGACAACGTCACGTGGGTAAGCAGCAGCATCCAGATCACCCCGATCAGTCCTAGCGGCACCGTGAACATGATCACCAAGGGGTCAACCAGTGACTGAAACTGGGAAGCCATGATCATGTAGACGAGCATCAGCGCCAGCAGACTGGCCAGCCCCAGGCTTCCGAACGCGCTTTGTTGTTGCTCTGTCTGTCCCGCGAGATGGTACGTGAACCCAGACGGCCACGCGATGCGGTCGAGCCGTTGGGCGATCTCGGTCGACACCGCCCCTAGCGGCCGGTTGACCACGTTCGCGGTCACATCGATCACCCGCTGCTGGTTTTTGCGGTTAATCTGCAACGGCTCGCTGCCCAACGAGACGGTGGCCACTTCACGCACGAGAATCGCCGTGCGGCCGGCAGATCGTCCACCAGCCGGGACCGGATCCGCCAGCGTCAGCAGCGGCACATTGTTCAGATCTTCCGGATGCGTACGGTACCGGTCCATCAGCCGCGTGACAATCCCGTACTGCGCGCCCGTCTGAGGGTCGATCAACTGGCTCGCCGTTCCCACATTGCCCGACATGGCCATGGTGATCGCGCGGGCAACGGTCGTCGTCGAGAGTCCCAGCAGGGCGGCCTTCGTCGAGTCGACCTGCACGTTGAACGCGGGATACTGTCCGCGGGGGACGACGCGCACGTCAGCGGTCCCCGGTGTCTGAGCCACAGCGGCGGCGACCTGTGTGGCGAGCGGCTGGGCGAGGGTCTGATCGTAGCCTAGCACTTGCACATCGATCGGGGCCGCCGCACCGATATTCACAATGTTGCGTTGCAGACCGCCGACCGAAACGAACGCCTGCACTCCAGGGAACTTCCCGTCCAGCGCGCGGCGGACGCGGGCGGCCAGCTCGTCGGTGGACGCCTGGCGCGCCAGCGGCGGAATCAGGCGGACGTTGACCTGGGCGTAGTTGGGCCCAACGTTAGATCCAAACGCGAATCCCCCTGACACCCCAGCGTTCGTAGTCACCGTGGTGATGTACTGGCGGGGAACGACCTGCTGGATGATCTGCGCGACGCTTTCTGCCGTCGCGGAGGTGATTTGAACGGCCGTCCCCTGCGGCTCTTGCACGAGGACCTCAAACTGGCTCTCGTCGGTGGGCGGGAAAAACTCGGAGCCAATGAACCGTGCGGCGCCCAGCGAGACGACGAAGAGCGCAGTAATGCTCATGATGACCCAGCGGCGCCGCCGGAGGGCGACGTCGAGGATCCGCTGGTACCCCGTGTCCAGACGACTCATCAGATCCTCGCTGGAACGTTCCAAGCGAGCCATCACCCGTCCGACCGCACTACGAGGTTTGTCCGGTTCCTCCCCTGGCTTGCGCGCGCGGAGGAGTCGCATGCTCAAGACTGGATCTACGGTCATCGAGACCAAGTAGGAGGCGGACATCGCAAACACGATGGTGAGAGACATCGGCACGAAGAGCCGGCGGGCAACCCCAGTCAAGAAGACGACGGGGAAGAAGACGGCCACGGTCGTCGCGGTCGAGGCGAAGACTGCCGTGCCCACCTCGTGCGTGGCCTCCAAGACAGCCTGCAGCACTGGGGTGCCCGGACGCGCGAGATGTCGGGTGATGTTCTCCCGCACCACAATCGCGTCGTCCACCAAGCGGCCGATCGCCAAAGTGAGCCCGCCCAGCGTGAACACGTTCAGGGTTTGGCCCGTGAAGTAGAGCAGGATCAGCGCAGTGGCTACCGACAGCGGCAGGCCGATACCGATGATGAACAGATTCCAAAGGTTGGGGAGAAAAACCAGAATCACGACGAAGGTCAAAAGCCCGCCGATCAGGGCCTCCCTCGTGAGGCTCTGAATCGCGGCTCGGATGTAGGTGGACTGGTCGAACGTGATGCGCAACGTCACGCCCGGGGGCAACCCGGTCAGGTGCGGGAGGGCCGCCCGCAGCGAGTTGACGACCCCGACGATGTTGGCGCCTGGCTGCCGCACCACGCCCATCGTGATCCCCGGTTGCCCGTTCACCTTCACGATCTGCGTCTGGTCGGCGGCACCATCGGCTACGTCGGCAATGTCCGCGATGCGCACGGGGACGCCGTTCTTGGACGTCACCACGACCTGCCGAATGGCCGTCGCGTCTTGTAGCAGCGTCGGCACCTTCAACTGGAAGTCGATTTCCGAATTCCGGAGGCTCCCCGACGGAAGGAGTGCATTGTACCGTCGCACCGCATTGTCCACATCCGGCAAGCTCAACCCAACCGCGGCCAGCCGTTGCGGGTCGACGTTGATGTTGTACTGTCGCACCAAGCCTCCGCTCACAAAGGCCTGCGAGACACCGGCCAGCCGCTCCAACTGGGGTTCGATTGTGTCCGAGGCGAGCTGGTAGAGCTGCCGGGCATCCATGCCCGGGGCGGACACCACGACTTGGGCCACGGGAATGTTCGAGACGTCAAACTTCAGGACGGAGGGCTGAGTCACGCCGTCGGGTAGGCTCCGGGCGATCCGCTGGACGTTCTGAATAATCTCGACCTCGGGGACATTCAGATCCGTCCCCCAGTCGAACCAGACCTGGACCGTACTCGCGCCGCGCCGCGACGTGGAGAAGATCTGCTGCACCCCCGCCACCCGCGTGACCGCCTGCTCGAGCGGATAAGTCACAGCGCGCTCCACGTCTTCCGGAGAAGCCCCGCTGTAGCCCGTGGCCACAGTAATCGCCGGGATCGTAATGTTTGGAAACAGATCCACCGGCAGGCGGACCAACGCGATCTGGCTTAGCACCACTGTTGCGATGCAGATCATGAGCACCAGAATCGGGTTGCGGACCGCTGCGCGTGTTAGAAACATCGGCCCCTCACCGGGACGCCGGCGCCGTTCGCACCGCGCCGCCTTCGCGGACCAGTTCGGTTCCACGGAAGACAACGACCTCATCCGGACTGACGCCTGCGGTAATCTCCACCATCGCGGCGGTCGTCGCCCCGATCGTCACTGCCCGCCGGGAGGCCTTGCCATCCGCTACAACCCACACGAATTGCTGATTACCTCCTGTCGAAAGCGCCGACAGCGGCACTGCGTACGCCCGGCGCAATGCCCCCGTGAGGCGCGCCCGCGCATACATCCCGGGCCGCAGCGCGTGGTCACCGTTCTCTAGATCGATCTCCACCTGGACTGTCCGCGTATCCGGATCGACACCGCCCGCAATCCGCGTCAGTGTGCCGCGGAAGGTACGGCCGGGAAAAGCATCCACCCCGACTTCCGCGGGCATGCCCCGGCGAAGAGCACTCATGTCCGCTTCGGTCACGTTCACGAGGACCGCGACGTGGTCGAGATCGGCAATCGAGAGAATCGGCGTGCCGCTGCCGGGAGTGACGTAGGCGCCGGGATCGAGCGTCCGGCTTACCACGATCCCAGGCCATGGCGCCCGAATGGTCGCACTCGCCTGGGCCAGCTTGGCGCCTTGCAGCGCGGCATCGGCTCCATCAATCGCCGCCTGGGCCGCCCCCACCTGCGCTTCGGCCGCGTCGAGGTTGGCGCGAGCTGTCTGGAGATCGCCTGTGGCGTTATCGACCGCCTGCCGCGAGATCAGGCCATCTTGGAAGAGGCCCGATACCCGGGTGAAGTTGGCCTGAGCCACGGCCAGCTGTGCCTTCGCGCGGCTGACGGCCGCGCGGGCATTCAGGAGGTCCGCATCCGCTCGGCGGCGAGCCGCGATTGCGCTGAGGACCTGTGAATCTAGTTGGGAGTGCTCCACCACGGCGACGACTTGATCGGTGAGCACGAGGTCGCCAGGCCTGACCGCCACGGTTTCCAAGTAACCAGCTACCTTCGAGACCACCGCGGTGCCGCGCAGCGAGATCACGGAGGCGGTCAGCGCTAGCGTCAACGGGATCTGGGTGGGAACGAGCCGGCCGACGGCAACCGTCGGAGCGAGGATTTGAGTACCTCCAGACACCTGAGCACCTGTGAGCTGCAGTCTCTGTGCGGTTTGCGCCTCTCGAGAACGCACCAGGGCTGTCGCCGCTACAGCGGCGATCAGGATGATACCCGCGGCCATCCACCAGGTTTTCCGGCGCATCACGGACTTGGGCCCCCTCGTCCTGCAGCCGCCCGAGGGCGCGACGGCGGATGCTGGGGAGATCGGCGACCGATGGCGGGAGATCTGCGCCGCCGCGATGGACCGCCGGAGTTCTCCGCTGAAACAATCCGCGCCAGCGCGTCGTACCCGCGGTAGAGCGCTTCCAACTCGTCGGTGTTCATCCGCTCCAGCCAATGCCGGAAGCGCGTGCGCCATACACCCCGCAACCGCTCGTTAAGTTGCTGGCCTTTCTTGGTGAGGCGCACCAGCATCCGGCGGCGGTCGATCGGGTCCTCAGTTCGTTGGGCAAGTCCGCCTTGGACGAGGCGGTCGACCAGCTGGCTAGCGGTTGGTTGGCTGATCTTCAAGACATCGGCAATCTGGGTGATAGTGGCGGGCGTGTGGTGGGCCAGCGTGCGCAGCCCCTTCACCTGTGACATCGTGAGCTCGAGGTCAATCCAAGCCGGTGCGGCGAGCGCGGAGGTGGCCTGAAAGACCGCGGATCGGGCCTTAAGGATTTCCTCGATTAGGTCCGCGCGTTGGTGCATCACGAGCACACTCGGGGGACGTGCGCCACGTTATCAGACTGCATTGTACTTGTCAATATATTCGGTCATCTCACACTATCTCCCCGGCCGTTACTTGGAGGAGACGCGGCGCAACCGCCGGCTCCCCGGGTCCTGGAATGATGCAGGGCAATGGCGCGTTCAGCGGGAAGATGCACCGGCCCAGCGCGCGCAATGCGGTCATGGACCGAGAAGGATGGGAGCCACCCATGAGCGAGCAGAGGAAGCAGTTGGAGGGAATTCACCACGTCACCGCGATCGCCGGTGATCCGCAAGAAAACGTCGATTTCTATGTCGGCATCCTGGGCCTGCGCTTGGTCAAACGCTCCGTGAACCAAGACGATCCGG
>DATGVF010000261.1:0-3209 GCA_035300645.1 bacterium
CCGGAAGTCAATGACGCTCGCGGACGTTGCGGTCGCGGCCAACCCTCTACGCGGGACGATCCCCGAGGACTGGGAACAGCCGGGACTCGAAGCCAGCCGCTACTTTGCCCCTCCGCGGGGGACGTTCCCGAACGGGGTACACGCCGCGATCCTCGAGGTCGACCCCGATACCGGCATGCTCAACATCCTGAAGTACGTGGTCGTCCACGACTGCGGCCGCGTCATCAATCCCATGATCCTGGAGGGCCAGATCCGCGGCGGCGTCGCCCAGGGCATCGGCGGCGCCTTTTACGAACGGCTGGTCTACGATGAAAGCGGCCAGCTCCTCACGCAAACGTTCATGGACTATTTGCTCCCGACCGCGATGGAAATCCCTCCCATCGAGATCGCGCATTTGGAGAGCCCTTCACCGCTCAACCCGCTGGGCGTGAAAGGCGCCGGGGAAGCCGGCGTCATCCCCGTCATCGCGCTGTTTGCGCAGGCCATTGACGACGCGCTGTCAGACTTCGGGATCCGGATCACAGAAATGCCGTTGAGTCCCAATCGGCTGCGCGAGTTGGTGCGGGCCGCCGTGGCGCGCCGCCCCCAGCCGGGGACACCGGCCCCGCGCGTCGGAGGCCGCGGGTGAAGCCAGCCCCCTTCCACTACGCCGCCCCTGATACCGAGGAGCAAACGCTGGCGCTATTGCATGCCCACGGCAGCGAGGCAAAATTGCTGGCCGGTGGACAGAGCTTGGTGCCGCTATTGAGCATGCGCCTGGCGCGCCCATCCATCATCATCGATCTCAACCGCGTGAAGACCCTGGACTACATCCGCGATGGCGACGGAGAAATCCGCATCGGGGCGATGACCAGACAGCGGAATGCGGAGCGCTCCTCCCTGGTGACCCGGCGGCTACCTCTCCTTGCTGCGGCCCTGCCGTTTGTCGGGCACCTCCCGATCCGCAGCCGAGGCACTATGGGCGGGAGCATGGCGCACGCTGACCCCTCGGCCGAACTCCCCGCGGTCCTCGTCGCCCTCGGCGGGTCCGTCGTCTTACGCGGCGTCGAGAAAACTCGTGTGGTGCGGGGGGAAGACTTCTTCGTCTCCTATCTCACGACGGCGCTGCGACCCGATGAACTTCTAACTGAAGTCCGCATTCCCGAACATGACGGGAAGGGCATCGCTTTCCTGGAGATCGCCCGCCGACACGGAGACTACGCGCTCGTGGGTGTTGCGGCGGTGGTGACGATGGACGAGAATCGGTGCGCACAAGCGCGTCTGGTCTTCACCGGCGTGGGACCCACGCCGGTACGGATCCCGGAAGCCGAGATGGCGCTGGCGGGGACGGTGCTCACGGACGCCGTCCTGGCGGATGTCCGGACCCTCGTCGCAGACCGCATCGATCCGGAGGACGATGTCCACGCCACCGCGCAGTACCGCAAAGACGTCGCGGGCGTCTTAGCCGAACGTGCCCTACGGGCTGCCGCAACACGTGCGATGCAACCCGCTGATGACCTCTCCGACCACGGACACCACGGTGGGGAAATATGACGAAGCACACGACAGGCGGTAAGCGTCCCCGCCGCACACATGGCGCGACACCGCGCCGGGTGAGATCGGTAGGGGGCAAGAGCACGACACCGCGGCTGGTCGATCGTAAGGAAATTACGGTGCAGATTAACGGGAGCACACATGTGGCAACGGTGGATGTGCGGACGACGCTTGTGGATTTCATTCGCGAACAGGTCGGACTGACGGGAACACACGTCGGATGCGAGCATGGAGTGTGCGGGGCCTGTACCATATTGCTCGACCGCGAACCTGTGCGGAGTTGCCTGCTCTTTGCGGTGCAAGCCGACGGCGCGGAGATTTCGACCGTCGAATCTCTCGGCTCCCCCGAGCATCTTCATCCTGTCCAAGAGGCGTTCCGAGATCACCATGGCCTGCAGTGCGGTTTCTGCACACCGGGCTTCTTGATGACGACGATGGCGTTCCTTCACGACCGCCCCGCGCCCTCTGAGGCCGAGATCCGCTCAGCCTTGTCGGGCAACCTGTGCCGCTGCACGGGATACCAGGGGATCGTCGAGGCTGTGCTGGATGCAGCACAGCGCCTGCGCACGCAGGCCCACTCATGACATCCGCCTCCGCTCTATCCCACCTGCGGGCCGAGTCGGCGAGTGCGACAATCCTGGAGTTTCTGCACACGCCTCGCAGCGGACGGGTGATCGCGACATTTGCGCGAAGCTGCTATCTCGCGTTCGACGGCCGAATTGTCGCCGTCGTCAGCGCAGAACTTCACAATGGACCCCTGAACTTCATAGTCAGACCTACCCCGCCGTTTGGCCATCTTGCCATCGGGGCGCAGGTCAGTTCAGATGCTCACCGAGTACAGGTGGCCGACGCCTGGGAGATCGCCTTCGACGGCGCCATCGCGTGGGACCCTGCTCTGACCAGGATCGACCGCGCCGCGAACGATACTTTGCTCGACCAACTTCGGGCCTTAACAGATCTGATCGCCGCGGAAGCCCCGGCGGGCGGGCTGGCTCGCGTGAGCGTGGGACGAGCCGGACGGATCCTGACTCCTCTAGAGCGATCCGCCTCTCCTGGCCTAGCGGATCTCTCCAGTGGACTGCGGCAGGCCGATCGCTCGCAGGTAGCACGCGGTGCACGCACGCTGGCCGGCCTGGGGCCGGGGTTGACCCCGTCTGGGGATGATGTCCTTGTGGGCTGCCTGCTGGCACTCACCGCTCTCCCCGATGTGGATGGAGCATCGGCGCGTGAGGCGATTGCCCGCTCAGCCCGTCATCGAACCACGCAGATCAGCACCGCCTACCTCGATGCGGCAGCGCGAGGGGAAGCCAGCGAGGGGTGGCATCGCCTCGTTGCCGCGATGAGCACATCCGACGCGGTGCGCGTTGTCGGCGCAGCCCGTGAAGTGTTGGCGGTAGGGGAAACGTCGGGGTCGGATATGCTCGGAGGATTCGTGCTCGCCTCGCGCGCCCTGGTGGGCGCCCCTGACGCTACCGCATTCGTGGACCCAGCGGGCGTGTTGCGCGCGCGGTAATGCGCTCAGGCCGCCTGCAAGGGTACGCCGCCGTCATGGGGGCCGCCACGCTGTGGGGCGTGGCGGGAGTTGTCGCCAAATCCCTCTTCAACCGCCACCTCGAACCCAAAATCCTGCTTGAGATTCGTCTCACGGGCGCCTTCGTAGTCTTACTGATCATCTT
>DATGVF010000262.1:0-6382 GCA_035300645.1 bacterium
AGACGGGTTGGCGGCTGCCCCGATCACGTTGACCCGCGATGATCACCGCCCCTCCACCACGACGCGGATCGTCACAGTCCGCAACGCCCGGATCGTTGTGCTGAAGTCCGTGACCGTCGAGAGGCGAAAGGACTGGCTGGGGTTCTAAATCCTGGGCAGGGGGAGGGTACGATCCTCCCCCTGCACAACTCGTACCGCGACACAAGAACCGGCATCGTGCTGATCGGCCCGCACGCTATTTCCATCGTCTCCTCCCCCGCGAGCAAACCTTCATGCTGACCGTCAACAACGTGGAAGTCATGTACTGGGGATCGATTCTAGTCCTCAAAGGCGTCTCGTTGCAGGTGCCTGAGGGGAAGATCACAGCGCTGATTGGTGCCAACGGGGCCGGGAAGACGACGACACTGAAGGCTATTACAGGATTGATCCGCCTCGAGCGCGGCGAGGTCACTCGGGGCAGCATCGAGTTTGCCGGTCGGCGGATCGAGAATAAGTTGCCGGAAGAAACTGCGAGAGCTGGGATTGTCATGGTGCGTGAGGGGCGCCGGCTCTTCGAAGAGTTGACCGCTGAGGAGAATTTGCTCGTTGGAGCAGCGCTGCACCGTCAGGGCGGAAAGGATCGGCGCGAACGTCTCGGGCTCGTCTATCAGTATTTTCCGCCCTTGGCCACCCGTCGGAAGACGCGCGCGGGGTATCTGTCCGGCGGCGAGCAGCAGATGCTTGCCATCGGTTGTGCGATGACGGCCCGCCCCACGCTGTTGCTCCTCGATGAACCCAGCTTGGGTCTCGCCCCGCTGGTCGCCCATGAAATCTTTGAGCTGATCCACCGCCTGCATAGCGAGGAAGGTGTGACGATCCTCTTGGTGGAGCAGAATGCGAAGATGGCCCTTCAGCTCGCGTCCTATGGTTACGTGATGGAAAACGGGAAGCTTGTTCTCGACGGGCCGACGGCTAAGCTCCGCGAAGATGCCGATGTCCGGGAGTTCTATCTGGGAATCCGGGGATCAGACCGGCGTCGGTTTCTCGAGGTCAAAAGCTACAAGCGCCGGAAGCGGTGGCTGGCCTAGCTTCTAGGCCTCTTTCTCTAAAGACCCGCGTCCCCGCCGTGGCGGGGATCGCCCGGAGGATCCGTCCGGGTCCCAATTAGTATGCGAACGGCCACAGGTTTAGCAGACGTTTCAACTTTTTGAACAGCATCGCGACTCCCCCAGGCTCCCAAATCAGTAAGCCAATCAGCGTTACGCCGAACGCAATTTCTCGCAGCGGGGTCGCGATCTGCCCAAAGGCGGGTACGACCCTCACCAGCACGGGCGTCATGATCTTCAACCCCTGTGAGAGCAACACCACCACGGTGGCGCCCAGATGGGGTCCCCAGATGCTGGTCAGGCCTCCGATCACGACCATCGCAACGTAGTCGATAGATTGCCCGATGGTGAACTGCTCCGTGGTGAGCAGGCGGCTGTAATGTGCCCATAGACTCCCGGCAATCCCCGCATAGCTGGCCGCGAGGCCAAAGGCGAGGGTCTTATAGAACAGCAGGTTGATCCCTAAGACTTGCGCGGCGTAATCGCGGTCTCGCACCGCCATCAAGGTGAGCCCGACCCTACTGCGCACGAGATTGGCCGCAAAGACCGCGGAGGTGACCCAGACTACAAGGAGGAGGTAGTAGAATTGCCGCTCGGTCCGGATCGTCCAGCCGAAAATCGAGGCCGGAGCAACAGAGATGGCCCCAATGCCTCCTGTGGCGTGAATGATCGCGTATTCGGTGAGGAACTGGAAGGCGAGAGTCGCGATCGCTAAATAGAGGCCTTTGATCCGCAGAGACGGGAGGCCGACGACGATCCCGCAGACGAACGTGATGGTCGTCGCCAGCGGTAGCGCCACAATGAAAGGCAGTCGCCAGGCCTGAGTGAGGAGGGCTGACGCGTACGCCCCGATGGCCATGAACGCCGCGTGCCCGAGGGAGATCTGTCCCGTGAACCCGGTGAGCAACGTGAGACCGCACGCGCCGATCGCAAAGATCCCGATCGCATTGAGCACGAAGATGAATCGCCCCAGCCACAGCGGAGCCAGAGTCAGTGCGCCGAGCAGGCACAGGAACCCGATGCGATAAAAGCGGGTGTCCAGGATCGCCATGTCCTGGACGTACGTCGTCTTGAAGTCACCGGCTGGTCGGTCGCTCACGCGTGCGCCAATCGTGTGTCCACCGGATCGCCGGGGGAGGCGGCGACCAGGTTACAGGCGTTCGATGTGCTCAGTCCCAAACAGGCCATAAGGACGCACAAGCAGGACGAGAAGGATCACGACGAACGCGATGATGTCTTTAAACCCGTACAATCCATAGATGACGTTGGTGTCGATATAGCCGCCCACGACCGTTTCGATAACCCCGATAGCCACGCCGCCCAGGATCGCCCCCGGGATGCTATCGAGCCCGCCCAATATCCCGGCGGCCAGGGCCTTCAAGCCGACAGAGGCGAGCGCAAAGTTGACGCCGAGCCACAGGCCGAGCAGGATGCCGCCGATGGCGCCGGCGGCTGAGGCGAAGGCCCACGCATAAGCAAAGACGCGCCGTAAGCTGACCCCCAGCGTGCTAGCAGTCAGTTGCTCGTTGGCGGCAGCCCGCATGGCGATGCCCGCCAGCGAGTACCGGAAGAACAGCCAGAACACCACCAGGAGCACCGCGGCCGTGACCGCGCTGAAGGCCCCGACCGTCTGCATGGGGATTCCGGCAATACGCACGAGACCGCCGGGGAGGACCGCC
Source organism: bacterium (assembly GCA_035300645.1). Lineage (GTDB taxonomy): Bacteria > Sysuimicrobiota > Sysuimicrobiia > Sysuimicrobiales > Kaftiobacteriaceae > 13-1-40CM-64-14. The sequence continues at coordinate 2,765 of DATGVF010000262.1, forward strand.
GGAAAAGTGCGTGTGCTTCCTCCCCAAATCCCGACCATGGTGCCGCGGATAATGTAGCCGAGAGCCAGTGTGACGATGATGAGTGACAGCAAGGGCTGTCCGAACAGGGGCCGCATGACGACCCGTTCGATCGCGAACCCTAACAACGCCGCGAGGCCCAGGGTGAGCACGACCGCGATGGGGAAGGGTACGACCTCGGTGAGCGCGATCGCCACGTAGCCTCCGAGCAATACGAGTTCACCGTGCGCGAGGTTGAGGATCTTCGTGGACTTATATAGGAGCGCAAAGCCCAGTGCGATCAGCGCGTAAATGCTGCCGACTGCGATCCCGTTCACCAGTCCGCTGAGGAGAAACTCCGCCGTCATTCCCAGGTCCCAGGGGCAACGGCACAGACGAGCGCATGTTCGCGTCTGGGGCGCTTGCGGGGGTTCAGGGGCGCAAACACCGCCACAGGATCAGGCCAGGTCCCGGAGTTGGAGGGTGGTGCGTACCTCTCGCGTAGTGCCGTCCTCATAGCGGATGTGGAGGGTGGCGTCGAACGTGCGTTGGCCTGCACACAACGCGCGAATCAGGTCTTGATAGCGGTCGGTGATAAAGTGCCGCCGTAGTTTGCGCGTGCGGGTAAGTTCATCGTCATCCGGGTGAAACTCCTTATATAAGGAAACAAATCGTCGGACGCGCCACTCGGCACGCAGCCGGCCATTCACCTCCTGCACAATGCCGGAGAGCAGATCCAGGACCGGGGGTCTCTGGGACAGATCAGCATACGACGTGTAGGCGATTCCGCGATCCTCGGCCCATTTCCCCACACTGCGGAGGTCGATGTTGAGGACGGCGACTAGTGTCGCGCTCCCGGGGCACTTCGTCACCATTGCTTCCTGGATGTACGGGGTAAATTTGAGCATGGCTTCAACCACCCAGGGGCTCATCTTGCTGCCATCGGCCAGCGTAATGACATCTGACATGCGGTCAAACATGATGACGTCGCCGGTCGGATCCAGCGTGCCATAGTCCCCGGTGTGCAGCCAGCCGTCGCGTAGGGCAGCCTGGGACGCGTCGGGATTCCGATGATAGCCGAGGAACACGCTGGGGCTGCGGCTGAGGATTTCCCCCTCGCTCGTGAGCCGAACCTCCGTGTTGGCGATCGGGTAGCCCATTGTCCAGAAGTGAACGTGTCCGTCCCGGTGGACACAGGAGATGCCTGCGATTTCCGTCTGCCCGTAGATCTGCTTCAGGTTCACTCCGAGCGAGTGGAAGAATCGAAAGTAATCGGGGCCGAGGGGGGAGCCGCCGTTCCAGGCTACCCGCATGCGCAAAAATCCGATTTTGTCGAGCACAGGGCGGTAGACCAACCAGTGCGCGAGCGTGCGCAGGGCGCCGAGCCTCCAGGGAATCGCTTGCCCCGCGGCCTGGAGGTCCACGACGCGCCCTCCCAAGCCCAAGGCCCATTCGAAGATGCGACGACGCAGCCACCCCGAATCCAGCATGCGTACCGTGACGACGGTGTGCAGCCCCTCGTAGATCCGCGCCGGGGCAAAGGTGAACTGCGGGCTGATTTCCCGGAAGTCCCGGGGAGCGGTTTCGGGTTCTTCGGGGAAGTTCACCGTGAACCCCACCAGGTGGTGGAGTGTGGCGGCCAGCATCTGCTCCCCGATCCAGGCGAAGGGGAGAAACGACACAAACTCATCTGTCGGGGAGAGACTGCGTTCTACGGCGTGGAAGTTCATGCCCTGCGTGATGAGGTTGCGATGCGAGAGCATGGCCAGTTTCGGCAGACCGGTAGTTCCCGATGTCTGGCAGAAGATCGCCACGTCGTCCGCGCCCGTCGCGTCGATCAACCGGTCAAACAAATCAGGCTCCTGCGCGTCGCGCGCGCGCCCCAACCGTTCCACCTCTGCGAAGCTGATCAGTTCGGGGTGGTCGTATTGCCACATCCCCCGCCAATCCTCCACGATGATCCGCTGGAGCTTAGGGACCAGCCCTGCAGTCTGCAGGATCTTGTCGGCTTGTTCTTGATTTTCGCAAAAGACGAAACGCGCATCCGAGAAGTCGATCAGCTGCGCCATCTGCTCGGCGAGGCTGTCCTGGTACACGCCGAAGGTAATCGCGCCCACGCTCTGCGTGCCTACGGCCGCATAGAACAGCTCGGGGCGGTTGTCGCCGACAATCGCCAACACCTGGCCGCGTTCTATCCCCAGTGTCACGAGACCCAGACCAAACGCGCGAGCGCGAGTGAAGTACGCGCGCCATGTGATCGGGCGCCAGATCCCCATGTCTTTCTCGCGGAAGGCCACACGGTCGCCGAATCGCTGCGCGTTGTGGCGCAAGAGCTTGGGGAAGGTGTCGACCGCGCCCTCGACACGTTGCCGGACGGTGACGGGAATGAGGTCCTTCAGGAGGGTGGCCATGCCATTAGGCGACGGGGAGGGGTCCGGTCTCGCCGAGGTAGGCCCGAATAACATCGGGATGCTGTTGTATTTGTGGAGGGGGGCCTTCGGCAATCTTCTTGCCGTAGTCCATGACGACGAGGCGATCACACAAGTCCATCACCACACCCATGTCATGTTCGACGAGCACAATCGGGATCGCGCGGACCTCCTTCAGTTCGAGAACGTATCGGGCCATGTCGGCCTTTTCATCCATGCTCATCCCCGCCATCGGCTCATCCAGCACTAACACTTTCGGGTCCAGCGCGAGGGCCCGGCCCAGCTCGACCTTCTTCTGGATGCCGTACGGGAGGTCGGCGACGAGGTGGCTCCGGACGTCTTCGATTTCGAGGAAGTCGATAATCTCTTCCACGATCGCGCGGTGGGCCACGTGTTCGCGTACTGCTGACCCGGTATACATCCCGCAGGACAGCACGCCCGCGTGCATGTGGATGACCCGGCCGGTCATGATGTTGTTGAGAACGGTCATCCCGGGGTAGAGCGCGATGTTCTGAAACGTCCGCGCGATGCCCAACGCCGCGCGCGTGTGCGGGGGGAGGTGGGTAACGTCGCGATCGCGGAAGAGGATGCGGCCGCGTTGCGGCCGGTAGAACCCGTTGATGCAGTTGAGGAGGCTGGTCTTCCCAGCGCCGTTGGGGCCAATGATTCCGAGAATCTCACGCGGAGAGAGCGTGAGACCAGCACCCGCGATCGCCTGGATCCCGTGGAAACGAAGGTGGAGATCCTCGACACGCAGGACCGGCTCGTCGGGGAGCATTGCTGACTATTTCCTGCCTGTGGGATTCCTTCCTTCAGAGGAGCGCCTTAGCTGTGAACGGAACATGAACTCCGGAGCATGCGGAAGATGAGGACCCCCTCCGACGTGTACGATCCCGCCGAAGTGCAGCCGGCTTCCCAGCGGGCCGCGACGCAGGAGGCGATTCTCCGGAGGGTCGCCGAACGCGCCGTGGCGGGGTCGCCCGCTTTCCGCGCCGCCCTGGCCGCCGCCGCGGTGCGCCCTCAGACGCTGACGCTGGCCGACTTACCTCGGATTCCATTGTTGAAGAAAGACACGTTGCCTCTCCAGCAGGCTGCGGTGCCGCCATTTGGCGGATGGTTGGCGAAACCGCTCGCCGAGGTGCAACGCATCTTTGTGTCGCCCGGACCCATATATGACCCGGAGGGTTTTGGG
>DATGVF010000263.1:0-3568 GCA_035300645.1 bacterium
TACAAGAATACCAACATTCATGCGGTACCTTCGGTACGCGCCGCGCAGCTGCATCTGTCGCCGGCGGAAGCAGACGATGCTTTCGCCGCACTCCGTCTAGACTCACGTAGTCTCGTCTGCTAACCGCATCCGTCTGAACCAGTTCGCCGGATAATGTTTTTCGGCCCAAAAACAGAGTGTGTGCCAGGCCCGGTGGATGACATCTCCGCCGGACGTCGTGCCGGAGTTCGCGCGCAAGAGGATCAACTACCCACCATATGGAGGGGACATGTCCAAGACTTCGATCTCGCTCAACGGTGTCGATGTGACAACAGTGATCACCCTGGCGGCCCAGGTGGATACCAATCCGGACCTCGCCAAGGACCTCTCCGCCTACTCGCGTCGGGCCCGCGTGCGGTGGATCTCCGGCCTGCATAGCCAAGCGTATACGCGGGATGTCCCGCCTCACGCCTACGATGAGCCGGAGTGGCTCGGCGGCACGAACCGCGCCATGGCCGCGAGTGAAGCTCTCCTGGGGGCCGTCGGGGGGTGCATCGCGGTTGGCTTTGCCGTAAACGCCGCGTTGCGTGAGGTCCAGGTCCACGAGCTCGAGATCGAGGTGGAGGGGACGATCGATCTTCCGTCGTTTTTTGGAGTCCGCGAGGGCAACTCGGGCTACAAGCAGATCCACGTCACCATCTACACCCGTTGCGACGCGGATCCGGCGCTCCTTGATGAGATCGCCTATCGGGCGGTTCAGCTTTCCCCGGTCGCCAATACGGTGCGGCATCCCGTCGACGTTCAGTACACCGTGCGTCCCATCGCATGAGGAGACCTCCCATGGATCCCCAAGACCGTAAGACCCAGAGCGAAGCTACGGCGACCGGATCTGCGACCGCCGATCGGCCCGTAGCCCAGTTAGAGCCTGACGGCAGCCTCCTGCTCACAGGACTGCCGCTCGCGCCCGTCCCGGACCGCGTCGACCCCGCAGGCATCGTGTTCCGGGGGGCCCCCCGGACCCAGCCCGGACCCGCCATGCCCTACTCCATCACACAACGGAAGATGGTCTGGGCGGACAACTTGCACGAGCTCATCGAACGCGCGAAGCGCCGCCAGTGGAATGCAAGCACCGACATTCCGTGGGCAGCCGGTCGGAACGTGGCTCCAGATCTAGAGGACGCTCTGGCGGGGGTCCTCACGTGGATGTTGCAACAGGAATACGCCGCCTGGTATTTGCCCGCCAAGTTCGTGGGACAGATTCACCCCGCCTACACCGAGGCAGGGATATTCCTCTCGACCCAGGTCGTTGACGAAGCCCGCCACGTGGAAGCATTTCTGAAGCGTCTCTACCTCAACGGCGTAGGGCTGCGCGAGGTGTCGCCAGGCACCGAGAGCTCCATCAAAGGATTGCTTATGCAGGAGGACTTCGCGCGCGCCAGCTTCTTGCTCCACGTCCTGGGAGAGGGCACATTCACGGACCTCTTTCACCTGCTGATCGAGATTTCTCCCGATGACGCGACGCGACAGATCATGGTTCGGTCATTGGAAGACGAGGCGCGCCACGTGGCCTACGGCGTTGGCCGTCTGCAGACGCAGCTCTCAGGCGAGAAAGACCCCGACCTTCTCGGGCAGCAGTTCGTTGAGGCGCTGGAAGGGCGGCTGTCGTTCACCTACGAGGTCTCAGGACTCCCCCCACAGGTGCAGGAGGCGCTGGCGATTCTGGCCGGCGGGGGCCGCAGTCCGGCCGCGCAGGGACGTGGGGTGCCCCGGATTCGCCAATTCATCGCGGAACTGAACGAGAACCGCAAGCGGCGCTTGCTGCAGGCAGGCTTCAGCGAGCAGGTCGCCGAGCACATTTCGCAGTTGCACATTCGCAGCAGCGGAGGGCTCATGTGACCGTTCGAGAGATCCCCTCTGTCGTCGCCTCAGACGAACGGGCGCAGATCCGGTGGATCCTGGAAGAATGCAAGACTATCGCCGTGGTCGGACTCTCGAGCAGTCCGTACAAGGACAGCTACATAGTGGCACATCACCTGCACCGGCAGGGATACGATCTGGTGCCGATCAACCCCAAAGCGGACACGATCCTAGGACGGCCCGTTTTCCCCTCGCTGTCCGCCCTTCCCGCTGCGGATGCCGTGCGCGTCCAGCTTGTGCTCATCTTCCGTCCCGGCGACGAGGTACCACAGATTGTGGACGCCGCGCTGACACACCTGCCAAACCTCCAGGCGATCTGGATGCAAAAGGGCATCGTGAACGAACCCGCCGCAGCCCGAGCCCGGGATGCGGGGCTGGTCGTGGTTTCGGATCGGTGCATCCGCACCCAGCACCTGTTCACAAAATTTGGCCAACAGCGATGAGAGCAATCCGCGCCTGAGGAGGGCGACGAGATGCATGTAACGTCTCCGAACAGAAGGCTTCGTAGCGTCATGAGCGCTCTCGCGATGGCGAGCGTGTTGCTCGCAGCAGCGAGGGTGGGAACATCTATCGGGGCAGTCTCCAAGCTGGACGTCCTGCGGCTTGATTATGCTTACTACAACCCGGTGAGTCTGGTCTTGAGGCGCATGCACTGGGTGGAGCAGGACCTGGCACGCGACGGCACCCGCGTCGAGTGGCTGCTGAGCTTGGGGAGCAATAAAGCCAATGAGTACACTGCCAGCGGGGCGGTGCAGTTCGGGTCCACCGCCGGTAGCGCGGCTTTGCTCGCACGCGCCAACGGGGTCCCGCTGAAAACGGTGTGGATCTACTCTCAGCCCGAGTGGACGGCCGTCGTCGTGCCGACCGTGTCGACGGTGCGCGACGTGCGCGACCTGCGGGGGAAAAAGGTCGCGGCCACGCGCGGCACCGATCCGTGGTTCTTCCTCCTGCAGGCCTTGCGCGCGGCAGGGCTCGCGCAACGCGACATCTCCCTCATCCACCTCCAACACCCCGATGGAGAGGCTGCGCTGCTCGCCGGCCAGGTGGATGCCTGGGCCGGGCTGGACCCCTACATGGCCCACGCCGAACTGATGGCCGGATCGCGTCTACTGCTCAGGCAGCGGGATTGGAACACGTACGGCACGCTCAACGTACTGGACTCACTCCTCCGGGATCACGAGGACGTGGTCGTGCGGGTCTTGGCATTATACGAACGCGGCCGCCAGTGGGCCATCGCCCATCCCGACGACCTCGTGCGGATCCTCAGCGAGGAAGCCAAAGTCTCCCCCGAGGTCGCCCGCAAAGTCCTGACGGAACGGACCGCGTTTCCCGACCCGCGTCCGGGGGCGCGACAGCAGCAGGTGCTAACGCGCCTGGTGCCTCTGATCCGCGCGGAAAGCCTCGTCCCACCAGACGTCGACCTCGCCAAGGCGATTGAGGACCTGGTTGCGCCCGAGCCAGCGGGCCGAACACTGGGTGCATCCGGAAGTTCGCGGTGATGGGGCTCCACCCAAGCTCACAGGGGTGTGCCGAGATGCGGACGCGGAGTCTGTGGCCGTCGCGGTTGCTTCTACAACTGGCGCTCCCGCTGGGACTGCTGGCGCTTTGGTGGTTCGCCCTGCAACGCCAATGGGTCCGCCCGTACCAACTGCCGGCCCCGGCGACCGTGCTC
>DATGVF010000264.1:0-9466 GCA_035300645.1 bacterium
GCTTGAAGACAAAACACCGTAGGCCGATTTCGACCTACAGCGCCCCCGCCTCTCTGTACTCGATCTGCAACAAAACTGAGGGCTCTTGCTCGCCCTCAGTGGGTCGGAGTATAGCCCATCCCCCTGGTGGCGTCAAGCGCAACTGCTCAAACCGTGCCGCCAGTCGTCTCGCAGACACGTCTGAATGCCTTCACACGCGCGCGAGTCGTCCGGGGTGAGCGGTCTGACGAATCCGGTCGACTTCCGCGTCACTGATGGCGCGCTCAAACCGGCGGAAGCCGCTCAGGCGGAATCCGTGCTTGCGGGCCAACGCGGAAATTTCCTCCACCTGCGCGAGGGAAATCTCCTTGCCCAGGGTGAAGTTTTCGTACCGGTGTTCCAGGGCCAGGAGAATCGTCTCTGCCACACAGGCCTCGCACATCCGCGGCGGGAAGCCGAAATCGAACCCGAAGTCCACATCACCGGGGACCTCGATCACTCCGCCATCAATGACCAACACATCATTGCGCCGCTCGTAGACCACTCGGGAGACGTTGCGGGGGCGCGCCACATCGCACACCACCGCCCCGGGCCGCAGGTCGTCCGGTTCGATCAAGACATCGGTAGCCGACGAGACGGTCAGCACGACGTCGGCCTCGCGCACCGCTTTCTTCACGTCCATGCCCAGGGCGATGTCAGCGCGGGAGCCCGGCCGCAACCGCGCCTGCAACGCGTCGAGGGTCTCCGGGGTGCGGGCCACCAGCAGCAGGCGGCCTACGCTGCGGGCAAGCATCTGGCTGGCGACGGCTCCGATGGATCCCGTGGCACCAATAACGGCGGCTGTGACATTTGCGGGATCGATGCCTAGGCGCTGCGCGGCCAGCAATGCGCCCTCGACCGCCGTCGCCGCCGTGTAACTGTTTCCGGTCGTGACCGCAATGCGGATGTTGTTGGCGACCGTCACCCCCCGATCGCCCACGATCTTCGTGAAGGCGCCCAACCCCACGATCCGCGCGCCCTGCGCCTCGGCGATCCGGCCACATTCGATCAGGCGCGGGTAGACGAACTCCAGTGGGGACTCCATCAACAGCCGCGGCGTCAGCGGCAATCCGATGAACCATCCCTCGGCCCGCGCCCCCGTCGCCGATTGAATGCCGGTAATGTGGGAGACGAGGCGGGGCCGGATGTGTCGGAAGGCGGCCTCCACAAACCGATCGGGCAGGTAGCGGACAAGCGGATATTTCCGCGCAAAATCAGCGATACGGAGGGGGTGGAGGACGAACGCGAACCGGCCTGGCTCGCCGCCGTGCCCAGAGGGAGCAGAAGCGGGCGAAGGAGAGGTCATCAGTGCACGAGACTTCCGTGACGGGCCCAGCTGGGAGCGGCTGCGGGATTCAACTCCTCCACGCGCGGTTCGAAGCCCGCCCGCAATGCGGTCTGCAGGTACTCTTCGGTCGAGATCTCCTCGGGGCGACGACCCAGCAACGCCACGATCACTCCCTGCAACACGTTGGTGGCGAAAGACCGACCGCCCATATCCGGACCGTCGGTGACCAGTAGCCACACGCCGCGCTGGCGCAGGGCATCCACATCAGCGGGCGTGACCGTCTGTGTGAGGATCACTTTGCCGCGGAGATCTGCGGGCATGAACCGGCGGATGAGCAAGAAATCTCCGGCCACCACGTCGGCCCACGCGTAATAGCGTCCCCACTTCGGGGTGATCTCATCTTGCTTCTTGCCCGTGGGGTACAAGAACTTGATCGGCAGCTTGGTGAGAATCGGCAGCAGAGCTGCGGCGACAATTTTGACCGTGGTCAGAGAGCGCAGCGGGATCGGCAAGCCCAGTGCGAAGATGAAATCACCAAACAGGGTCTGGGCGCCCGCGTCGGTAAATGCTTCCGCCATCCCGTAGCGGTCGACCGAGGACACCAGCAGCACCTTTCGACCGCGCAGCGACAACCCTTTGCGGTTGGGAAGGTAGTCTGTGATCAACCACCGCTCCCAGGATGCCTTCATCCCGCCCCCGTCCACAAAGGGGGTCTGCCGGATGTTACGGACGAGCCCGGCGGTCTCTCGGATAAGGTACTTGCGCTGACCCGCCCGCAGATAGAGGTCCGTTCCGCCCAGGCCCAATGCGTCCACCCTGCCGTCTAACTCCTCCAGCAAGGCCCGCGCGCGGCGGACATCTCCGTCAGTCCCTCGGCGCTCAATGACGAAATGCTGGCCCAGGATATCGGTCTCAAATCGGTGATCCCGGCTGTGGCTGCCCAGGCTGACTGAGACGACGCGTTTGGTGGTCATGGCGGCTTCCTCGAGGGACTACGGGCCCCGATGGGTGACTCCTCTCACGGCGATGCCGTGCGCGCGGCGTCGGTGGCGACCCGGTTCCGGTCGTGAATGATGCGCAATCCCTCCAGGGTGAGCAACGGGTCCAGGTCGTCAAAACACCGACACTCGTCGGCAATTAGCTCCGCCCATCCCCCTGTGGCAATCGTCGTCGCGTGGCCGCCGAGTTCAGCGCGCATGCGGCGTACAATCTCGTCCACCTGTCCGACGAAGCCGTAGAGGATCCCGGCCTGCATGGCCGCCACGGTCGACCGCCCGATCACGGACTTCGGCTTGCCGAATTCGACCCGCGGCAACTGCGCCGTGTGTTCCACCAGCGCATCCACCGAGATCCCGATACCCGGGGCGATTGCGCCTCCCAAAAAGTCGCCTTCCGCGGACACCGCCGTAAACGTCGTCGCCGTCCCGAAGTCGGCCACGATAGCGGGACCGCCGTACTTCTGGTAGACGGCAATGGCGTTGCAGATGCGGTCCGCCCCGACTTCTTTGGGGTTCTCGTAGAGGATGCGCATCCCGGTCCGCACCCCCGGTCCGACCACGAGCGGGGTGACGTCGAAATAGCGCTGACACAACCGTTCAAACACCTCGGTCAGAGGCGGCACAACAGAGGAGATGGCCGCGGCGTCGATCTGCGCGACTTCCAGTCGGGCGTACTTCAAGAGCGCATGTATAGTCATTGCGTATTCGTCATCCGTCTTGTCCAAATCCGTGGCGATACGCCAGTGGGCCCTGAGCTCGCTGCCTTCATATCCGCCGATCTTGATCTGCGTGTTGTTGACGTTCAGCGCAAGCAACATCGGGCGCTAGCCCCTCCCCCGGGCAGACGACACGGCCCGGTACACTGGGACGGTTATGAGGACAGCCAGAAGCACCTCGGGCAGACCGTGCGTGGCCCCGATCACGAACGCCGCCCCGGCGGGAATGAACCCTAACACGACCATGAGGGACAAAACCCCGACGGTATTCGTGAGCGTCCCCGCTACTGCCGCCGCCGCCGGAGCCGCGTTTTCGCCGGCCAACAGCCAGTATGCAATTCCCGCGGCGGCAAGGGCGGCGGCGAGGTAGAACCAGGGTTGGGGAGCCGTCACTGCGGCGACGGAATGGTAGGCGGTGATGAGCCAGGTCGGGGCAATCTTCCCGGCGCGATACGCTGCCTCAAAGCGTGCAGCGCCCGGTCCCAAGATCGTGAAGATAACCGCGCCCAGAGCAACGGCGGAGAGGATGCGGGCGTACCTGTGCTGCAACAGGGAGAAAACCAGCGCGGCAACAACGCCGATGAGGATCCGCGGGCCGAGGGCTATCAGTGGGTTGCCGAAAGCGGGCGTCGTGTGCCGAAGAAGACTAATCATCCCAAAGATAGCGCCGACAAAGGCGCCGACGACCGGGCCCGCCAGAATCCCCGCTACAATCGCGGGAATGTGCAGCGTGGTCGCGTTCGCGGCAGGCGTGGGAAAGGGGATGAGCCCTAGCGGAGTATATCCGAGCACAATCGCGACAGCGCCCAAAATGCCGGCGACGGTCACATCCTGCGTGGACAAACGAAAACCCCTCCGCGGCGTGGCAGGGGCATACTCGTTTTGCGCCATCGTAGTTCCCTCCGTTCCAGTCTCAATGAGTACCGGACGAAGCCCGTCCTGCTCGATGCTCTTCGGGTCCAACCCTCACGGGTATCGGCCTTTCCGTCAGTCTAGCATATGCGATCGGAGTATGACCGCGTCCCGACGCCCCGTTACGCTGACCGTCCCGACGGAGCGCGATCGGGGGTACTGGGGCCCTGCCGCCGCCAACCGGGCAGACAGTTGGGCAGTACGTCGGATGATCTTTGTTATGATGGATGGGGAGACCGCGATGCGTGACAAGATCAAGAAGGGCGACAGTGAATGGCGCAAGCAATTGACGCCGGAGCAATATGCCGTTACCCGGCAGAAGGCCACAGAGCGTCCATTCACCGGCGAGTACGACATGATCGTGACGCCTGGTGTGTATCGTTGCATCTGTTGCGGGGAAGAGCTCTTCGCATCCGACGCGAAATTCGACGCGGGCTGTGGATGGCCGAGCTTCATGAGTCCCATCGCCGATGCACAGGTCGAAACGCAGGTCGACCGGAGCCACGGTATGATTCGCACTGAGGCGCTGTGCGCCAGGTGCGACGCCCATCTGGGTCATGTTTTCGATGATGGCCCCAAGCCAACTGGCTTGCGCTACTGTATTAATTCGGCAGCGTTGAAACTCGAGCCTAAGAAGTAAGTCGCCTCGCACATCAGGACACAGGCGGGGGTTAAGGTCGTCCCTCTCGCTCGTGTCCCGCTTCATGGGAACTCGCTCAACGCAGTACTATCGGAGTGTTGCGAATTGCCCGGTGGCGCGGATTAGTTCTTGAGTGATGCCCGGGTCCTCGCCTGCGTGTCCCGCATTGTCCACGACCACCAACTCGGCCCGCGGCCAGACTTGGCTGAGGTCCCAGGCCCAGGCGATCGGCGATTGAAAGTCCACGCGGCCGTTCACCATGATGCCGGGGATGCCGGCCAGCAAGCCGGCGCTGCTGAGCAGGCTGCCATCCTCGAGCCACGCATTGTGTCGGACATAGTGGGTCACGAGGCGCGCAAACGCCATCGCGAAGGCGGGATCGGTGAACCGGGGGGACAGTCGAGGGGCCGGAGGCCACGCCAGCCCTACGGACTCCCACGTACACCACTCCACCGCGGCCCGCCCACGAACCGCGAGGTCGGGATCGTTCAGCAGTCGGTGGTATGCTTCGACGATATCGCTGTCCCGGCCGGCGACTGGCACCGCCGCGCGGAGGCGCTCCCACTGCACGGGGAATAGGACCCCCGCGCCGCCGCGGAACCACCAATCGAACTCCTTGCGTCGGCCGGTCGTGACGCCGAATAAGATCAGCTCCGTGACACGATCCGGGTGGTGTTCGGCGTAGGCGAGGGCCAGGGTGCTGCCCCAAGAACCCCCGAGCACGAGCCATCGGTCGATATCGAGGTGGTGACGCAGCAGTTCGATATCCACGATCAGATTTGACGTGGTGTTGCTGGCGAGGCCTGTGTCGGGCGCGCTAACATGCGGCGTGCTGCGCCCGCACCCCCGCTGGTCGAAAAGCATAATGCGGTAAGCGCCTGGGTCGAACAACCTCCGGTGCCATGCCGTACATCCCGAACCAGGGCCGCCGTGCAGAACGACCGCCGGCCTGCCGCGTGGGCTGCCGCATGTCTCCCAGTACACGAGATTCCCGTCGCCGACCTCCAACATGCCGTGATCGTACGGCTCGATCTGTGGGTAGAGACCTGCCACAATGCGCCTCCGATCTTGGTGAACCGCTGGGGTTTGCCGACTAGCCATCGCGTTGCGGAGGCGCTCCCTCCGCGCCGCGCTACAGGTCGGAGAAGACGACCTTCTTGCCGTTCGGGTCATGCCCGAGTTGCGGCATGGCGCGGAGCCCAGCGCTATCCCGCGTCCGCGAGGCCAGCGATTCCTGCCAGTCCTGTGGCGAGCCGGACGGCCCGCTTCACGGATTCGGCAATCGCCTGCACCGCTGCCGCCCCCACCGCCATCGCGTCGGCCTTGGCGGCGCCTATAGACAACGCGAATATCGTATCCCCGTCGATCATCGTGTGCACCGGCGAGATGACCCGAGCCAGGCCGTCGTGCCCGAGCTGCGCGAGCTTGTTCGCCTGCTCTTTGGTCAGCGCCGCGTTGGTCGCGACCACGCCCAGCGTGGAGTTCGCCGTGAAGGCCGGAGCGCGCTGCCCCCGGATCAAAGCGTCCGCCGTGTTCAGGAAGCGCCCCGTGGCGGGATCCCGCGCCCCAGCCAGGACCTGTCCAGTATGCTCGTCGAGTACGTCGCCAAATGCGTTCACCACCACCAGCGCCCCGACGATCACGCCGCCCGGCAAGTTGACCGCCCAGGTACCCACGCCGCCCTTCATCGCCGAGCGCATGCCAAGCAGTTTGCCTACCGTCGCCCCGCAACCGGCGCCGACGCTCCCTTCTTCGACCGGACCACGCGACGCCGCCCGGGTAGCTGCGTACCCCATCTCGGCGGTCGGACGCACGGTTGCACCACCTAGCATCAGGTCGAAGATCACCGCCGCGGGAACGATTGGTACTTTCCCGACGACCACGTCGAACCCAATCCCCTGCTCCTCGAGGTAGCGGACGACGCCATCGGCGGCCGCCAAGCCGAACGCACTGCCCCCCGTTAGCAGCACCGCGTGCACACGTTCAACTAGGGTCATCGGACGCAGCGCGTCGGTCTCGCGTGTGCCTGGCGCTGCTCCGCGCACGTCCACCCCGCCTACCCCGCCCTCTCGGCACACAACAACCGTGCATCCGGTCGCGGCGTGCGCATCGGAGGCGTGGCCGACCGTAATCCCTGGGATGTCAGTGATTTGCGGCATCGCTAGCGGTGTGGGACACTGACCGAGCGCAAGGACACATCGCCGGCCACGATGCGCCGGATGCCGGCGCCGGTCCTCACCAGCAAAGCCCCCGTTCGGTCCACACCTTCAGCAACTCCCTCGAGGTCCTCTGCACCCGAGAGCCTCACCTGCCGACCTTGCGTGAGATCCCGCTCTCGCCAGCCGGCGAGCACCTCCTCGGCATTCAGGGGGAGGAGGTCGTAGGCGCGTTCAAACTGTTCCAACAGCGCTCGCGCGAGAGCGGCGAGGTCCACGGGGCGTGCCAGGACTGCGAGCAGGGAGGTGGCGATGGACCGGACCTCGGGAGAGAAGTGGTCGAGGGCGATATTCGCATTAATGCCAATCCCGACAATGACCGCTGATCCTCGCACCTCCATCAATACCCCGCCGAGTTTCCGCTCACCGATCATCAGGTCGTTGGGCCACTTCAATCCGACCTTGACAGGGGCAACCTCCTCCACTGCGCGAGCTGCGCCGACCCCCGCTGCGAACCCCACCAAAGGCCAGTGATCGGTGAGAAGAGCAGGACGGAGCACAACCGACAGCCACAGGCCTCCTGCCGGGGAGAGCCACGCGCGTTGGCGTCGCCCACGTGCTCCGATTTGCTCAACCGCGAGGACGGCGGTCCCTTCTGTCACCCCCTGCGCGGCCAGAGTTGCGGCCTCATCGTTGGTAGACCCCACCTGGGCATGGACGTGCAAGCTCTGTCCAAACCGGTGGGACCGAAGCCCTGCTTTGATTGCAAACGCTAAGTCCTCCCTCACTGCGTCTGCCTCCCCCAAGCCCTTTGGCCCGATAGGGGCGGCCTCTCAGGAAACGCAGCTCGGGCAGGCGTCATCGCTCTGCCAACGGGAACAGGGAGCCTAGGCGCGACTGCATCTCGGCCACCAGGCCGTCTAACTCTTCCAGAGCCAGAGCGTCGGCGTCGATCGTCACGACCGGGCAGAGGGAAAAGTTCTCGACCCACTCCGTGTAGCGTTTATTTAGTTGCGCCAAGTACTCTGTGGGAATCCGCTGCTCGAAATCCCGGGCGCGCGTCTTGATCCGGTGCACAAGCGTGGGCACCGACGCCTTAAGGTAGAGGATGAGGTCGGGGGGGCGCAAGAACTGCAGCATCGTCGTAAAGAGTTCGTGGTAGTTGCGGAAATCGCGTTCATCCATTTGGCCGTGCAGGTACAGGTTGCGAGCAAAGATCTCGGCGTCCTCATAGATCGTCCGGTCCTGGACGATGGACCCTGCGGCCTGCACAATCTGTTGGTGATGCTGGAAGCGCTTGCTGAGGAAGAAGACCTGCAAGTGAAAGCTCCACCGGCTCATGTCGCCGTAGAAATCGGGCAGGTACGGGTTCTCATCCACCACCTCGTAGTACGGCGTCCAGCCCAGCTTCTCGCTGAGCAAGGTGGTGATCGTGGACTTCCCCGATCCGATATTGCCGCTGACGGCGATAAACCACTTCACGGACGGCCGTTCCTCCGGAGATCTGGCGTCTGGCGGCGCCTCCGCCCAAGCGCGGAATCGCCTAACCGGCGCTACCCGGCCACCTCTTCGGTCACATAGCGCAAAATCCCCTGCAGGTCAGCGGGACGGAAGATATCGACGGCATCGGTATCCACGCGGAGGACCGTCGTGTCTTCAAAGGCGTGAAAGAACTCTTCATAGGCTCCGCACAATCGGTCCAAGTAGTCAGGAGCGATGGCGCGCTCAAAGGGCCGGTCCCGCAGGGTAATCCGCCGTAATAGCGTGTCCAGCCGTGCGGTCAGGTAAAGAATTAGGTCCGGCTGCGGGGTCATGGGGGCGATCAGCTGGAACAACCGATCGTACAGATCCAGCTCCTGGCCGTCGAGATTCATCCGGGCAAAGAGCCGGTCTTTGGCAAAGATGTAGTCGCTGATCACGGGACGATGCTGCTCGCGCGCCCGGCGGAGAACCTCCTGTTGCCGGTAGCGGCTGAGGAAGAAGAAGATTTGTGTCTGAAAGGCATACCCCCGGATGTCCTGATAGAAGTGGTGCAGGAAGGGATTGTCTTCGACCACCTCGAGCACAACCTCGGCCACCAACGGCTCAGCGAGCAGCCGGGCCAGCGTGGTTTTTCCGACGCCGATGGGCCCCTCGATCGCGACGAATAGGCGGCGGTCGCGTGCTTCTGGAATCAACGCCCGCTGGCGGGTGCGGGGCGGACGGTACTCCAAGCCGGGGGGGATCACGAGGACGTAACCTTGCGGATTGCCTGATCGCGTACTCCGTCCAGAAATGACGCCACGCGCTGGCCCCCGGGCAGCCTGACATCTGGGCCGATCTCGACCAGAGGCTCGAGCACGAATCGCCGACGGGTCATCTCTGGATGGGGGATCACCAACGTCGGCGTGGTCATCGCCAGATCAGCGTATAGCAGGATGTCGATGTCAATCGTCCGCGGCCCCCACCGCTGCGTCCGCACCCGGCCGAGGCCCCGTTCGACGGCCAGCACGAGATCCAGCAGCTGCAGCGGCAGCAAATCCGTGTCCACCTCCGCGACGAGGTTGAGGAACCACGGCTGTTCGGTGACCCCCACAGGGGCGGTTTCGTACAGCGAGGACTGCTTCCTCACCCGCACACGCCTGGACGCTTCCAAGCGGGTCAGCGCCTCTTGGAGCATCGCCGGGCGGTCGCCCTGATTTGAACCGAGGCCCAGGTAGGCAGTGACGGGCGAGGGAGCCGAGGGCTCGTGAGACGGG
>DATGVF010000265.1:0-13013 GCA_035300645.1 bacterium
CACAACTTTCACTGTGACGCTGCCCAAGGCCCTGACCGGAAACGGCGAACTAGATTAGCGGAGGCAACCGATGACCATTCTTCTCTTGGTCCTCTCTCTCATGGGAGGGTCTGCCCTCGCCGCCGCCGCCGCGCCAACTGCAGCCCGGGCGGAACTTGCATTTGTCGGTGTGGATCACGGTCTTCCTCAACTCTTCGTCATTGGCGCAGACGGCACCGAGCGACGCCAGCTTACCAGTGGGTCGGGATCGAATACCACACCCGTCTGGTCACCGGACGGTCGACGGATTGCGTTTATCCACCGCGACGGAAACGACAGCCAAGTCTACGTCATGAATGCGGATGGCACGTCGCAGCGCCGCCTGACAACCGACCCGGGCTCTCATGCTTCCCCCGCATGGTCTCCGGATGGCCGAGCGGTGGTCTTTGTCGCGACCCGTGATGGAGAGTCCCAGATTGTAGCGGTGAGCGATACTGGGACGCGCAGGGATCTGACGCGCCCTCCCGGCGAGCGACGGAATCCGGCCTGGTCCCCAGACGGCCGTCTTATCGCGTTTCAATCCAAGGCAAGCAGTGGACCCTTCGATCTCTTCGTCATGGGAGCCGACGGGACGAATCTTCGCCAAGTTCCGACCCCGTCGTTTGGCCTTCAGCCAGACGTGACGAGCTTCGCCTGGCTTCCTGACGGCCGCCTCGCGTACACGAACCGCTCCGGGCCTGCCCAAGAATCCCTCGCCGTGACGAATCTCGATGGCACGGGGCAGTGGTTCTTGGGCACGGCCTCCAGCCCGACCTGGTCGCCCGACGGTCGGCGGCTCGCCTTCGTCCTCTCGCGGGTTGGAGGGGCGCAGATCGATGTGCGCGATAGTACGGGAGGCACACCGGTGCGGCTCACGGACCCGCGTGTCATTAGCGTCCGCCCCACCTGGTCACCCGACGGACGTCAGATCGCCTTCCTGATCATCGACGGGGGCACTGTGACCTTAACCGTCATGGATGCGGATGGCAGCCACAAACGGGGCCTAGGCTCCGTCTACGGTGATCTGAGCGCACGCCCCGTGTTCTCCTGGCGGCCGCGGTAGTGGGGGAAGAGGGAGGATCAACCTCCCAGGTAGGCGCGCTGGACCTCTTTATCGGCCTGAAGTTCGGCCGCGTTGCCGGCCAGCGCAATCTCACCCGTCTGTAGAACGTATCCGCGGTGGGCAACCTGGAGTGCCATAAAGGCGTTTTGCTCAACGAGTAGCACGGTCGTCCCCTGCTTGTTAATACTCGCAATGGTCTCGAAGATCTGTTCGACCAGAATGGGCGCCAGTCCCATGGACGGTTCATCCAGCAGAAGAACCTTGGGCTCGGACATAAGCGCCCGGCCAATTGCCAGCATCTGCTGCTCCCCGCCTGAAAGTGTTCCGGCCAACTGTGTGCGGCGTTCTCGCAGCCGAGGGAAAAGGGCCAACACACGCTCCATGTCCCCTCCGATCGCGCCTGGGTCGGTGCGGGCATAGGCCCCCATCATCAGATTTTCGTGCACGTTGAGCCGGCCGAAGATCCGCCGGCCTTCGGGAACCTGCACGACGCCCTTTGCCACGATTTCATGCGCCGGGAGGACGGACAGATCGTTTCCGGACAGAGTGATCCGCCCTTGGCGGGGCCGCAGCAGCCCGCTGATCGTCCTCAGGGTGGTGCTCTTTCCGGCGCCATTGGCTCCAATCAGCGCCGCGATCTCGCCCTGCTCGACCCGCAACGAGATTCCCTTCAGGGCGTGGATCTGCCCGTAATACACATGCAAGTTGTCAACTTCGAGGAGTGCCATCGTCTTCACTCACCCTACACGATCCACAGCGCTCTCGCCGCTGGCGACACTTATTGGGCCACGGCGCGGCGGGTTCCCAGATAGGCTTCGATCACACGCGGGTCGTTTTGCACCTCGCTGGGGGAACCCTCGGAGATCTTGGTCCCATAGTCCAGTACCGTGACGGTTTCGGAGATGCCCATGACGACACGCATCTGATGCTCGATGAGGAGGATCGTGATCCCCAATTCGTCGCGCAGCTTCCGGATGAAAGCCATCATCTCCATCGTCTCTCGAGGATTCATGCCCGCCGTCGGCTCATCCAGCAGCAGGAGTTTTGGCTTGGTCGCCAGCGCGCGCGCGATCTCCAGCCGGCGCTGATCCCCATAGGCGAGGTTCTTCGCGAGGTAATCCCCCCGGCCCAGGAGCCCGACGAATACCAACAACTCCATCGCCTGTCGGACGGCGGCCTGCTCCTCGTGCACTACGCCTGGAGTGCGGAGGATCGCCCCGATCCAGCCGCTGCGCAGGTGCGTGTGCATCCCCACCAAGATGTTCTCTAGCGCCGTCATATTCGTAAACAACCGGATGTTCTGGTACGTTCGGGCAACACCCAGCTGGGTCACTTGGTCCGGACGCAGACCATTCAACGGGAGATCGAGGAACGTGATGCGCCCCTGCTCGCTTTGATAGAAACCCGTGACGCAGTTGAAGAACGTCGTCTTCCCCGCGCCGTTGGGGCCGATGACGCTGTGGATCGAGCGCTCGGCGACATCCAGATCAAGGTCACTCAGAGCCACCAAACCCCCGAAGCGCTTGGTGAGCTTACGCGCGGTCAAGATAGCCACGTGCTAGCCCCCGCCTTCCCCGCCGGTCGCGAGTGCTTCCTCGCGTGCCGGAGTGGGTCCCTCGTCGGGTCGCAACTCACGCGCGACAGAGACGGCCGGCCACAACCCCTCAGGCCGCACTTGCATCATCAGGATGAGAACTGCACCGTACACGAGGAACCGAAACTCGGAAAACTCACGCAACAGTTCGGGCAGTCCCACCAGAAAAAGCGATCCCACGATCACGCCTGGGAGGCTGCCGACCCCTCCGACAATGATCAGGGCAAGCGTGTTAATCGATACCAGCAGCGAGAAAGATTGGGGAAAAACCGAACCAATCATGACTGCGAAGATCGCCCCACCCATCCCTGCAAAGGCTCCGCCGAGGCCGTAGGCCAGGAGTTTGGCATTGATCGTATTGATCCCCACCGCCTCGGCAACATCCTCGTCCTCGCGGATCGCCATCCACGACCGTCCCAGGCGCGAATCGCGGAGGCGGGCGGCGACAAACGCAATGAGCGCGCTCGCCGCGAGCGTGATCCAAAAGAGCTGCCCGAACTGTTTGAACTCAAACCCAAAGAGAACGGGTTTAGGGAGGTTGACGATCCCGCGCGCTCCCCCCAACCACGGCTTGAGGAAATCGGACAGCACGAGCAGGCGTATGATCTCCCCAAATCCGAGCGTGGCGATTGCGAGGTAGTCCCCACGGATGCCCAGGATGGGCAACCCGAAGAATATCCCGGCGATCAGGGAGACAAGCACCGCGACCGGCACCGCAGCCCAAAAGGACAGATGCGCCAGCGCATACTTCTCGGGGGTCGTCAGCAGGGCAACCGTATAAGCGCCAATGGCAAAGAATGCCACAAACCCCAAGTCGAGGAGCCCCGCGAATCCCACTTCCAGGTTCAGTCCCAAACCCATTAAAGTAAACAGCCCGACGAAGACCAACACCTGGGAGACGAACTCCCCGAGGAAGATGGGTAGGTAGAAGAGGACGACCACGGTGAGCAGCAGCACAAGGTAGAGAGATAGGCGTCGGTTCCGCGGCGTCAGGCGAAGGAATCGCGTTCGGATGTCGGGTCTCCACCGCTGCCGCACTACACTCCACACCGTAACCGCCGCGAAACCTGTCAGTGCTCCACGTACGATGAGGCCATCGTTGTCAAAGAAGAAGGCGCGCACCAACGGGCGGACCGTTCCCTCCTGCAGCAGCAACTGCAGGAGTTCCTGGAAGAGGCCGAGGAGCAAAACCGCAGCGCCCCCGGCAGACAGGGGCCGACGAATGGCCGGCGGCAGAATGGCGAATGTTCCTCCGAGGATCGATATGACCGTCCACGCGAGAACCACCAGGGGAAGCCCCGCCGTTCCACGTCCGAACGAGAGGAGTCCAAAGAGCGCAGGGGACGCGTTCACGAACATGCCCCGGAGGTTTGCCGACGTGCCCACCACGATAAACGCGCAGACAACGACGCCCGACATTGCCCCAGCCAGCAGCGCAGCCCCCAGGGCCGGGATTGGTCGACGCCCGGCGCGCGCAGCCGCCTGAAGACCTGCCACCAGCCCGGTAAGCAAGAGCAGCGTGTGGCCGAGCGAGATCACGCCGACGATGATCGCCTTTCGGGCAAAAACCTCGACCATCCCCACCAGGCCCAGGAACACCACGGCGGCTCCGGTGATCGCTCCGAGGAGGAGGGAGTGTGTCCAGCGCGATGCCTTCACCACCACCGCCCTCTCATCTAGGCTTTCTTCGCTGCTAACCGTTCCCCGAGGATCCCCGTGGGGCGGAAAATGAGGACCAAGACCAGCATCGTAAACGCAAAGACGTCTTTGAGCTGATTGGGGGCGGGGATCCCCAGTCCGTCCAAGAAGAGGATCGGACCCGCGGACTCGATGAGCCCCAGAAAGAGTCCCCCCACCATGGCGCCCGGGATGTTGCCAATCCCCCCGAGGACGGCCGAGGTGAACGCCTTGATCCCCGGGACGAAGCCCATGAAGAACCACACCTGCTTGAACACCAGCGCGTAGAGCACGCCTGCCGCCCCGGCCGCCGCAGCCCCCACGGCGAACGTGACGACGATCACGCGGTCGACGTTGATGCCCATCATCGCCGCGACCTCCATGTCCTCAGACACGGCCCTCATGGCCGTGCCGGTCTTGGTGCGCATCACGAACGAGTACAGGGCAACCATCAGGAGCACGGCGCCGATGATCGCCACCGCCTGGGTGCGGAGGATCCCGATGCCGGCAACGACCAGGTGGCCCTTAAAGAGTGGCCAGTCCGGATAGGCCTGGAATCCCGCACCGAAGAATCCGCGGAAAGTGTATTGCAAAAAGAAGGATGCGCCAATCGCGGAGATCAACGGCACTAAGCGGGGGGCACGACGCAGGGGCCGGTAGGCTATCCGCTCGACCAGAAGCCCGACAACAGTCGCGGTGGCCATCGCCACCACTAGGACAATGAGCAGGCCGATGAATGGGTGGGTGGTGAGGAAGCCAAATCCGTTCAGGGCTGCGGCGGCAAAGTATGCCGTGTACGCCCCGCTCATGAACACTTCACCATGCGCAAAGTTGATCATGCGCAGGATGCCGTAAACCATCGTATAGCCCAGTGCGATGAGCGCGTAAATGCTGCCTTGGGAGAGACCGAAGATAACGATGTCGATCCACTGCGCAGGACCGTACTTACCGGAACTGAGGGTGCCGTAGGTCCCCACGACGACCACGAGGACCACCGTAATCCGGAAGGCCCAGAGGAACAGCGAGATCAGCGAGACGCGTTGCCAGAAAGTCCGCCCCATGCCCCCACCGCGTACCTACGAAGAAGGGGGATGAGCTACGACTTCGCAGCCCATCCCCCTACACACAACCTAGAGCTTACGCGTCTACTTCACAACCGGATAGATTGGCTTCGGGTTGGTGACACCCGGATCCCACTTCGACGGATCACCCGCTGTGATCTGGTAGACCGCGAGATGGGGATCGGCACAGTCCCCGAACGGGTTACACGTCAGCGTGCCGGTGACGCCCTTCCAGCCCTTAGTCGCAAACAGCGCATCCCGAAGGGCCTTGCGGCCAATGTAGAGGTTGCCCGCACTGTCCGTCTTGCCCACCTTCTCGATGGCCGCAAAAATGATGTTGGCCGCATCGTACGCGTGTGCGTGGAAGATAGAAAGCGGCTTGGTTCCGAACTTCGTCTCGTACTTCTTCAGGAAGACCGTGTAAACCGAACCAAGTACCTCGGTCCTGGTGTCCGGACTGCTTTGGTACATGCCCGTCGCCGCATCGCCGGCCGCTTTGAGGAAGTTCGGGTCGAAGAGTCCGTCCGCGCCCATCAGCTTGACTTTTTCCAACCCCGAAACCTCTTTGGACTGCCGGGCGATAAACCCGCCTTCGGCCACAAAGATGGGGAAGTAGATGAGCTCCGGCTTGGTCGCCGCGATCTTCGTCAGGACTGGCCGCATGTCCGTGTCGCCGACGTTGACCGCCTCTGCGGCCGTGATCGTCCCGCCCTGCTTCTTGAAGCTGGCGGCAAACGCGTTCGCCAGCCCCTCAGCGTACGGGCTGCCGTCATGGATTGTGGCAACCTTGCTGAGCTTCAGGACCGTGCGCACGAAGGTCGCCCCCACGGCGCCTTGGATGAGGTCGTTGTGCGCCGTGCGCAGGTAACCGTCGTAGTCGGCGCTGCGCTTGGAGTCGGTGAGGTCGGGGGCAGTATTGGCTGGCGAAACGGTGGCGATGCCAGCCTTCCAAAGAATTGGTGCCCCTGGACGTGCTTCACTCGAACACGTTGAGCCGATTGCCGCAACGACCTGGCTGTTCGCGGCTAACTTGGTCGCTGCGGTCGTGCCGCCCTCAGCGTTACATCCGGAGTCTTCGCCGATCAACTTGATCGGGAAGCCCAGAACTGCTTTCTTATCGTCAATCGCGATCTCGATACCGTTCCGGACGTCGATCCCCAGATTACCATTCGGCCCCGTGATCACCTGCCAGTACGCGATGGTGAGCGGCTGACCCTTGCTCACCTTTACCACGCCGATCGGATCCGTGACCGGCCCCATGGTGGCGGCAGGCGCGGCAGGTACGAAGTAACCACCGACGGCGAGTAGGACTGAGACCGCCAGCGTAATCAAGATTTGAAGTCGCTTCATTACGCACTCCCCTCCCTTGACCGCGATTCTGATTTACCTAAATAAAGCGTCTGGAGCGGGTATCTGGTTCGCTTACCCCCCTACTCAATCCTCCACCAGCACCTGACCCGCCGGCTTCGCGGGCTCCGCGCGCAGGCCGGAGGCCGGAGTTCGATCAATCTCCTGCATACGGCCAGGCCGGAGGCTCCTATAAGCCTGGAGGGCGGAAACGAGGGTAAGAGGGCCCCGGGGGGCGGGAGGCCAGGTCAGTTAGGGGTAGATCCCTCGCGTCATAAGCGCGTCTGCGACCCGCTCGATCGCGCGGATGAGGGCGGCCGTGCGCATCGTAACCTTGCGGTCTTGGGCGGTCCGCAACACCTGCCCGAAGCTGCGGACCATGATCCGTTCGAGGTTCTGGTTGACTTCTTCTTCGGTCCAGAAGAACTGTTGCAGGCCCTGCACCCATTCGAAGTAGGAGACGATCACCCCACCCGCGTTAGCGAGGACATCGGGGACGACAAAGACCTTGCGGCTCTCCAAGACTTCATCGCCATCGGGCGTGATCGGCCCGTTGGCTCCCTCCACGATCAGCCGGGCTTTGATTCTCGACGCGTTCTGGGCATTGATCTGCCCTTCTAGCGCGCTGGGAATCAGGATGTCGCAGGGGAGTTCGAGCAGTTGCGCGTTCGTGACGCGCTCGGTCCCGGAAAACCCCACCACGCTGGCGTGCTCTTCTTTGAACTTCAGGAGGCCGCGGGGATCCAGTCCCTTTGGGTTGTAGACGCCGCCGCCGGAGTCGCTGGCTGCCACCACCGTACAGCCCAGATCGGCTAAGAGGTAGGCTGCCACCGACCCGACGTTCCCGTAGCCCTGCACGACGACCTTCGCCCCGTTGAGCGACATCCCCAGGTGCCGACAGGCTTCCCGTGCGGCAAAGGTCACGCCTCGCCCGGTCGCCTCGACCCGGCCGTAAGACCCCCCGATGGACAGCGGCTTCCCGGTCACGACGGACGGGGTTGAGTAGCCACGGTGCATGCTGTAAGTGTCCATGATCCACGCCATGGTCTGCGGGTTCGTGCCGACATCCGGGGCCGGAATGTCGCCATCGGGACTGATGAGAATGCCGATCTCCGTCGCGTACCGGCGGGTGAGGTGCTCCAGTTCCTCGCGCGACAGGTCCTTGGGATTGACTATCACCCCGCCCTTCGCCCCGCCGTACGGCAGGCCGACCGTGGCGCACTTCCAGCTCATCCACATCGCGAGCGCCCGGACTTCGTTCAGGGTGACATCTGGGTGATAGCGGATGCCGCCTTTCGTGGGCCCCAACACTGTGCTGTGGTGCACGCGGTAGCCCGTGAAGATGCGCACGGACCCGTCGTCCATCTTCACGGGGAAGTTCACGGTGAGTTCTCGTTTCGGGAAGGCGAGCAACTCGCGGATGCCGCGTTTGAGGGGCAAGTAATCGGCCGCGATATTGTACTGCCGCAAGGCCATCTGCCACGGATCTTCATGGGGAGTAATGACTGCTGCCTGGGCTGTCATGGACGACTCCTCCTCGCGTGCGGCAGGTTCGGAGTTTGCCTCTGGTGTCCGAAGTTCGGGGGCAATCCGCCTTCTCCTACCCGCTCCACTAGATGCCTTCCCCACCCCCGCGGGTCAATGCACTAAGGTCGACACCGGCACCAATTCAATATCCTGGCGGTCGAACTCCCCCAACAGCTCTTGGAGGACCTGCGGGGTCATGCGCATCGCGTGGCCAATCGCGATCGCTTGCTTGCGTTGGAGCGCCACGGCAATCAGTTCGCGCAGCTGCGCGCGGATCGGCTCGGCTTGGTTCTGATTGTCCAAAAAGACTGCCCGCGAGGCCGTGGGAATCTGCATCTGCGCGGCCAGACGTCCCGCGATCGTGCGCGGGGAGGTGACACTATCGACAAAGAAGAGCCCCCGGGATTTGATGACCTCGAGCACGGCGCGCATCACTCGCTCATCGGCTGTGGCTTTTGAGCCCTCATGGTTGTTGATCCCGATCGCCCCCGGGACTTGATCAAGGTCCGCAGCCACGGTTTGCGCGATCTGAGTGTCGTTCATTGCGGTTGTGATCCCCCCCGGACCCAGCAGCAGTTTCGGGTCTTCGGGCTCGAGGGGTAAGTGTAGCATTACCTCCAGCCCCTCCTCTTCTGCTTTGAGCGCAACCTCACGGGAAAACCGCAGCCCCGGCAGGACAGTAATCGTCACCGCCCGGCCCAGATCGATAATGGCCTGCGCGTGCACGAGGCTGCCACCGGCATCATCGAAGAGGATGGCCACGCGCGCCGCCGGGGTAAACGGAATGAGCCGGATCTCGTCGGTGACGGCCTCCAGTCCCGCACGCCGGATCCCCACCTGAATGGCGGTCGGCGTCTGCGAAAGGACCCGGCCGCCCACCGGTATGACCCGCTGATTGAGCCGGCGGACGAGAACGCTGACCCGACCACGCGCTTTGATCTCAAAGGTGCGTGTCGTCCACTGGTACACCTCGCCCCGTTGCTGCGCCGTGCGGGGCCGTGTGGAAGATGTGATGACCGTGGCATCCTGATCGAGCACCGCGCGCACCGCAGTGTCGACGGCGTCGTCACCGACGCCAGTTCCGGTTCGCCCGCCTGGGAGATTCGCCGGGGCGCGCGGACCCAGCCACCACCCCTGGGAGAACCCCACACCAACCAATAGGCCAACGACCACGACGATGGCAGCCACAGGGACCGGCCGCACCGCGCGTGCGCGGATTCGGGATCGGCGTCGATTCATGCCAGAGGGAGGAGGCGTCTAGGCGGCTGCGGCGAGCCTCGTTGCCGACAGCACCCGTACGTGTCGCAGATCACTTCGACCTAGCTTCTGCTTGAGAATCTCGATGGCCCGCGCAAGCTGCGCGGCTCGCATCTGCTTGACCTGTTCATCCACGACGTCGTCGGGTTTGCCCTGGAGACGGGCGCGGATCGCCTCTTCGGCCTCGCCCACCACCACATCGGGTTGCAGCCCTTTGTGGTGGATATCGTGCTCTGACGGCGTCAGGTACTTTGCGGTTGTGATCGCGGCGCCCGAGCTCATCGGCAGGTCGACGATCGTCTGGATCACGCCTTTGCCGTAGGTCTTCACCCCCACCAAGACCGCCACGTGGTGATCCTGCAGGGCGCCGGAAACGATCTCCGACGCGCTGGCCGTAAACTCATTGACCAGGACGACGGTGGGGAGGGTGATCTTGGCCACGCCGCTGGTGGCGCGGTCGGTCTCCTTGCGCCCGTCACGGTCGACGGTGTGGACTCGCGCCTGTCCGGCGGGCACGAAATGGTCGAGCACCTGCAGCGAGATGTCCAACAGACCGCCTCCGTTATTACGCAGGTCAAGGATGAGCGCTCGGGCACCGGATTGCATGGCCGCGTGCAGCGCGCTTGCGAACATTTTCTCGGTATTGTCATTAAACGTCACGAGGCGGATGTACCCGATCCCGGCCTGCTGCAATGTCGCCTGCGTGGAGGCATCAAGCGTCTCTCCCCCCTCCGCCGCGAGCATCTCGATGCGGTCCCGAACGATAGTTTTGGTCAACAATATCCGATCGCCCCGTTCGATGCCGAGAGTGACCTGGGACCCTCTCGGTCCGCGGATGTGCGCCACGGCTTCGGGCAGGGACATCTCCGCGGTGGGCAGGCCATCGATCGTGTTGATGCGGTCGCCCGCGCGGAGCCCCGCCCGCGCGGCCGGGGTACCCGGGATCGGTTGCACGACAATTAAGCGCTTGTCTTTGAGGTCGATAAGAATCCCGATCCCGAAGAAGTAACCCTTCTGGTCCTGTCTGAACTCGTCAAAGGCGCGGGGGTCCATGAACCGCGTGTAAGGATCTCCGAGAGAATCCAGCATGCCTCGCGCGGCGCCAAAGTAGAGTGCGGATGCATCGGGAGCCGGGGTACAGCGCTGGGTCGCGGCAGTCACCAGTGCTGCGATGCGCTCCGGGGTGGCGGGGGGCGCAGAGGTATCGGCGACGGTGCGGGCGCATGACGATCCGCTCGCCTTCAGAACGCCGTCGCGGGCACCGGTGTATAAGGTGGAGTCGTCCACTGTTGCATCGATATACCGCAGGTGCACTTCACGGACGACGGCTTGCAGGAGGGTCTGGCCCTGAGCGAAGGCGGCGGGCTGACCATGGAGACTGAGCGACGGCCAAAGCACACCCAGGCCAGCGGCGAGGGCAACAAGAACTACCACAGCGACGACAACTCGGCGAATGACCATACCCACCCCGCGATCCCGCGCATTGGGCGGCGGGAATCGGACTCATTTTACTCGCCTGCTCAGCGCAGGTCCACTCACGGCCCCTGCGGGTCAGAAGCCTTCGGGGTCGACGGGAGTGCCGTTGATGCGAATCTCAAAGTGGATGTGTGGGCCGGTGGAGAACCCCGTGTTGCCCACGCGGGCAATCACTTGGCCGCGGTGCACCTCTTCGCCAGAGGGGACCAGTGACTGCGAGAGGTGACCATACAGCGTGGAGATCCCCTGGCCGTGATCGATGACGACGATTTTCCCATACCCCCCGAACCAGCCAGCGTAGATCACCCGACCATCAGAGGCGGCGAGCACTGGCGAGCCCCATACGGCGGCGATGTCGATGCCGGTGTGTACGTGCATGATGCCCCACACCGGGTGGCGGCGGAGGCCGAACCCTGAGGTAATCGCACCGCGCGAGGGCCACATAAACGCAAACGGCGTCCGGGCCTCCGCCACGTGCGGGCGCAGCGGCGGGGCTTGAGCGCCGCGGATCATCACCCCGAGGTCGCGGGAGTTCACCTCCAGCTCACGCACCATGCGTTCAAAGGCCGCCCGCTCGGTCTGAATCCGCTTCAGCATCGTGCGCTTCGCGCGCTCCTGTGTCACGATCTCTTGCCGGCGGGCCACGGCATCGGCGGTGAGGGCTCTCAGATACGCTTGATCCTCGGACAGCGTGGTTTGCAACTGACGGCGGCGGGCGGCTTCGAGACGGTACGACTCGACCGCACCGGCATCAGCGGAGACGATGGTCGCGACGCGGTGCCAGTGGACGATGAACGAGGTGAAGTCGTCTGCCCCGAGCAAAACGTCTAGGTACCCGGTCTGGCCGTATTTGTAAACCTCTCGCAACCGGGTCCCCAGCCGATAGCGCCGTGTTTGGAGCTGCTGGTTGGTCTGGGCAAGCTGCACCGCAACGCCATGGGCGCGCGCCTTTGTCTGGCGCGATTCCGCCGCCAGTTCGGCCAGCCGGCGTTCGGCCTGTTCTTTGGTCCGATCGATCCCCTCTAACTCTCCGAGCAGACGCCGTTCCTTTCGGCGCACCAAACCCAGGCGGCGTCGCTGAGCGGCGAGCTGGGTCAACACCTGCTGCAACTGGCGTTCGACTAGCTGCAGGGGCGCAGGGAATCCTTCGGTCTGGGCTCTGGCGTCGGGAGCGAGGAGCAGCAGCCCCAGGAGAACGATAACGCAGATCTCCGAGATCTTTCTCATGACATCACGAATCGGCGCACCGCAATAAGGCTCCCTGCAGCGCCAACGATCACACCCGTGGCGGCGACCACAATCGCGACCGATTGCACGCCGCTCGTGACTGACACCAAGGGGAAAAATGGCAAGGCGCTTGCTACCCGTGCGGCCCCGAGAGCGTAGAACCCAGCCAGCACGACGGTCGCCCCTCCGGCCGCCACAGTCCCCTCGAGGACCCCTTCCAGCAGCAGCGGCCACTGGACGAACCACCGCGTCGCGCCCACCAACCGCATGATCTCGATCTCCCGCTGGCGCGCAATCACGGTGAGGCGGATGGTATTCACGACCACAACAAGAGCAACCCCAGAGAGAAACAGTGTGAGAACTCCGGCGAGCACCCGGACCCCCTGGATCAGTGCAAGCAATCGATCAAGGACCTGCGCGCCATAGGTCACTTCGTCGACCCCGCTCACATTGCTGATAGCTGTGGCGACGACGCGGGCGCGTGCGGGATCGACCAGCCGCACCGCCAGCGAGTCCGCCAGCGGGTTGGATGATTCCAGGTCGGCGAACGCGGCACTGTCTCCTAACCGCTGCCGCAAGCGGCCCAACGCGTCGGCGCGACTCACATACTTGACCGACGCGACGTCAGGCATCGCGACGATTGTCTCCTGCGCTCGGGCCAGCGCCGATGAGGACAACCCATCGCGCAAGAACGCCACGACCTCGACCTGTGCTGCGAGCGTGGCGGCCATATGCGAGAGGTTGAGACCCAGCAGGACTGCGGTGC
>DATGVF010000266.1:0-41420 GCA_035300645.1 bacterium
GGAACTCACCAGGGCCTGATCCAGGTAGAGGGTGCCGTCGTGGGCGACGGCCCCGATCGCCAACTCCGGGTTTCCCGGCGCACGGAGCTTGCGAGGAACGATGACATCCAGCGGGGCTTCTAGCTCTCTCGCGACCACGTAGCCGACGACCACGCCCCCGCGCGGGATCGCGAGAACATAAGGCTGGCGCTCCCGATACGGCCGCAGCGCGGCCGCCAGCTGCTCTCCCGCGTCCTGGCGGTCGCGAAACCACACGGCGCCCCACCTGTACACTGACTCAACGCGGCTTGATGACTGTGGGCTTCCACGAAATCAGAACCTTATCCTCCGGTAGACCGTCCAGGCCGACCCGACCCCGCCCAGACTCTCCACATGGTCACAGGAGTTCCGGGTCAAAGCACAAGCCTGCCTACGGGAGGATCGAGAGGGATCGGGCGACAGAGGTGAGCATCGGAAGAAGAGAGGTCAGCACGACAACCACTAGCAACGCCGGAAGCAGATTGCCGACCCGAATCGGACGCAGGCCCAACAGAGTGATGCCGACTCCGAGCACGAGCAAACCCCCCGTCGCCGTGAACTCGCGGGTCACATCCGGGGTCATCAAAGTCTGCGCCGAGGACGCCAGCAGCGTGAGGGCACCCTGATAGACGAGAATCGTCCCCGCCGACAGAAAGACTCCGGGTCCGAGTGTGGCGCCGATCGCGACCGAGGAGACCCCGTCCAACACGGACTTCGTATACAGCAGCACCGGCGGTTGCCCCAAGCCGCCCTGGAACGCGCCGAGGATCGTGAGAGGCCCAACACAGAACAGCAGCGAACTCGTCACAAACGCTCGGGCAAAGGTGCTGCCTTCCTCGCGCGCGCCGAGGCGCGCCTCGGCCCACGTACCCAGGCGCTCCAATCCCGCTTCGATCCCGAGAAGGTGACCCAGCACTCCTCCGATGGCCATGCTGAGAATCAGGACCACGACGTTGTGGGTCCCCCGAGCCATCTGCACGCCGATGACAATCACGGCGAGCCCCAGCCCCTGCATGAGGATTTCGTCCATCCCTTTGGGAATGCGGCGGCGGAGCAGGACGCCGAGCGCGCTTCCCACAAGAACGGCGAGGGCATTGACGAACGTCCCCAGCATGGCCTAGGCCCTGTGGGAAACCGGAGGGAATGTGCGGCGGCGCGCATTGCACAGAGCTGGCGGCGTCACGGGAAACCTCCCAGAAAGTTTCTCAGGCGCAGTGGTCCCACGCATGGGTTCGCCGCAGCCACGCCTCATAGTCCAAGGGCGACTGCCGCGCCCTGCAGGGCCTGCAAGACAACGTCGATGTGATCGTCCAGAGGGACACCCAGATCCTCCGCCCCATGGATCACGTCGTCGCGGTTCACACCCCGCGCGAACGCCTTATCCTTCATTTTTTTCCTCACCGAGGCTACGTCGACTTCGGCTAAGGACTTGCTTGGCTTGACCAAGGCCACCGCAATGATGAATCCGGCCAACTCGTCCACGGCAAACAAGGCCTTTTCCATCCGTGTTTGCCGTGGAATCCCGGAGTAGCTCGCGTGCGATAACGCCGCACGACACCACACTTCAGGCGCGCCGCGCCGGCGCAACTCCTCCACGCCGACAAACGGATGCCCGGCTTCCTGAGAGGGGCACCGCTCATAGTCGAGATCATGGACGAGCCCCACGATGCCCCAGCTCTCTTCGTCTTCACCGAACCGCCGCGCGTACGCCCGCATGGCCGCTTCGGTGGCCAGCAAGTGCTTGCGCAGGTTGGGATTTTGAATCCACTCACACACCACGGCCCATCCATCCGCTCGGGTCATGCTGGGGGAAGTTTCCCATAGCGCGAGACATTCCCTGTCAGCGGCATCCTGGACGGAGTCCGAAAACCTGGGGAGGACACGCTGGGACGTCGAATTCGGGGGCCGTGACCGCACTTGATCCGCTTCCCAAAACGTTAGTGACAGGGGCGACCGGCTTCATTGGCAGTCACCTCTGCCACCGCCTCCTCGCGATGGGCGTACCCGTGCGCGCTCTCGTGCGACGCCCGGACCAGGCCGCCGCGCTGGCCGCCGCGGGTACGGAGGTCGCGGTGGGCGACCTGAGCGATCCGGCTACGCTGCGCGGTGTGTGCCGGGGCTGTTCGGTCGTGTTTCACTGCGGGGCATGGTTGGGCCGGCCGTATACGCGTGAGATCGCCTGGGCGGTCAACGTCGCGGGAACACTGGCGCTGGCGCGTGATGCCCTCGCCGAGGGGGTCGCGCGGTTCGTGCACCTCAGCTCCATCACTGTCTACGGGCCTGTCCGCAGTGGCCTCGTCACGGAATCGTCTCCACTCTGGGGAGGCGTGGAGATTTATGGCAACAGCAAGATCCAAGGCGAAGAAGCCATACGGGAAATCGCAGCGCAAGGACTCCCGGCGGTCATCGTCCGGCCTGGGATGGTCTACGGCCCGCGCTCTCGCGGCTTCACGATCCGGTTTACGAAATGGATCCGCCAGGGCCGACCAGCGATGGTGGCGGGTGGGCACGCCCTGTGCCGGCCCATCTATGTTGAGAATCTTGTCGATGCGTTGCTGCTGGGCGCGCAGGAGCAGGTCGTGGGTCAGGCGTTCACACTGGTCGATCAGGATATGCCCTGGCGAGACTACTTGGGGTACTATGCGCGGATGGTGGGCCGCCCGGTGCGGTCCATCCCGTACCCCGCCGCGTGGATGCTCGCACTGGGCGATGAGCTGCGGGCGATCCTCACGCGCCGTCCGCCACGCGTGCGGCGCTCCGCCTTGGGCTACGTCATGAGCCACGCACGCTTTTCCACAGAGAAAGCCCGGGCGCTGCTCGGGTGGTCGCCGTGCCAGTCTATTGATGAAGCCATGGAGACCACCGGCCGGTGGCTCCGCGCGAACGGCCACATTACCTAATGAGGTCTAACCGTCTGGGGCTTAGGATGTCTCGGGAGTCGTCAAGGTGCTTTCTTTGGGGGCCTTGCCGATCGTCGACAACCGCTCGTAATTGAGCCGGAACAGAGCGACGACTTCCGGAATGTCCTCGGGTCCCCGAATCCACCGGCTCACCCACCCCGTATCCGGCAACACATGGTGGGATTCTGCACGGCCCGACGCGATCAGTTCGTCACGAATCCGCTTGGGAAAGGGCAGGTCGGCCAATCGGTCCCCGTGCAGGTGGCCGATTTCGCGGTGATCGACAGTGAACTCGATCCCGCCAAACCGGTGGGGGTGAGCCTCCACCCCGGGCCAACTGACCACGGCCTCCACGATCGACCGCCCCGTATTACCCATCAGAATCCCCTGGCGCGCCGGGCGATTAGCCGACAGGCGGCGGATCGGGCTGATTACTACGGCGCAACGGAAGCTCAGGTAACGCCACGATTACGATCAAAGCCGCCGCGAGGACAAAGGTGGCGTACGTGTAGATCTGGGTCACGCTCACAGCAAACGCCTGCCGCACCGCCTCTCGCAACGCCGGAGACATTGACCCACTGACGGCTCCCGATGTCACGGCGCCGCTACGCAGGTGTTCGAGATTGACCGCACGGACCGATGGGGAAAGTTGCGCTAGGAGGGGACCGGCCGTGCGCGCCAGTATCGCCGTCAGCCGCGTGGACAGGACGGTGCCAAAGACCGCCGTTCCTACTGCCGCGCCGATCTGCAAGAAGAACTGCCGGCTGGCTGTGGCCACCCCCACCTTCTGGAAGGGGACCGCGTTCTGAATCACCAGGTTGAGCAACGGCATCGCCGGCCCCAGCCCCACGCCCAGGACGATCATTCGCCAGGTGACGTCCCAGCGGGTCGCGTCCGTGCTTAGCGTGGCCAGCAGCCCAAAGCCCGTGAGAGCGACGCCGAACCCTGCCATGATGATCCACTTATACCGACCCAGCCGTTGCACGATCATTGAAGAGGTAATGGCGCCGGCGACGAGGGAAAATGTGAGCGGGATCAGCGTGCTCCCCGCTGCGGTCGCGGACACGCCG
Source organism: bacterium (assembly GCA_035300645.1). Classification (GTDB taxonomy): domain Bacteria; phylum Sysuimicrobiota; class Sysuimicrobiia; order Sysuimicrobiales; family Kaftiobacteriaceae; genus 13-1-40CM-64-14. The sequence goes on from DATGVF010000266.1 coordinate 3,989, forward strand.
ACCACGTTCACCATAAAGATAGAGATGAAGAAGATCGCGGCAAAGAACGACGCGCCGATCAGCAGCGAGGCTGCACAGACCACCGAGAACGTACGGTTTCGGAACAGATCAAGCGGAATGACCGGAGAGTCCACGCGGGTCTCTACTAATAGGAGGAGACCGGTCGCCAGCACGGCGACGGTGAAGAGGCCGACCACGAGGGGGGATGACCAGGGGTAGACGTGCTTGTCCAGCGTCAGCCCCAGCAGCAACGGGACCACCGCCGCAATAAGCAGGACCGTTCCTGCCCAGTCCACCGACGCCCGCAGCCCACTGTGGAGCCGCGGCATGCGCGCAATGATAAACGCCATCGCCACCAGCCCGACGGGAAGGTTTACATAGAAGACCCACCGCCAGCTGATGTGGTCGGTGAGGACCCCGCCCAGGTACGGCCCGACCACGCTGGCGAGTGCGAAGACGCCGCCGAATAGACCCTGGTAGCGGGGCCGCTCCGCAGGCACAAAAAGGTCGGCGATGACGGCAAACGCCGAAGACGTGAGGGCCGCTGCCCCAATCCCCTGCAGGACGCGAAACAGGATCAACTGCATCATGCTGGCGGCGATACCGCACAACGCCGACCCCGCCAGAAAGACAAGGAGGCCCACCAGCATGATGCTCCGACGCCCATACAAATCGGACAGCTTGCCGTAAATGGGGACGGTCGTCGTGCTGGCCACGAGGTAGCCTGCGGGGACCCAGGCCAGGAGATCGATGCCGTGGAGATCGGCGATGATCGCCGGCAGCGCGGTCGCGACGATGGTCTGGTCGAGGGCGGCCACAAACAACCCCATCAACACGCCAACCAGCACGATCCACTTTGTCTGGATCGACAGGACGGTGGCGTAATCGATGCGCTCGGAGGGCGGCGCGATGGTCACCGTGCTCATCTCCGGCTCCTCCAACGCCTGTTCATCGGGCGGGCACATAGGGCGATTATCGACAACCCGCCGCGTTCATGTCAAGGCAAACCCGTGTCAAGTTATCAACCCGTGCTGTGAAACCACACACGCGGGGCTGATCTACCCAAATCTACGGCCCTGCGAGTTTATCACAGGGCCGTAGATTTTCTTTGCTGAGGGCGAAATTCAGTCGCCCTGGTGATTAGATCGAAATCGGTAGCAGACGATCGCCGGAGACTCCCGCCCTCATCGCGCGGGGCGCTCGCCGATCGTGATGGTGAGCTCTTTCACCTCTCCGCCGCGAATCAGCCGGACACGCACGGACGTGCCCACGGACTCGGGAGTGAGACGCGCCTGGATGTCATCATGGCGCCGCACAGGAGTGCCGTCGAGTGCGACAAGAGTGTCTCCCATCAAGAACCCGCCACGTTCGGCAGGGCTCCCGGGCTCAATCGACACAATCAGCAAACCGGCTTCCTGGCCTTGCTGCTGCCACGCCGCCGGCAACCTGACCGGATGTGCGCCAAGCCCGAGGTAGCCGCGGCGGATACGGCCGTGCGTAAGCAGCGCCGTGACCACTCGGCGCAGCGTTGCAACTGGGACGGTAAGCGCGGCATCGCGTAGCAAGCCCGCGGTATTCATCCCGAGCACACCACCTGCAGTATCCACGAGCGGGCCCCCCGAGAATCCGAAGCGGATGGCTACGTCCGCCTCCAGGTATCGGGTCAGCTCCCCTCCGGCCGGCGCCCGCCACGCATCCCCCAAGGCGCTAATCATCCCCAGCCGAGCACGCACCGTGCGTCCCGGTCGGGCCAGAGCGAGGACGAGCTGTCCCACTTTCGCCCGCTCCCCGTCGCTCCACGCGGGAACCGACAGACCGGCGGCCTGCGCCCGGAGCACGGCTACATCAGTGGTAGGATCGCGCCCGACCAGCGCCGCCTCGACAACCCGACCGTCAGCAAGGCCGATGCGCAAGTCCTCCTCCCGCTCGACGATGTGATCCGCGGTGACGATCGTGCCATCCGCGGCCCAGACGATCCCGCTACCCGGGATCCGCCGCCGCGCCTCCACGCGCACGACCGACGGCGCGGCTTTCTCTACGATTCCGGATAGCTCACCAGAAATTTCATTGAGTCCTTGCATCTGCGATCACTCTCCTCTCCATGAGGATAGCCCCGCGAGGGGCACTCCCACATCCCCCGTTTGGGGAGGGGGGAGGCGGGAAACGGCCTCGGTCAGAAAACGAGGAGCCCTAGGCGGGCAGCGCGGGTGACCGCTTCGGTGCGACTGTGCGCCCCAAGCTTACCCAGGATGGCGTCGACGTGAAACTTTACGGTGTGCTCGCTAATGCCCAGGTGTACGCCGATCTGTTTGTTCGGGAGCCCTTCAGCCACGAGTTGCAAGACCTCAATTTCCCGCGGGGTCAGCTCCTCTGTCGGCGAACCCGAGAGCTCACCGCGTGTGGGCAGGATGCTTGCGGGAAATGCCGGGTCGATCACGACGAGACCCTCTCCCACGGCACGCACCGCCGCGACTAAGGGCGCAGGCTCGATGTGGCGGGGGAGGGCACCCTTGGCTCCGGCGGCCACTGCCTCGGCGATGAGCATCTCATCCCCGCCGAGTACGATCACCGGAGTGGCAAGATCTAGAATGGACGGGAGATCAAGGCCGACCCGTCTATCCGTGTCACTGAGGTCCCAAAGAACGACATCCGGTCTATGGGGACCCGCGGTAGTCGCCAGATCGACGTCCAGACGGGTCTGCTCTACGGCCGACACACCCGTCTGCCCGACCAGGGCAGCGGCTAACCCTGCGCGAAACACCTCGTCATCGGCGACAATCAGAACTCGCACTCAGAATCCTACCCACGCCCACGCGCTCTACCATTGGTATGTCACTCATAACGCGGATCGGGATGTTGCCCTTCCGCGACTCGCCCCAGCCCGTCAGAGCCATGCACTCTTCTGCCAGTTGTCCCGCGCCATCGGTGAGGGCAGCCATGAGGGCAGTCTGAGCCATAGCCCGCGAGCGAGGGCGTTGACGTACGGCTCATAGGACCGCCGCAGCTCATCCAAGGCACGGTCGGCGTCTGCGCCCGGGCGCAAGGCGACACCCGCGTCCTGCAGTATCGTGCGGAGCCGCGCCAAGTCCTCCGGCGGCAGGCGATCTCGCTCCGGGGCCAGGGGCGGGCTGTCCAACACCTGGCACAGATCCACCGCCACATGCCGCGCAATCGCAAACGTGAGCCAGGCCTGGCGCGGACGCACGTTGTCGACCCCGGTGAGCACCAACGCGCAGGTGTCGAGAATCGCTGTCAGGGACGCGAGCCACGACTCATTCCCATGCTGCGACCGGAAACGTGCCAGGATGGGGTACGAAATGTGGCTCTCGAGTAATTCCGCCGACCAGTACTCCCAGGTGGAAAGAAACTGAGAGAGCGCGTCCAAATCCTTCCAGGTCGCGAGGCGCCGCAAGAGTTCCGCGGCCGTGGGAGGAGAGCCCGCCCACTCATCGAGCATCGCGGTGTGTGCTTCACGCCGTGAAAACGCCTGGTAAATCACCGGCAAGTATCCGATGACGAGAGCCAGGAACGCAAACCCGGTAAACGCTTCCGCCACCGTCAGAATCCGCGCGAGCGGCGACGTTGGCACCACGTCCCCCATTCCCAGAGTGAACAGGGTCCCAGCACTCAGGTAGAGGGCCGAAAAGAATGTCGGCCGGCCTTCCGGGATGGCAATGCGCATCCCGAGCCCCACATGGGCCAGGGCGAACCCCAGCACGAGAAAGAGAGACCACGAGATGAACAGCATCAGCAACGAAAGCGGCCCAAACAGACCCAGAAAATTCTCCCTCCGGGAGGGGTGGTGAATGCGCGCGGCCACCCGTGTCCAAACCCGCCACAAGCCACGGTAGAACAAGCGGGCATATCGCAGGCGCCGCGTGACCCGCCGCGGGAGAACGATCGTTTCAAACGTATCCCACAGAATCAGCGCAATGAGGCTCACTCCCACAATGCCTGCCAGCAGTCGCATCGCTTCCCTCCCGTCGAATGGGCCACCGCAGCCTGCCCTACAATATGACACAGGCGATGGTCTCGGTCCTCAGTCACACCGTCGTAGCGTCGGACACACGCGCTCCCCAACGGCGCTTGGTCGTCCTGCATGGCGCATTCGGCGCCGGTCACAACTGGAGGACCATTGCGCGCACTCTCGTCCGCCAGCGCCCTGATTGGAGTGTCATCCTCCCTGACCTACGGCTGCACGGCGGGTCGCAAGGGTTTCTCCCGCCGCATACTCTGCGCAACGCCGCCTCCGATATCGCGACGTTGACCCAGGCACTGGGCACACGCGCCGATGCCATCCTGGGTCACTCCTTGGGTGGCAAAGTGGCTCTGCGGTATGCCGCCGATTCCCCGTCCGGCCTGGAGCAAGTCTGGGTGGTTGATGCCACCCCGGCCCCCGAGCCTCATCTCGGGAGTGCGTGGCAGATGCTGCGCACGGTGCGGGCCCTGCCCCCCGAGTTTGATTCCCGCACCGATGTCGCCGCCGCGTTGGTGCGCGGCGGGTTCACACCCGTCGTCGCGCAGTGGATGACGTCAAATCTTGAGCAGGTGGGTAGACGCTACCGGTGGCGCCTGGACTTCAACGCCATTGAGGAACTGTTAGACGACGCCTCCGCTGCGGACCTGTGGAGCGTGGTGGCCACCACGCGGGCCACCACACTCCACTTCATTAAGGCCACGGACTCCGATGTCCTCAGTCCGGAAGCTCTGCAGCGTCTTCACCCCGCCAGCGTCGCCGGGGGGGTTTCGATCCACACGCTGGTCGGGGGTCATTGGATCCAAGCAGACAACCCCGACGGCGTCGTCGGCCTTCTGACCCAGCATCTCCCCCGTGACGTGGCAGAGACCTAGGCTGCCTTGAACAAGGTCTTCAGTGCAGCCCGAGCCCGCTCTACGACAACCGGCTCCTCCGGTGCCTGCGGAATGGGACCCAGCCCAAGCCGCCAGAGCACGGCTGCGGAGATCTGGGCGCGGTGCAGCTCGACGAACGAGCGGAAGTCTGCTCCGCTCATCTCGAGGCGAAGCTCCCCCAAGAACCGGTAGGCATCCTCCCCACCAAGCGGAACCTCGACATACCGCTGACCTCCAAGCACATATACCGGGCGACCATCCGGGGTCCGATCCCGAGTCACCGGTGCACTCCAGCTAGAACCCATCACTTCCGTCTGCATGACGATCATCTCCCATCGCGCCAAATCACCATCCCAAGAGCGGATCTAGGGCGATGCTCCCCGCCCCCGTGAACACGAGGGCTAAGGCTTGCGCGAGCAGCACGAACTCAAACTCCCAGCCGCCCTTGGCGTCCATGAATCCAACTTTCTGCATACCTCGCTTGACCAACACGATCGCGACCAACATGTCGATGGCAAGGCCCAGCGCCACAAGGCGCGTACCCAGGCCGAGGATGAGCAATCCGGCCCCGACCGTTTCCAGCAGCACGACTACCCATCCAAGCAAGCCGCTCATCGGCACGCCCATCGATTTCAGCCAGGCGGCAAATCCCCCAGGCCCCTTGGTGGGTCCCTGGGGGTTGAGTTTCATCCGCCCATGAGGCAGAAACGTCGCTCCCAGCGCGACTCGCAGGATCAACAAGCCCCAGCTGATGCCCGCATCCATGGTCTTTTCCTCCTGGTCTCCGCCGTCCGCCGTTCCCTAATCACCCTGGTCGTCAGGCGCAGGGCGAAAAAGGACCTCATACCTCGCCCGGGAGAGTAAGCGCACGTCTCCGTTGGGCTGGTAGTCAAGGAAGATCCACCTGTCCGGTGCATCTTCATCCAACTGTACAGACACCGCACGGTATTCCATGTTTACTACTTCGCCACCCGTTATGCGCTCCGCTGCTGCTGGCCCGGCCGAGGCGCCGAAATCAGCATGCCGATGGCCCAGCCCACGAATGCCGCGACACCCAAAACCACAGCCACAGGAGTGGGAAGCGCGGTCCCGAACACCGCGTCCAGCGAGTAGGCCCCTGGCCCCGTCGCGGCCACCACCAAGGCAACCACGAGATACGTGAGCGGAAGCTCGAATCCGTGGTCGGTGTTCCAGATTTTCGGCCAGTGGGCACGGGCAATCGCTGTGAGCATGGACGAAGCAATCGCAATCGATCCTAGGGGACTAAACAGGCCAAGAGTTAAGAGCACGCCCCCGCCAAACTCCGCCAAGGCACCCATCCACGACCACAACACAACTGGACGAAAGCCCATGGAATGCAGCCATCCACTGAATCCAGCCATGCCGTGTCCGCCAAACCAGCCAAACACCTTCTGGGCCCCATGGCCTGCGACTAGTAAGCCGATAACAACCCGCAACACCAAGAGTGCGCCACCCATCGTCTGCTTGCCTCCTCTAGGAAGCGCCGCCCTTCTCCTTACATCCAAGCGGCTACTTCTCTTTCGTAAGTATTATAGGCGTTACAACTTCCCATTGTCAAGTACCTTACTTTTTGTTAGTATCTGGGCAGGAGGGCGTTGAATGGGAACCGCGACGAATAAGAACCACATTCTTGATGGGCATGTGTGTCCCCGTTTCCATGCCGCGATTGAATTGGTGGGACGGCGGTGGACCGGGGCTGTGATTCTCACATTGATGGATAAGCCGCGCCGGTTCGGAGAAATTCTCGAAGCGGTCCCCGACCTGCATGACCGATTGCTGTCGGAGCGGCTGAAGCAGTTGGAATCGGCAGGACTGGTGGAGCGGCGAGTCTACCCAGAAACCCCGGTCCGCATCGAGTACGGGCTCACGCAGAAAGGACGCGATCTCGAACGCGCGCTGTCCGAAGTGGAGCGGTGGGCGCACCGGTGGATCCCGGCCCACGCACGTCGCGAGGACACCTGATCGGCTCGAGATGTGAGCGGTAGCGGTTGTCCGGACCGCCCGTCGTGAGCTCCGCAGACGGTCGGGGAGCTAGTGGAGCAAGAGGTCGAGCAAGCGCTGCAGATCTTCCTCTGAGTAGTAGGCGAACCCGAGGGTCCCTCGACGGCGTGTCCCCGCCGCAGCCACTTTCGTCCCATACCGCCGGGATAGGTCCTGCTCCGCACCGCGGAGGTGGGGATCTTTGGCCTTCGCGCGCGGGCGGGTTATTTCACGTGAAATACTGGCTCCAACAAGAGCCTCGGTCTCCCGAACAGACAGTCCCCGCCGCTCGACCTGCTCCCAGATCTTCAGCATCGCTGCCTGACTGCCGGCCCCCAGCAGTGCCCGCGCATGCCCCTCGGCAATTCGGCCAGCTTGCAGGCTGGTCAGAATTTGCTGGGGCAACTGCAGCAAACGCACCGAGTTGGCGATCGAGGGCTGGCTCTTGCCCACCCGCTGGGCCACCTGCTCCTGCGTGATCCCGAACTCGCTCATCAGCCGGCGGTAGGCACGCGCCCGCTCCAGCGGACCCAGATCTTCCCGTTGGAGGTTCTCGACCAGAGCCAGCTCAAGGGATTCTTGGTCAGATAGGGAGCGGATAACTGCTGGGACGGAGGCAAGCCCAGCCGCCTCTGCCGCTCGCCAGCGCCGTTCGCCGGCCACTACCTCGAATCCGTCCCCCACGGGCCTCGCCACGATGGGCTGGAGAACGCCGTGCCTGCGGACGGATTCAACGAGGCCGGAGAACTCTTGGGGGTCCATGGCCTGGCGAGGTTGAAACGGATTCGCCCGCAGCCGGGATAAGGCGACCTCCGTCGGCCGCTCAGTGGCCGCCTCGGCCCCTGGGATGAGAGCCCCTAAGCCCCGACCCAGACCCCGGCGGCGTGAGCCACCATCAGGGGGAGGGGGACGATCAGCTGACGGCCGCAGGCTGTCTGGCACGATCGGCAACCTCCCGGGCGAGGTCGTTGTAGGCCTCGACTCCCTTGGCAGTAGGATCAAACGTCACGGCAGGCTGGCCAAACGACGGTGCTTCTGCAAGCCGGACGCTGCGCGGAATGATGGTCCGAAACACTTGGTTAGCAAAGTGTTTCCGCACTTCCGCAGCAACCTGCTCGGAGAGGTTCGTCCGGCTATCGTACATCGTCAGCAAGACCCCGCCGACACTCAGGTGAGGATTCAACTGGCGACGGACCAGCGCAAGGGAATCAAGAAGTTGCGACAGCCCTTCGAGCGCATAGTACTCGCATTGCATGGGGATGAGGACCTCATCTGCAGCGGTCAGGGCATTGAGAGTGAGCAGACCCAATGACGGCGGGCAATCAAGGAAGATGAAATCGTACCACTCGCGCACTGGCCGCAGAGCCTCGCGGAGTCGTCCCTCCCGTGATGCCATCGCGACTAGCTCCACCTCGGCGCCCGCGAGGTGGATGCTCGAGGGCGCGAGATCCAACCCCTTCACCTGCGTGGGGATAAGGGCGGCGGCCATCGCGACGCCGTTGATCAACACGTCGTAGAGGGAAACGGAAACCGAGCCGCGGGTGACGCCGACCCCACTCGTCGCGTGTCCTTGAGGGTCACAGTCCACAAGCAGTACATGCTGCCCGGACACTGCGAGCGCGGCGGACAGGTTGACAGCAGTCGTGGACTTGCCGACCCCGCCTTTCTGGTTCGCAACAGCGACGACCCTTCCCATGAGCCAAACTTTCATTCGGTAGTGGCCGCAAGCCTCCCTCTGCACGAGCTAGTGGGGGGGCGCACCTTCGGCCGCAGTCTATCCTAGGGGTCGCTTGGCCGGAACTCCTGGTCTGCGGGGGTAATCCGGAGGGGTTTCGGCCATCTTCTCGATGGTCACAATCACCCGGCGCTCCCCGCCGGGGAGCTGGGACGTCATTAATTGGGGGGTGCCCCCTCCGAGCATCGCGGACGCCCGCGTTCCAGCGCCGACCTCACTTGCAACGCTCGGCCCCTTCAGCAAGACGGCCTTTCCCCCTCGGCGCAGGAACGGCAAGACCAACTCACACAAGGCCGGAAGAGGGGCGACCGCACGCGCAACTGCCACATCGAACTTCTCACGCCATGTCGGATCGTGTGCGGCCAGCTCGGCGCGCGCTTCGACCACAGAGAGGGAGACACCGATCTCCGCCGCCACGAGTTCAAGGAATGCGGCCTTCCGCGATGCTGCCTCAAGCAACGTGACGGCCAGATCGGGCCGTGCGATCTTCAGGGGAATTCCAGGGAAGCCAGCGCCACTGCCAATATCAATGAGGACTGCGCTCTCCGGTATCCCGGCACGTAAGCATAACAGGGAGTCGACCACATGCACGCGGGCCGCCTTGGCCGGCTCGGTGATGGAGGTCAAGTGTGCCTTGCGATTCCACGCCGCAATGAGGTCGAGGTGCTGGGCGACTTGTCGAAACTGAGCGCTATCCAGCGTATGTCCGATCAGTCCGGCCGAGCTCTCCAGCTCGCGACGGACCTCAGACTCCGTCGTCACTCTCTGAAACGTCCGAGGAGGCGGCCGCTGTCTTGGGAGCGACGACGACATGTCGGTCCGGACCCTCTCCGCGACTGAACGTCACTACGGCAGGCGTTTGGGCGAGCGTCGTGTGGACAATGCGGCGATCAGATGCATCCATGGGCTCCAGGGCAATCTCGCGACCTTCTCGCTCCGCCCGCTCCGCCGCGCGACGAGCGAGATCCTCGACGACCACCAGACGCCGCTCGCGATACCCTTCCACATCGACCATGACCCGCGCCCTCACATGCGTCTGCCGCGCCACCATCAGACTCAGCAGAAACTGCAGGGCATCTAGGGTCGCGCCGCGCCGGCCGATCAACGCCCCGAGGTGGTCTCCCGTGACCTGGACCGCCACCATGCCATCCTGCTCCCGGACGCGCACCGCCCCAGCAAAACCCATCAGTCGCAGAAGCCGGGCCATCAAGGTGTGCGCAACGGAGGCGGGGCTGTCGCGTAGCGTGACACGCACGCGGGTCTCGCGCGCCCCCAGGCCAAGCATCCCGCGGGCGCCGGGATCCAGGACCTCTACATCCACGTCCGCGCGGGCGACGCCCAATTCCTCTAGGGCTCGGAGGACGGCTTCCTCCACGGTGCGCCCGCTCGTTTCGACGTGCGTCATCTCTTCTTGCTGCCCTTGGGCCGCTGGGACAACACGACCTCCGGCGGGGGCGGCGGAAGTACGGTGGGCAGGCGCTGCACGAGGTAGTATTCGAGCGTGCCGACCACGCTGTACACGATCCAATAAATAGACAGACCGAAGGGGAACGAAAGGGCGAAGAACGCGAAAATGATCGGCATGAGGATGAACATTCGCGCCTGTTGTGGGTCGGTCATCGACACGCGTTGCTGAATGTACGTCGTCAGACCCACCAACACGATGATCGCGAGCAAGACGGGCTCGTGGATCAACGTGAGAGCACAGTCTGCCGAGAACGCTCCTGGCGGGGACGGGCAGGGCCAGCGGTGCAACGCCACTCCCAACACGCTCGCGTCTTGGAAAATCCCGGGGCGGCGGAAGACCTGGAACAGTCCCCAGAGAATCGGCAGTTGCAGCAGCAGCGGCAGACACCCGCCGAACGGGTTGACGCTGTGCGCACGGTAGAGATCCATCATTTCTCTGTTCAGTTGCTGCGGGTTGTCACGAAACTTCTCGCGCAGGGCCGTCATCTGCGGAGCGAGCGCCTGCATAGCCCGCATCGACTGGAGCTGCTTGCGCGTCAGGGGGTGTAGGACCGCTTTAACCGCGATGGTCAAGAGGATGATCGCGACAACATAACTCCCGGTCAGCCCCTTCAGCGATTGCAAGAGATCCGCGAGGACATTTGCTACCGCATCAATCGGATTAATCACACAAGACCTCCTAAGTCGCCAGCGTCACGGGACCGGATCATATCCACCGGAGTGGAACGGGTGGCACCTCAATAGCCGGCGGACGGCCAAGCGCGTCCCCCGCCACGGGCCGTACCGAGACACCGCCTCGGCCGCGTACGCGGAACATGAGGGATAGAACCGACAGGTGGGAGGAGTGAAGCGCGAAATCCCGCGCTGGTAGACGCGAATCAAGAACACGAGCAGGCGGCCCATCTGTGTCTCAGCCCTCTTCTGCGACCGCGGGCATCACACCCGCTTTCTGCAGCAGGCCGCGCACGGTGTCTCTGAGTGTTGTAAAGGGTACCTCAACAGTCGTGGGGCGAGGGACAAGCACGAGATCGAACCCGCCGCGGACATCCTGTTGTGCCGCGCGCAGCGCTTCCCGAAGGCGGCGACGCCACCGGTTCCGGCGGACCGCACCCCCGACCCCGCGCGGTGTCGTCACTCCCGCGCGCGATACGGCGAGCCCATTCGGCCGTACGTACAAGACCACGGCCTCTCCGGGGAGGCGACGGCCTTCCCGATACACAACGCGGAATTCACTGGGGGAGCGTAATCTCTGAACTGCCACGAGGTCGTTCGGCAGGTCCCTTAAACAGTCAGCCGCCAGCGCCCTTTCGCACGACGCCGACGCAAGACGTTGCGGCCTCCCGCCGCGCGCATGCGCTGCAAGAAACCGTGGGTCTTTTTGCGACGGTGCGCTTTGGGTTGGTATGTCCGCTTGGTCACGTGTTTCCCCTTCCAAACCAAAAGACAGGCTCCACTATAACACACCATCTCCCGGCTGTTGGCCGTCGCAGTCGTCGGTCCAGACTGTTCCCAGGGGGTTGTGGATAACCTGGGGACAACCCGCCATGTTGTCCCCAGAATCGTCAGATCCACCATGCGCGTGAAATAGCGGGGGCCTGCAGCCCGAGCAGTCACTCGCCATCGGAGCTTCGACCAGGATCCCTTGGAAGGGTTATCAACAGCGATCTTCACAGCTGTGGACAGACGCGGATTTGCGGCATCCGACGCCCAGATCGAAAAGGCGACCACAGATGTCGCGCACTTCTGTTCGGCAGGAACGTCTCGTAGGATGCGAGAACCACCCGACACTCCCCCAGGAGCTATCCACACTCATGGTCATCGTCTGTTCACTCGCGGACCGCGGTGAAATGTGCCTGCCTTGCCCGGACCCCAGTAGGAGTTCGCGCCCCGACGGCCAATCACGCTTTCCGTTCCACACAACACGACAACGAACGGCGTGTGCGCATAACCGTCTTACTACCCTGGAGACATCCGGGGTTGTGCGGCGGTGATGCCCGACTTCCTTCGCCTCACCCAGGAGCCACAGTCGGCTGAACCCGAGGAGGCGGAGGTTCGGTTGGCTGTTTACGATTCGCCCCTTGCCGCTCCACGTGTGGTGTCGTTACACGGCCAGGAGTTTCACGAATTCGTCGGCGACCTGGCCGCACGCACGTACAATTTCGCACGCGAGCGTGGCGGGCGCATCCCGTTCGTCGTCATCCGGGAGATTATCGAGAATCTCATCCATGCGTTCTTCCAGGGGGCCGTCATCAGCATCCTGAACGATGGCAATACGATCCGCATCTCCGACCATGGACCGGGGATCATAAACAAAGCGCTCGCGCTGGAGCCCGGCTTCACTACGGCCACACCAGCCATGCGCCAGTTCATCAAGGGGGTCGGCTCCGGCCTCCCGGTGGCCCGTGAGCAGCTGGCCTTCTTGGGCGGGGCGATCACGCTTGAGGATAACCTCACCCGGGGAACGGTCGTGACCTTGAGCGTCGGGGCCGGACCGACGAAACAGCTTGCGGGCACTGCCCACCCTCCGGAGAGACCCGCCCTGACTGCGCGGCAGAAAAAAGTGCTGCTCCTCATTGCCGAACTGGGCTCTGCTGGTCCTTCGGTCCTGGCCAAGGAGCTCGGCGTGAGCCAGAGCACGGCCTACCGAGAGTTAGAGCTCCTGGAACGCGGACATCTCATTACGAGCAAGGCCGCGGGGAAACGTACGTTAACCGAAGACGGCATCACGGCACTGGGGGACGTGTTCGAGCCTTAAACCACCACGGTAGGCATCCAGGAGGGCGCGCGCATGGCAGTCGAAACGGCCGCGGCGGCTGAAATCTGGCAAGAAGCTCTGCGCCGCATTGAAGGTCATCTCAGCAAGCCCACGTTTGAACTGTATCTGAAAAACATGTCGCCGGTGGCACTCGAGGGCGACACGTTTGTGTTCGCCGTGCCCAGCCGCCACGCAAAAGAGTGGATCGAGTCGCGCCATGCCGCATTGATCCACGGCGCGTTGCAAGAGGTCCTGGCGCGCGCCATCCACATCCACCTCACGGTCACCGACGATGGCCCCCTTCCCCAAGCGCCCGCAGCCATCGCGCGCACCACCGATGGTGTGCCCCTGTCTCCCAAATATACCTTCGATACTTTCGTGATCGGCTCGGGCAATCGGTTTGCCCATGCCGCCGCGATGGCGGTGGCCGAAGCCCCCGCGCGCGCCTACAATCCCTTGTTCATCTACGGGGGGGTGGGGTTGGGCAAAACACACTTGCTGCAAGCCATCGGCCACCATGTCGTCCACGGCAAACAGTTGCCGCGCGTTGCCTACATCAGCAGCGAGAAGTTTACGAACGAACTGATCAACAGCATCCGCGACGACCGCACGCTGGAATTCCGGACCAAATACCGGAACGTCGATGTGCTCCTCATTGACGACATCCAGTTTCTGGCCGGCAAAGAGCGCACCCAGGAGGAGTTCTTCCACACGTTCAACACGCTGCACGAGGCCAGCCGGCAAATTATCATCACCAGTGACCGTCCGCCCAAGGAGATCCCCACGCTAGAAGATCGGCTGCGCTCGCGGTTTGAGTGGGGCCTCATCGCGGACATCCAACCGCCGGACGTGGAGACCCGCATTGCGATCCTGCGCAAGAAAGCAGAACTCGATGGGATGAGCGTCCCCGACGAGGTCGCAGAGTTTATTGCCCAGCGCATCCACTCCAACATCCGGGAACTGGAAGGCGCTCTCGTCCGGGTGGTCGCCTACGCGAATTTGACCCGAACCCACATGACCGTCGACCTGGCCGCTGAGGTGTTGAAGGAACTACTCCCGGCGTCCTCCGAACGCCTCGTCACCATTCCGATGATCCAAAAGGCGGTGGCCGAACATTTTGGCCTTCGCGTGGAAGAGATGCGCGCGAAACGACGCACCAAGGGGATCGCGTTCCCCCGCCAAGTCGCGATGTATCTTTCTCGCGAGCTCACCGACGCATCGCTCCCACGCATCGGCGAGGAGTTTGGAGGACGCGACCACACAACCGTGATGCACGCTTGCGATCGGGTCAAGACCGCGCTGGCGAAAGACACCTTCTTCGCAGCCGGTATTAAGAAACTGGTCGACGCGCTGCGGATGGCCAACTAACCGCCTCTGGTGGTACACACCCTGGGGATCGTGGCGTTCTCTCATCCCAAGGCTATACACATGCGAATCGCCTTGGTATTGTTAGCTGAGCTTGGCTTATCCACAGTATCCACAGCCTTACTAGTACTACGAGTAGTTTAATAATGATTACTTACCGGAGAAAGACATGTGGGTGACCTGTGCGCAACCCGCTCTCCTAAAAGCCGTTCAGCTCGTTGGTCGCGCGATCTCGACGCGGACAACGATGCCTATTCTTGGTTACATCCTGCTGGAAACCAAAAAAGATGGCGTGAAACTCACGGCCACGGATTTGGAATTAGCAATTCAAACGGAAGTGGAAGCGGAAGTCAAACAAGGCGGGCAGATGACGCTGCCCGCCCGGATCTTAACTGAGATCGTTGGGAACTTATCTCCGGCGACCGTTGAGATCAAAGGACAAGAAGGTGCCGCGCCCGCAGAAATCACTTGTGAGACCAGCCACTTCGAAATTCTGGGTCTTCCGGCAGGAGACTTCCCCACCCTGCCCCGGACAAACGGAGAGCCCGTCGCGGCGATTGAGGCTGATGTCGCACGGATGATGGTGAACCAAACAATTTTCGCCGTTTCGGCAGATGAAACGCGCCCCTTTTTGACGGGGATCTATGTGGTGATGGAGGGCGCAGAAGCACGCTTCGTCGCTACCGATGGCGGACGGTTAGCATTGCGGAAGGTGACGCTTCCTCAAGCCGCGCGGCAGAAGGTGGGCGTGATCGTTCCTGCGAAGGCGATGGCCGAACTGGGGCGGGCGCTCGCGAGCGCCTCGGGGCCAGTGCAGTTAGAAACGGCGGACAATCAGCTGGTCTTTTCTGTGCCCGGGCTCCGTGTTTTTTCCCGGCTGATCAGCGGTCAGTTTCCGAATTACCAGCAAGTGATTCCCCAAGAGTTCAAGCAGCGGCTGCGGATCCAAACCGACCGCTTGTTGAAAGCCGTTCGCCGCGCGTCGATCACGGCGCGCGACTCCGCGAATGTGGTGCGGTTGTCGGCGACGGGGAAGAAGCTGACGATCACCTCCAACACGCCGGAAGTCGGGAAGGCGCGCGAGGAAGTGGAGGTAACGACGGAGGGGGATATGATCGAGGCCGCGTTTAACGCGCGGTACCTCATCGACTGCCTCAATAGCATCGATGCCGGCGAGTTATTCTTTGAACTCACCGGCCCGTTGAGCCCCGGAGCAATTCGCCCGGCACATCACAGCGACTACGTGTATGTGTTGGCCCCTGTCCGTGTCTACAGCTGACACGGTAGGGAACCGCTTGGCCCCACATGGCCACAGAACGCGTGCCAATCGTCACGGCGAGTATCGAGCTCGGGGCATTTCTGAAATGGGCACAAGTCGTACAGTCGGGGGGCCAGGCCAAGGCCCTGGTCCAATCCGGGCGGGTTCGGGTCAACGGCACTCCCGAACGGCGCCGCAGCCGGACGCTTGTACCGGGCGACCGGGTCGAGGTCGGCGCCCGCACGTTGGAGATTGTCCTTCCCCTGAATGCAGCTGACCCTGCTCCGCCTGCTAAACTTCCGTAATCACCGCCGCACCGAGATCACCCCCGGTCCCGGCCTTAATGTCGTTGTCGGGAGCAACGCACAGGGGAAAACCTCGCTTTTAGAGGCCGTGGAACTCGCGGCGACGGGCCGGTCCTCGCGCGCCCTGCGCGAGGCCGAGATGGTGGCGTTCGCCGAAGATTGGGCGCGCGTTCACGTCACCACACAGCGCGTGGAGCGACGCGAAGACATCGACCTCGTTTTGCGCCAGGAGCTCGCCGCCCCCACGCCGGGGCGCGTGTGGCGCGAGATTCGCATTAACGGTGTGCCTGTGCGTCCCGCCGAACTGTACGGGCGCCTGCTTTGTGTGTCGAGCAGTCCCCAGGACATGGATGTGGTGAGCGGGAGTCCGCAATTTCGCCGCCGTTTGGTGGATGTGCTGCAGGCACAGCTCAGCCCCGCCTACTACTACACGGCGCAGCGGTACACCCGTGCGCTGCAGCAGCGCAACCGCCTGCTGAGGGGCGGGCAAGCGACACCAGCGGCGTTGGAACCCTGGGATGAGCAGGTCGCGTCCCTGGGGGCGGCGATTACGCGCCGCCGCCGCGAGCTCATTGCCCGTCTGTCCCCTCCGGCGCGCGAAGCGTACCGTGAGATTAGTGGCGGTCAGGAGACATTGGCCGTGGCCTATGCGCCCAATCTCACCGGGACGGATGAGAGCGAGATGATTCGCGCCGCCCGCGACGCGTTCGGCACTCAGCGGCGCGCGGAATTAGCGCGCGGGCTGACGTTGGTGGGGCCACACCGCGACGACGTGGTCTTGACCGTCGATGAGAAGCCCCTTCGCTCCTACGGGTCGAGGGGACAGCAACTGGCCGCTGCGTTGGCGGTGAGACTGGCGGAGCGTCACGTGCTACGGGAAGAGACCGGGGAAGAGCCCGTGCTGCTGTTAGATGACGTCATCATGGCACTCGATCAACGCCGCCAAGTGCAGTTGCTCGCGTGTGCACGCGGGGCGCAAGTTTTGTTGACCGTGACCACCCTCGCCACCCTCCAGGCGATGCCCTCGGGGACGGTGATGTTTCGCGTCACTGGAGGAACCGTTGAGGCAGAGCGCGCTTACCTCTCTTAGGGCGATTCTCCGCTCGGCAGCCGCGGCGTGGGGGGTGGAGCGCGCGGCGCATGAGGCGATGATTGTCGAGATGTGGGCGGATGTGGCGGGCGCGGAATCTGCGGCACACTCGAAACCCGTCGGGTTGCGCGGGACGACGCTCCTGGTGAACACAGATCCGGGGCTGTGGGTCCAAGAACTCTCCGCACGCCGCGGGCGGTTCGCCGATGAGATCAATCGACGGCTGGGGGGGCGCGTCGTGACCGATATCCGCATCCGTCCGCAGGCGAATGCCGTGTCTGCGCCGCCTGCCGTCCTGCGGGATCCGGTGCCCATAGAGGACCATCTGTCCGCCGAGGAGCAGGGGACGATAGAGCAGACAGTCGCGGAGATTGCCGATCCCGCCCTGCGGGAGACGGCACGTAAGGTCATGGGCGATCAAATGCGATGGAAGAAACGGCAGGCAGCAGGGTCGCGCCTCGCGCGATAACCCATCGGGGAGGACCAGGCAGTCAGGACATGAAGACGGCCTCGGGGGCGTGAGCGTAACCAAATGTACGTGCACTTGGGCGGCGAGCTGGTGGTGCCGGTGGTGGACGTCGTCGCCGTGATCGACACGCGTCTAGTAGAGTCCTCCGACATTAACCGGGAATTCGTCAGCCGGGCGCAAAAGGCCCAGCGCTTGCAGGGTGGTGGTTTGAGCTCAGAGGCCAAGGCGCTCGTGGTGACGCGAACGGGGGTTATCGCTTCCGGAGTGTCCCCGCCGACGCTAGCCCGGCGCCTCCGGCGCCTGCGGCAATCTGCGGGGGCGTGGGGGCGAGAAAAGTGAGGCTAGATGCGGAAATACGCGCGTTGACGGGTGTAGAGAGCCCATGCTAGGATAAATTGTGCTCGTAAACGAGCTGCTGGGCCAGGAGGGGCGCCGGGTACGGAAAGCCCCTCCTAGTTTATTGAAGGGACCCTTGAAGTTCGATGGCCAAAAACACAACTACCGCAACTAATCAGACGACCTACACCGCCAAGCAGATCCAGGTCCTCGAGGGCGTCGAAGGCGTCCGCAAGCGTCCGGCAATGTACATTGGCAGCACCGGTCCAGACGGGCTCCACCACCTGCTGTATGAGGTCGTCGACAACTCCGTCGATGAGGCCCTCGCCGGGCGGGCGACACAGATCGAAGTCATCCTTCACAAAGAGGGCGGCGCGACCGTGACCGATAACGGCGCCGGCATCCCCGTCGATCCCATTCCGAAGATCGGCAAGCCCGCGGTGGAAGTAGTGCTGACCACGCTGCACGCCGGCGGCAAATTTGGGGGCGGCGGGTACCGCATCTCCGGCGGCCTGCACGGCGTGGGTGTGTCCGTGGTCAACGCGCTGTCCGAGTCGTTAGAGGTCGAGGTCTGGCGCGACGGCAAGGCGTGGAAGCAGCGCTTCGCGCGTGGCAAGAAGACGACCCCATTGCAAGCCACGGGATCTTCCAAGAAGACCGGGACCCGCGTCACCTTCATCCCAGACGACCAGGTGATGACGGCGACGGAGTTCGATGCCGAGACGGTCGCCAAGCGGCTGGATGACATCGCGTATCTCACGAAGGGTCTACAGATCACGCTGCGAGACGAGCGCAGCGGGCAAGAGAAGGTATTCAAACACGCCGGCGGCATCGCTGAGCTCGTCCAAAACCTCACCCGCACGAAAGAAAAACTCACGGCGGTCATGCACGTCATCAAGGAAAAAGACGGGACCGAGGTCGAGTGCGCGCTCCAGTACAACACCTCCTACATCGAGCACATGCTCACTTACGTCAACACCATCCCCACGACCGAGGGTGGAACGCACTTGGCGGGGTTCCGGACCGCCCTGACCCGTGCCATCAACGATTACGCCCGCCGAGCGGGGCTGCTCAAGGGCGATGACCCCGCCCTGTCCGGTGACGACGTCCGCGAGGGTCTCACCGCGGTACTGAGCCTCAAACTGCCCGAGCCGCAGTTTGAAGGGCAGACCAAGACCAAGCTGGGCAACACCGAGGTCAAGGGACTGGTCGAATCCGTGGTGGGCGACTGGTTGCAGGAGTGGTTTGAAACACACCCCGGGGATGCCAAGCGCCTGGTGGCCAAGGGGCTGACGGCCGCCCGGGCACGCGAGGCTGCCAAGCAAGCGCGGGATCTCGTGCGCCGGAAGAACGCGCTCGATGTCTCCCCGCTGCCGGGGAAACTGGCCGATTGCGCCGAGCGCGACGCGGACCTGTGCGAGATCTTCATCGTCGAAGGTGAGAGTGCCGGCGGCTCGGCCAAACAGGGCCGGGACCGCCAGTTCCAGGCGATCCTGCCGATCCAGGGCAAGATTCTGAACGTGGAGAAGGCGCGCGAAGACAAGATGGTGCAGCACGAGGAGATCCGCGCCATTATTACGGCCTTGGGCACGGGGTTTGGCGCCGCCTTCAAACTCGATGACCGGCGATACGACCGGATCATCATCATGTGTGATGCGGACGTGGACGGAAACCACATCCGTACGCTGCTGTTGACGTTCTTCTACCGGTACATGCGGGAGCTCGTCGAACGTGGCAAGGTGTATATTGCTCAGCCGCCGCTCTATCTGGTGAAGGGCGGAAAGGATCGCCAATACGCCTACTCCGACGAGGAGCGGCAGGTCGCCATCAAAGAGTTTGAACGCAAAGGCCTTAAATCCGAGGTCCAGCGCTACAAAGGTCTGGGCGAGATGAACCCCAGCCAACTCTGGGAGACGACGATGAACCCGGCCACGCGCACATTGCTGCGGGTCGAGGTGGACGACGCCGCCGCTGCGGACGAAATCTTTACCAAACTCATGGGCGAGGAAGTGGAGCCCCGGCGCGAGTTCATCGTGAAATATGCCCGCGAAGTGAGAAATCTGGACATCTAGTCGGATCTCCGCGCTCCATCGTGATGGCGCATACGACTCGGCAGCCCATTCCTAAGTGGTACCCATTGAGGTGATCTAAATGGCGCTCGCGGACGAATCCCGCATCCGCCCCCAACCCATTGAGAAGGAGATGAAGACCTCCTATCTCGACTATGCCATGTCGGTTATTGTCAGCCGTGCGCTCCCGGATGTCCGCGACGGGCTGAAGCCGGTGCAGCGCCGGATCCTCTTCGGCATGCTCGAGGCGGGTCTGCGCCCCGATCGTCCGTTCCGCAAATCCGCCGCGGTCGTTGGCGATGTGATGAAAAAGTATCACCCCCACGGGGATGTGCCAATATACGAGTCGCTGGTGCGCATGGCGCAGCCGTGGGCGTTTCGGTATCCGTTAGTCGACGGGCAGGGCAACTGGGGCAGTGTGGATGGGGACGCCCCTGCGGCCATGCGGTATACCGAAGCGCGCTTGACGCCCATCGCGATGGAGTTGCTGGCAGATATCGATAAAGACACCGTGGACTTCGTTCCCAACTACGACGAGTACGAAAAGGAACCGGTGGTCTTACCGGCCAAGGTGCCGGACCTCCTGATGAATGGGGCATCCGGGATCGCGGTCGGCATGGCCAGCAATATTCCCCCCCACAACCTGGGCGAGCTCGTGGACGGTCTGGTCGCCATGATCGACGAGCCGCAGACCAGCGAAGAGCAGGTGATGAAACTGATTAAAGGGCCCGACTTCCCCACCGGAGGGGTGATTCTGGGGCGCGACGGGATCAAAGCCGCCTATACAACAGGACGGGGCAGTATCACGATGCGGGGCAAGACGGAGATCGAGGAGATCAAGGGCGGGCGCACCGCGATTATCGCCACCGAGATCCCGTTTTTGGTGAATAAGGCGGCGCTCATCGAGCGCATCGCCGAACTCGTCCGCACGAAGAAACTCGCCGGCATCAGCGATTTGCGCGATGAGTCCGACCGCAGCGGCATGCGCATCGTCATTGAACTGCGGCGGGACGCGAACCCGCAAATCGTCCGCAATCAGCTGTTCAAGCACACCCAATTCCAGGCCACGTTTGGGGCCAACATGCTCGCGCTGGTGGACGGCGTGCCCAAAACGTTGAAGCTCAAGGACATGCTGGACCACTACCTCAAGCACCGGCGCGTCGTGGTGATCCGGCGCACGAAGTTTGAACTGGCCCGGGCGGAAGAACGGGCGCACATCCTGGAAGGGTACAAGATCGCGCTCAAGCACCTGGACGAGGTTATTGAACTCATCAAGAAGTCCAAGGACGTGCCGTCCGCGCGCGCGGGGCTCACGAAGCGCTTTAAGCTCAGCGAGCGCCAGGCCGATGCCGTCTTGGACATGCGGCTGCAACGCTTGACCGCATTGGAGCGCGAGAAGATCGAGGACGAGTACAAGCTGCTGGTCAAGGACATCGCCCGCTACAAAGAGATGCTGCGCGATGCGACCTCCGCCCGCCCCAAGTTGATCATGGCGGCGGTGCGCGCTGAGCTATTGGAGATGAAGGAGAAGTACGGCGACCCGCGGCGCACCAAGATTACCAGCCGGGAGGCCGAGGAGTTTGAGGACGAGGACCTTATCCCCGACTTGGATGTCGTCATCAGCCTCACACACAACAACTACATCAAACGACAGCCACTGGAGACCTACCGGATCCAGCGCCGCGGGACCCGAGGCGTCGTGGGCATGGCCACGAAAGAGGAGGACTTCATCGAGCAGGTCCTCACCACGACCACCCATGCGTTTTTGCTCATCTTCTCGGATCGCGGCAAGGTGTACCGTATGAAGGCCTATGAGGTGCCCGAGGCGAGCCGCACCGCGCGCGGGACCGCGATTGTAAACTTGCTGGCCCTGGCGCAGGGGGAGCGCATCAACGCTATCATCGCGCTGCGTTCCTTCGAAGATGAGGGAAGCATCTTCATGGTGACCCGCCGTGGCGTGGTCAAACGCACAGGATTGATGGAGTTCATCAACGCAAAGCGGGCGGGGATCTTCGCCATCAGTCTGCGCCGGGACGACAGTTTGGTGGGCGTGAAACTCATCGCGAAGAACGCCGAGATCATCCTGGCGACCAAGGAAGGGAAGGCTATTCGGTTCAAAGCGGGCCAAGTGCGGGAGATGGGTCGGTCGGCCCGAGGTGTCACCGGGATCCGGCTGCGCGCGGGGGACGAGGTCGTCGGCGTGGCCGACGCGAAGGAAGGCCGCACGTTGTTGACTGTCACGGAGCTTGGGCTGGGCAAGCGCACCCCGTTAGGCCAGTATCCTGCCAAGAGCCGCGGCGGCATGGGCGTGATCAACTTGAAGATCACGAAGAAGACAGGGGCGGCCGTGAGCGTCCGGGTTGTCGATGACGACGATGAGATCTTGCTGGGGACGACTGGCGGGGTCTTTAACCGCATGCCAGTCTCGCAGATCCCGGTGATGAGCCGGCAAGCTCAGGGTGTGCGGGTGATGAAACTGGGCGAGGGAGAGAAGCTAGCCGCCGTCGCCCGCATTCCCGCGAAGGAAGAATGACATGCGCGTCGCTCCCAACGGCCATGGATCCCGATCGGGCTCTGCGCCCTGGCAGCACGTCCTGACAGCTCTCGGCGTCATCGGCGCAACGGTGGCGGTGCATGAGGCCGCGCATGCGATCGCCGCGTCGCGGCTGGGCGGGAAGGTGAAAGAGATCGGGGTCGGTTTCGGTCCTTCCCTGCTGCGTTTGCGTTTCCGCGGCGTTCCTATCGTGCTGCGCGCACTCCCGCTGGGAGGTTACGCGTCTGTTGATACGGAGACGCTGCCTCCCCTTCGACGGATTCCGCTACTCCTCGCGGGCCCGCTGGCGAACATCGCGGCGGGTATTCCGTTTCTGCTGGCCTTCCGTCGCCATCCGGTGGATGTGCCCTCAGGCGGGCACGGGGTCAGCCTCTCGGGTTTTGCTGGTACGCTGAAGGCTCTCATCCAGGCGGCCGAAAGAGGGCCGGGGTCAGTCGCCCGGCTGGCCGGGGCTGTCAACGTCGGACTCGGGCTGATGAATCTGCTGCCGGTCTACCCACTCGATGGGGGACACGTCGCTCTCAGCGTCATGGAGGCGACCGGTGTTCCCCAGACGACTCGCACCGCCTTTGCGCGTCTCACCACGGCTGTTTTTGTCTTCCTCGCCCAGGCGGCGCTCTTGAGTGACCTGCGCCGCGCCTCAAGCGGCACACGGGTCCGTTAGCGCGCGTCCGGCAGCAAGGACCGTTGTTGTTTTTACCCGTGCGTTTCCAATGAGCGTCCTTGTCCGCCCTGCCACTCGCGAGAGTGTCCAATTGCCGCGCGAGGTCGGCGGCCGGGCCTCTGCGCCTGCTGAGTGGGAGGCGTGGGCTGAGGAGCCCGGACTAGATCTCGTAGCCTATGAGGATGACCGCGTCGTTGGCGGCGTCCACATGAGCATGGTCAGCCGCAGCGAGGCATGGCTCGAGAGCCTGCGCGTGCATCCGGAGGCGCGAGGCCGCGGGATTGCGGCCCAGCTGGTCAAAGGCGCCGAAGACGTCGCGCGGCACTATGGCGCGAGCGTGGCGCGGACGGCGGTCCCCGCCCACGAATACGCCGCGCAGGCGGTGGCCGAGCGTGGCGGGTACCGATCGGTCCTCCGATGCAGTGTCGTTCGTGCCCCCCTCCCCTCTGGCCCAGCCCGCATCCCGTACGACGCGCCGGTCGAAGTGCCCCTGATTGCGCATAGTGCGGAACTTGTGCGATTTTTGGAGGCCGCGCCCGCGTTAACCGCGTGGCAGCACTTGATTCCCCTGGGGTGGCGATTCCGGAGGCTAGTGCCGGAGCTCGTGACAGGACTCGTAAAGGACCGGCGCGTACTCACCGCGCTGCAGCCGGGTGCGAAGCCGAACGTGGTGCAGGCGGCGGCACTCTATGTATTACACGATGAAGATGCCGTCATCTCGCTGTTATGGGGCAGTCCGTCGGGACTGCAGGCCGTGTTCGGTGCGCTGACGGAGGAGGCGCGTGCACGAGGGACCTCTCACGTGGTCATTTTCACCCCCGACGCGCGCAGTCTGGAACCCATTGATGTCCGGGAGTGGACCCCCCACGCGTGGTGTCCGGAAGGCCTCACCGTGGTGGAGAAAAATCTCGCCATCTGAAAAGCCCTGGCGGCGGGCGCGGACAGGAAGCCCCCCGCGATGCGCCGAAATCCCCTGCATATCCGCAATGCTGAATCGCAAACCTCGTAGTAGGTACTCGGGAGGGGGTGTCGTGTGAGCAACGGGAAGTCATCCAGCTCTCAGGTCTGGATTGCGGTCGTTCTCGTCGCGGTGATTGCCGGCGGGATCGGGTACTGGGCCGGTGGCCAGCGCAAAGCGGCGCCGACGGAGGCGCGCAAACTCGAGATCTTCCACTGGTGGACCGCCGGTGGCGAACGCGAAGCCGCCGATGCCATGTTTAAGGCGTTGAAGGCCAAATACCCGGACATCGAGCTCGTGGAGAACCCGGTCGCAGGCGGGGGCGGGGTGAGCCATCGCGTTGTCTTGCAGGCCCGGCTCTCTGCTGGTATCCCCCCGGATACATGGCAGACGCTGGGCGGAGCAGAACTGAAGTCCTATGTGGACGGCGGTTACTTGACGCCGCTCGATACTCTGTACAGCGAGTTGAAATATGGCGATGCGATCCCCAAGCCGCTAGCGAGTGCGGTGACCATCGGCGGGCATCCGTACGTCGTCCCGCTCAACATGCACATCCAGAACATCCTGTACTACAACAAGAAGCTGTTCACCGAGTTGAATCTGCAACCGCCGACCACCTATGACGAGTTGCTCGCCGCGGCCAAGGCGATCAAGGCCGCCCGGCCGAAGATGTCGCCATTGGGACTGGGGACCAAGGAGAAGTGGGAAGCGGCGTTTTTCCTCGACAGCCTGCTGTTGGAGCTCGGAGGCCCTGAGTACTACGTCAACTTGTACAAGGGTGGAATAGACGTGACCTCCGACCCGAACTTCAAGGCAGCGTTAGACCGACTCAACACCCTTCGCCCCTACATCTATCCGAGTCACTCCGGCTTGACCTGGGACCAATCCTGCGGCCTGTTGGTCTCCAACGACTCGGGGATGGTGATCATGGGGACGTGGGCGATCGGGTACTTTAAGAGTCGCGGGTGGACCCCCGGCACCGATTTTGGGGCGGTCACGTTCCCACAGAAACCTGACCGGATCCTGTTGTTCCACCCCGACACCTTTGGACTGGCGAAAGGGGCGCCGCACCCCAAGGCCACGATGGACTGGCTGAAGGTCGTCGCATCGCCAGAACTCCAGATCCCCACGGATGTCACGCAGGGGGGATTGTTCGCGCGGGTGGATATCGATCCGGCGCAGTTCCCAGACCCCATTCGCCAGGAGCTGCAGAACTACGTCCGCGGGAACTCCGGCAAGCTGATCTTGGATCAGCATGGGAGCATCGCGCCGTTCAGCTTCACGACGGCGTATTGGGATGAAGTGGCGAGCGCTGTGGTGAGGCCCGATGTTGCCGGCACGATCAAACGCGTGAACGATCTGTTCACGAAGTTCAACGTGAAAGACGGCGCGGCTTGGTATCAGTGGCCGTAACAGTAAGAGCCCCGCTCGTGGGCCGCGTGCTCCGAGTGCGCGAGCGCAGAGGCTAGGAGCGGCCGCTCGAACGATGCCGCAGCGGTCTCCATGCGGGCCCCCCCACGCGACGACTCCGTCGGGGGGGCCCGATTGTTTTAACGCTGTCTGCCTGGAGTGAGTACTTCTTGGTTTGCCCTATGGCGCGCCCGCACGAGGGAAGCCGCTCTGTTCGCTGGTCCGCTGCTCGTCTTTTTGCTCATCTTGTACGGCATGCTGGCGTGGACCCTCTACACCTCCCTATCGAATTGGGAGGGGACCGCTCCGAATTACACGTTTGCTGGGCTGAAGTGGTACCGGTTCATGGTAGGGTTCGACCGGTTCTGGGTGGATTTGGGCAACAACGTGCGATGGCTGGTCCTTGGCGTCGCACCCACGGTCGTGCTGGGGCTGTTCCTCGCGTACCTGCTGGAAATCGGGTCGATTCGGGGCCTCGAGGCCTACCTGCGGACACTCATCCTCTATCCTGCGGCCATGTCGTTTGTCGTTACGGGCACGATCTGGTCGTGGATGTACGAACCCGATCGCGGGGTGCTGAATACGCTCCTCCGCGCGGTCGGGCTCGACGCGCTGACCAGCGGCTATACCACCGACCCCGGGACGGCCACATACTGGCTCATCCTCATTTTCGTCTGGCAGTACCTGGGCCTCGCGGTCCTGATTCTCCAGGCCGCGTTTCGCAGCTCGGAACTCGCGGAGATGGTGGAGTCCGCGATGCTCGACGGATCCTCGCGGTTGCGTATCCTGTTCTCCATCCTCCTCCCCAACATCCGCGGCGGACTCTTGGTAGTCGTCTCGCTCCTGCTTATCTCGGCCTTGAAAGTCTTTGACATCGTGTACGTCGTGACGTTCGGCGGGCCCGGGTATGCCACAGACGTCTTGGCGTTGTTTCAGTTCATCGCGACATTTCAGCAGCACTTGGTGGCGATGGGGGCTGCAATCGCGATGGTGATCTTCGCGTTGGCATTTATCATCATCATCCCGTACACGCTCTACGCGCTGCAGCGGTGGTTTGAATGAAGCCTGGGCGCGGGGTCCGAGTCCTAGTGGCGGTCGCGGTGGTGGCGGTAACGATCGCCTATGTGCTGCCGGTGTACGTGATGGGCGTCACGTCATTGAAGACCCCGCTCGAGATCACACAACGACAATATCTGTCGCCCAGCGGGACCCTTCAGGTCAGCAACTACACAACCGCGCTGCGGCTGGTGGTGCCGTCGCTCGTAAACTCGACCATTATCTCCGTGACGGTGACGGCCCTCTCGGTGTTCGTGGGCGGTCTGGGCGGCTACTTCCTGGCGCGATTCCGGTGGCCGATCACCAAGGTAATCTTTGTCTTGCTGGCGATTGCCCTGTACCTTCCCTACCAGGCCGTGTTGATCCCCCTGGTGAGGTTGATGGCGGCCACGGGGCTGGCGCTGACCCACACGGGGTTGATTCTCAGTTATTTGATCCTCAACGTGCCGCTCGCCGCGATCCTCATGGCCACGTTTTTCTTTTCCGTCCCCCGGGAACTCGAGGAATCGGCGCAGATGGACGGCGCCACCCGTGCGCAGATCTTCTTCCGGATCGTCTCCGTGGTCGCCCTCCCCGGGTATGCCTCGACGGCCATTTTGGTGTTCATTCAGGTGTGGAACGAGTTCTTGCTCGCCTTGACGCTGTCCACCCCCTACACGACGACTGTCCAGGTGAAACTCGAAGAGGTCAAAGGCAGCTACGTGGCGTTGTATAATTTGCAGATGGCGGCCGCCCTGATGACGGTGGTGGTCCCGTTACTTTTCTTCCTCTTATTGGGCAAGTATTTCATTCGTGGGATCCTCGCGGGAGCGCTGCGCGGCTAGAGAATGGTAGCGTTGATGGGAGGGGTGAGGTTATGAAAGCTCAGCAGATTGCAGTGGGCGGACTCCTCACAGCCCTGGCGCTCGTGATCCCGTTTGCGTTCCGCGGGACGCCGCTGCAGTTGTTCATCCCTACCCTTCAGTACTCCGCGACATTCGCCTCGCACGTCCCGTCGATGCTCTCGATGCTCGTCAGCCCGCTTGTAGCAGCGATGGTCGGGCTCGGGTCGGCGGTCGGGTTCACCATTACGTTGAATCCGGTCGTTGGCGCGCGCGCGCTCACGCATGCCATCTGGGGGGTCGTCGGTGCGGTGATGATCCAACGCAAGGTGCCGTTCTGGCTGGTGTTGCTAGCCGCGCTGCCGATTCACGCCGTCGGTGAGGGTCTCGCGGTCTGGTGGCTGGGTCCAGGGTTGCAGGCTGGCCTGTTGGTGACCGCGGGGACGGCTGTGCATCACGTCATCGACTCGGCGCTGAGTCTTGCCGTCTATCGACTGGCGCTGCCGGTCCTGCACCCGGGAACCGTGTGACCTAGGGACAGCCGACTCAACCAAAACACCACCCCGTGAAGGTAGAGAACCAGGCGCTGAGGCATGCACGCTGAGACGCGGTCGGGCCTCACGGCGTTATGGGTAGATATCGTCGTCTGTGACGATAGCGCCGTGCTCCTCGTCCGCCCCACGGCGCCACGGGAGGGGACGGCCGAATGGCGTCTGCCGGGGGCCGCGATGCAGTATGGGGAAGCACCCGATGCTGCTGCCCGGAGGGTGCTGCGCGACCATCTGGGTCTCGATCCGGAGCACATCCAGCTGGCTGACGTCGAGTCCACCATGCGCGAGGGCGTGTGGACACTGACCTTTCATTTCCGCTGTGATGCGGATCGGCCGGCCAAGGTGGGGCCGCCGATCGCGGAGGCGCGGTTCTTTCAGGTCGAGCACCTGCCGCCGACCGCGAATGGGACGCGTGAACGGGACATTATCTTCCGGGTCCTCTCCGCGCCCGCACCAGAGCTGTAGAACACAAATCGCTATGGAGACAGACACGGCATGACCGAGTTGCTGTATTTGCACGACAGCTATCTCCGGGAATTTGACGCCTCCCTAATGGCTGTGGACGGGACGAGCGTCGTGCTGGAGCGCACCGCGTTCTATCCGGGCGGGGGCGGACAACCTCCCGACGCGGGCAGCCTGCGTTGGCCCGGGGGAACCGCGCGTGTCATCGAGATGCGCCGCAACGCGGACCAGCTCTGGCACGTGCTCGATGCACCCGGCCCCGATGTGGGCACGTCGGTGCACGGCGCGCTGGATTGGGACCGCCGGTATGTGATCATGCGGTATCACTCTGCGCTGCACGTGTTGGTCGGCGTCATCTACAAGCAGTTTGGCGCTTTGGTCACCGGAGGCGCCATTCATCCGGACCGAGCGCGCATGGACTTCTCGCTGGAGGATCTGAACAAAGATCGCGTCGCGACCATCGAAGCCGAAGCCAACCGGGTTATCCAGGAGCGCCGGCGGTTGCTTGTGCGTTACGTCTCGCGCGAGGAGTTCGAGCGGTCGGACCTCAGCCGCTTAGCAGGTGCTCTGTTACCCCCTCAGATCCGCGAGGTGCGCGTCATCGACATCGAAGGCTTCGATGCGCAGGCCGATGGTGGAACCCACGTCGCCACCACCGAAGAAATCGGTCGCCTCACGATCACGAAGACCGAGAACAAGGGAAAGTTTAACCGCAGACTGGAAATTGTGCTGTCCTCTTAACGCCTCCGCGTGGGCAAGATGTCATCGTCGGGTCAGCGTGCGGGCCAGCAGGACTCCCTTCGCGCAGGCGCCGAATCCTAAGAGTGCTTTCCGGAGGGGCGGAGGATCCATGCAGTGGCGACCGGCTCGAGATATCTTTTCCCGGCTGCGGCGGATACTCCGCGCGCTGGACTTAGCCTATATCGACGCGGGACGGATCCACTGCGTGCGGGTTTGGGGGTCGCGGGCCAATGCGCTGGCGCGGATCTGGGGTCTGCCGCCGATCTTTCAAGAGGCGTTGCGATTGCGCGCCCACTACGTCATCGAGTTCATGGTCCCCACGTTTGACCGCTTGCCGCGAGAAGAGCAAGATCGCGTGATCATCCACGAGCTGTTGCACATTCCCCGGTCGTTTAGCGGAGGGATTCGGCCGGAGCGCTCCCCGTCTCTGAGCATCAACACGCGGACGGTCGAGCGCTACTACCGGCAATACCTGGCCGCGATGCGCAAGCGCCGCACGCGGTGACCCGCGTCTACCTCATACGTCACGGCGAGTCCACATGGAACGCGGAACGCCGGTGGCAGGGGGCGATGGATCCCCCGCTGTCCGCTGCCGGGCGGGAGCAAGCAGACCGCCTCGCCGCCGTCCTGCAGGCGACTCCCCTGGATGTTGTGTACTGCAGCCCGCTGCAGCGGGCGAAAGACACCGCCGCGCCGATTGCCGCTGCACACGCGTTGTCGGTCGAACCCGTCTCCGATCTGCGCGAGATCGCGTTTGGCGAGTGGGAGAGTCTGGGCGACGCGGAAGTCCAAGAACGGTATGGGGAGCTGCGCCAACAGTGGTTCCAGCGTCCGGACCAAACGCAGATTCCCGGGGCGGAATCTCTCGCGCAAGGACGCGAACGGGCGATGGCCGCGATGCGGGGCATCGTGGGAAGACACCCAGATGGCCAGGTCGCGGTGGTGGCGCACGGCGGAATGAATAAGCTCATCCTGCTCACCCTGCTCGGCGCCCCGCTGGCCTCCTTCTGGCGCCTCTCGCAGTCGAACGCGTGCATTAACATCCTGGAGTTTGGTGCCGCCCGAGGACGCATCCTGGCGGTGAATGATACGACTCATTTGAAGTAAGGCCCCACCGCTCACCCGCATCTCTGTTTCCCCGCGCGCATCACCGGCCGCCCCGCGACCCCGCCTCTGCGCCGGAGGCTGTTATAATGGCGCACACATGGAACTCGACGGACGCACCACGCTGGTCGGGATTCTCGGAGATCCAGTGGCACACTCGCTGTCTCCGCGGATGCACAACGCCGCGTTTGAGGCGTTGCAGATGAACTGGCGGTATCTCGCGTTCCGCGTTCCCGCGACACAGCTCGCCGCGTCCCTCCGAGGTGCCGCTGCCCTCGGCCTCGTTGGGGTTAACATCACCGTGCCCCACAAGGAGGCCGCCTCTGCTTTGCTCGACGAATTGGACGGTCCGTCCCGGCAGATCGGTGCCGTCAACACCATTCGCGTGACTGGAACTCGTCTGTCCGGGTTTAACACGGACGCTCCGGGACTGTTGGACGCGCTCACACGCGACGGGGCCGTCACCCCCGGGGGACGACGCTGTCTTGTGATCGGCGCCGGCGGAGGCGGCCGGGCTGCAGCGTTTTGCCTCGCGACCGCGGGCGCCTCCCAGGTCTTGGTGCTCAACCGCAGCGAGGCGAAAGCCCAAGCGGTCGCCGACATGGTCGGCCGTGCGGCGCCGTCCTCCCATCCGAGTGCTGGGGCGCTGTCGGTCGAGGCGATCGAACGGGCGGCCGAGAATGCGGATATCATCGTCCACGCCACGGCGGCGACGATGTCGACTGCCATGGGCGGGGCGGGCGGCAATACGGACTGGCTTGCGGCTCTGGTGCGTCGCGTGCGGCGGGGGATGGTCGTGCTGGATATGGTCTATACGCCAACGTGGACGGTCTTGCTTCAGGCTGCGAAGAGTAACGGCGCCCGGGCCGTCAGCGGGTTGTCGCTGCTCGTGTTCCAGGGGGCCCGCAGCTTCGAGCTGTGGACCGGGAGGTCTGCGCCCCTTGCGGTGATGCGTCGAGCTGTGGGCCTGGACGAGCATCCCGTGCCGTCATGAGGCTCTCGGCGCGTCTGAGTCTAGAGTCCCGTCACCCAAGTTCACGCTGCGGGTGCCAGGAACCATGCTCCGTTTTCTAACCGCGGGAGAGTCCCATGGAAGCGCGCTCACGGCCATCGTGGAAGGCCTGCCGGCGGGGTTGCGCGTCCATGCGGATCAGATCAACGAACAGATGGCGCGCCGGCAGCGGGGGTACGGCCGTAGTGCGCGCATGAAGCTGGAAGCTGATCGCGTCGAGATCGTCTCGGGTGTCATGGGAGAGCAGACCATCGGCGGACCCGTGGCGCTGCGCATCGACAACCGTGACGCGCGTTCCGAAGAGCCCCCGCTCACCCGTCCGCGGCCGGGCCACGCAGATTTAGTCGGGACAATGAAGTACGGTTTTGAGGACGCCCGCCGAGCATTGGAAAGAGCCAGCGCCCGAGAAACGGCGGCCCGTGTCGCCGTCGGCGCGGTGTGTCGAAGGCTGCTGGATGAGTTTGAGATGACGGTGTTCAGCCACGTCACAGAGATCGGCGGAGTCGCGTTACGAGAGAGGCCGAGCCGGTGGGAGGACCTCCCCGCACTCGCCGAGGCGTCTGAGCTGCGGTGCGTCGATCCCCAGGCCGACGCGCAGATGCGGGCGGCGATCGATGCGGCCCGGCAGCGAGGCGACACCCTAGGCGGCGTGTTCGAAGTGGTGGCTCTGGGCGTCCCACCGGGGTTGGGCAGCTACGTCCACTGGGATCGTAAGCTGGACGGGAGGCTGGCTCAGGCGGTGATGTCCATTCACGCCGTCAAAGGGGTTGAGATCGGCCCCGGGTTTGAGATTGCGCGCACCCCGGGTTCCCGCGCCCACGATGAGATCTTCTGGGATCGCCCGCGGGGATTCTATCGGGAGACCAATCGCGCGGGCGGGACCGAGGGAGGCGTCACCACAGGGGGACCTCTTGTGGTCCGCGGCGCGATGAAGCCTCTGTCGACGCTGATGGAACCGCTTCGGTCGGTGGACCTCAAGACCAAAGAGCCGAGCGCAGGCGCAGTTGTGCGCAGCGACGTCTGCGCGGTGCCCGCGGCCGGCGTCGTCGGCGAAGCCATGGTCGCGTACGTGCTCGCCGATGCCTTCTTGGAGAAGTTTGGCGCGGATACCATCGCGGATATGCACACGGCATACGAAGCCTATCGCACCCGGATTCGCCAGATGTAGAGGCACAGCCTGAGTGCGCAACGTCGTCCTGATCGGGTTCATGGGCACCGGCAAAAGCGAGATCGGCCAGTTACTGGCCCGTCGCTTGGGCTGGACATTCATCGACACCGACCGGCGGGTCGAATCCCGTGAGCGCGCGACGGTGGCGCAGATCTTTTCCCGCCGAGGGGAGGAGTACTTTCGCGCGGTCGAAGCCCAGATCGTCGCTGACGTCGCCTCCCGGCGTGACGTCGTCATTGCGACAGGTGGCGGCGTCGTGCTGAAGCCGGAGAACATGACGCAGCTGCGCCGGGGCGGCTGGATCGTGTCCTTGACAGCTTCGGTCGACGTCCTCGTGGACCGGCTCGGAGAAGCGCCCACGCGTCCGCTCCTGCGCAGTCCGTCGGGGGGTGTCCGCGAACAGTTGGGCCGCCTGCTCGATCAACGCCGTCCCCTGTACCGTGATGCTGACCTGCTCGTCGATGTGTCCGATGCCACACCCGCGCGAGTGGTGGAAGCGATTGTGGCCTTCTTGCGCGCCCGTGATCGCATCACCATTCCGGTGCGCGTGGAGGACCGCCTATCCCCGGTGCATATCGGAGACGGCATTCTAGCGCTGCTGCCCGGCGATCTGTTCGAGACGGGCGCGGGCCGGCAGGCCGTGATCCTTTCGCACCGTGGACTGGCCCCTGTCGCAGGTGCGAAGTTGATCGCCGGGTTGAAGGCATGGGGCTACGAGACTCTGGAGGTCGATGTGCCGGTCGGGGAGGCCACCAAGAGCCTGCCCGCTGCTGCGCGCATCTACACGCGACTAGCGCGTGCGCGCGTCGACCGCGCCAGCACGTTGATTGCCGTGGGCGGAGGCGTCATCGGCGACCTCGGCGGATTCGTGGCCGCCACGTACATGCGGGGCATCCGGCTCGTGCAGGTGCCCACGAGCCTGCTCGCCATGGTGGACAGCGGCATCGGCGGCAAGACCGGCGTCAACCACGCGGGGGTCAAGAATCTGGTGGGCGCCTTCTACCAGCCAGCTCTGACCGTGGCGGATGTGCGGCTGCTGAGTACATTGCCCGATAGGGAACTACGCAGCGGGCTGGCCGAAGTGATCAAGACCGCGGTCATCGGGGATGCTACGCTCTTCGACCACCTTGAGCAGCACCTCCCCGCCATCTTGCGCAAGGAGACCGGGGTGCTCGTGGAGATTATCGCGCGCTGCGCCGCGTTCAAAGCCCGCGTGGTGGAAGCCGATGAGCGCGAACAATCCGAGCGGCGCATCTTGAATTACGGACACACCATCGGGCACGCGGTCGAGGCGGCCGCGGGGTTCTCACGCCTCACGCACGGCGAGGCAATCGCCATTGGGATGGCTCTTGAAGCGCAGATCTCCCAGCGGCTGGGCGTGGCCGCATCTTCTGTCGTGGACCGGCAGAACAAGCTCCTCGCGCGCGCGGGTCTCCCCACGACCCTGGGCGCGGTGAATCGCACCGCGGTGTGGCGCGCTATGGCCCTGGATAAGAAAATCCGCGACGGGGTCCTGCGCTGCCCGCTGCCGGTAGGCATTGGTGAAGT
Source organism: bacterium (assembly GCA_035300645.1). Taxonomy (GTDB): domain Bacteria; phylum Sysuimicrobiota; class Sysuimicrobiia; order Sysuimicrobiales; family Kaftiobacteriaceae; genus 13-1-40CM-64-14. The sequence continues at coordinate 37,739 of DATGVF010000266.1, forward strand.
CATCCGCGAACAGGAAGTGCCGGACAAATTGCTGCAGGAGGTGCTCGGCCGTGTCCCGTCCATCCCGCGCAAGCGCAAACCCGGCCCGCGTCCTCGTCGTCTACGGGCCTAACCTCAATCTGCTTGGCGAGCGCGAGCCGCAGGTGTATGGCCGCGCCACGATGCAGGAGATCAACGCCCAACTCACCGCCCTCGCCGCTAGTGAAGGGGTGGAGGTCGAGTTCTTCCAGTCCAACAGCGAGGGCGCCATTATCGACCGGCTGCAGGCGGCGCGCAAGACGGTCGGCGCTGTGGTCCTCAATGCCGCCGCGCTGTCACACTACAGCTATGCCTTGCGCGACGCGATTGCGGCCATCCGGATTCCAGTCGTGGAGATCCATATCACCAATGTGCTCGCTCGGGGTGAGTTCCGCACGAACCTCGTGTTGGCCCCGGCATGCCGCGGCATGATTTTTGGGTTCGGGGTTAACAGCTTCTTGCTGGGACTGCGGGCGGCGATTGCTCTCGTGAAGGAATAGCCTGTGCACATTCGCGGGATTCGAGGCGCCACGACCGTAGAGGAGAATTCCGAGCGGGCGGTGCTCGAAGCCACGCGCGAACTACTGCAGGGGATGACCCAGGCTAACAACGTGGAGCCCGATGAAATTGCCGCTCTTCTGTTCACCGCGACGCCTGACCTCACCGCCGCCTTTCCTGCCGAAGCTGCTCGCCAATTGCAGTGGACGCATGTCCCGCTGATGTCCGCCGCCGAAATCGCGGTGCCGGGCGGCCTCCCGATGTGCGTCCGCACGCTGATGCTCTGGAATACCCCCCGAACGCAGGAAGAGATTATCCACGTGTACCTGCGGCGCGCGATCTCACTGCGACCCGATTTGAGCTCTCGCCGAGGCTAGGGATGCAATTAACGACATCCCCAGCCGGCCGTCTGGCCGGTCGCATCCGCGTCAGCGGGGATAAGTCTATCTCCCACCGGGGGGCGCTCATCGGCGCGCTGGCCCTCGGCGACACCGTCATCCACAACTTCTTACACGCTGACGACTGCCTGCACACACTCGCCTGCCTCCAGGCGATGGGCGTGGACGTCGACGACCGCGGCGACCGCGTCGTCGTGCACGGGCGCGGTCCGCGGTGGCGTGCGCCGTCGGCAGTCCTGGATGCGGGAAACTCCGGAACGACCATGCGCTTGCTAACGGGCATCCTCGCCGCGCAGCCATTTGGCAGTGAGATTACCGGCGATGCGTCGCTGCGGATGCGGCCCATGGACCGCGTGATCGCGCCTCTGGCACAGATGGGAGCGGACGTCGTAGCGGAGGGAGGTGGACGGTTCCCGCCGTTGCGCATCTCCGGGGCGCCGCTGCGAGGGATTACGTACACGTTGCCCGTTGCGAGCGCGCAAGTGAAGTCGGCGGTGTTGCTGGCGGGCCTGCTGGCCGAGGGGCCGACGTCTATTGTCGAACTCACACAGTCGCGCGACCACACCGAGCGCATGTTGGAGTGGTTCGGGGCCACGATCACCAGGGAGAGTTTGGTCGTCCACCTCGCCCCCGGGCCATTGTCGGCACGCGCCGTGGTTGTGCCGGGAGACATTTCCTCAGCGGCCTTCCTCCTGGCGGCCGCTGCGGCCCTGCCGGGATCAGAGCTGACGGTGGAAGACGTAGGCTTGAATCCAACGCGCACCGGAGTGCTGGATGTGCTCGAAGCGATGGGGGCGGATCTCTTAATGGAGCAGACTGCCGAGGCGGGAGGCGAGCCCGTAGGCCGCGTGACTGTGCGCGGCGGTCCCCTTCGCGGCATCCGCATCGGAGGCGCGCTGATTCCCCGCCTCATCGACGAACTCCCGGTTTTGTGTGTGGCGGCTACGGCTGCCACAGGCACGACCATCATCACTGACGCGGCAGAGCTGCGGGTGAAAGAATCCGACCGGATTGGAGCACTCACCCGGGGACTGCGGGCATTGGGGGGCGAGGTGCAGGAGCGCCCGGATGGGATGGAGATTTACGGGAGCCGGTTGCGCGGGGGGCGCGTCGACGCAGGGGGCGATCATCGTATGGCGATGGCCTTTGCCATTGCTGGGCTGCTGGCCAGAGGCCCGGTCGTGGTGGAGGGAGCAGAAGCGATCACGGTCTCGTTTCCGGAATTTTCGCAGGCGCTGCAGGACCTCACGAGGAGATCGTAGGGCCCGATACTCCCATTTGTCGGATCGGCCTGATCGGAAGCCTTGCAGTGCGTATCGAGCGATCTTGATCTGAGATGTGAAGGCGGCCTTTATCAGGAGATATGCCATGGATCAGCGGAAACGGTCAGCCGACAGTCCGATCTCCATGGGGGCGCTGCGATCCGCGGTGAAGAGCCAGTATCATGCCTGCCTGAGGATGCTGCGGACCACCATTCGGCGCTGTCCCGAAGACCTGTGGACCAGCCGCGACGGTCATGCCAATCCATTCTGGCGGATCGCATACCACACACTCTTCTACACCCATCTCTATCTCCAGCCGAATAATCGGAACTTTCGGCCTTGGGAACACCACCAGCGGGGGATCCAGCACATGGAGAGATGGCGGAAGAGGTGGCGTGTTTATGCCCAAGCGGACGTGCTGGCCTACTGGCACATCTGCGAGTCACTGGTTGACGATGCCGTCGACGCGCTCGATCTGACGGCTCGGCGGAGTGGGTTCAGCTGGTACAAGATCCCCAAGATGGAGCACCAGATCGTCAACATTCGCCACATTCAGTATCACGAGGCGCAGCTCGCTGACCGTCTGCGAGTGGCAACCGGCGCCGGTGTCGGCTGGGCGGATGCGCGCAGGAAAAGCATTCGAGGAGAACCGGGAGAGTGATGTCATAGTCGACGAACCCTCGGCCGGAGCATCGCTCGGTGGTGAGTGTCCAGAGAAGCCTCGAGAGCCTCGCTAGCGTCCGGTATGTGCCGCGGATAAGGGTTGCGCTGGCCGCCATTGGGTAGTGTCCTAATGTAGGACAATTCCAGGCGCCCAGTTCGCGATCGCGCCAAGGTGCATGAAGATGCGTGATCCGAAACCCCTCCGTCACCTGGCTGTCGTGGTGGCCGTAACGGCGAGTGTTGCGATCGCGGCAGTCGCTGGCTCCGTTGGACGGGCCGGGACGGGTTGGGATACGTTCGGCACCCCCGGCAAGGGGGTCAATCAGTTCGCTGGACCGGTGGGCATCTTCGTGAACTCCAGCGGACATATCTTCGTGACGGACGGGAGAAACTCTCGCATCGTCCGCGTCAACGACATGGCGGGGAGAGGCTGGACCACATTCGGCACCCGCGGTGAGGGAGTCCACCAGTTCAGCTTTCCCTTCGCCGTCTTTGTGAATCCCACCGGTCAGATCTTCGTGGCAGATATCTATCGCATCGTGCGCATCAATGACATGGCCGGGAGCGGTTGGACCACGTTCGGGACCCGCGGCCACGGGGCTAACCAGTTCATCGGGTCGACAGGGATCTTCGTGAGCCCTACCGGCAAGATCTTCGTAGCAGATACAGGCAACGATCGCATCGTGCGCATCGACGACATGACTGGGAGAGGGTGGACCACGTTCGGCACCTCCGGCAGCGGCGTCAATCAGTTCAGGAGCCCGGAGGGCATCTTCGTAAACGCGACTGGGCAGATCTTTGTGGCGGACGCGGGCAACCATCGCCTGGTGCGCATCAACGACA
>DATGVF010000267.1:0-2550 GCA_035300645.1 bacterium
AGAGGAAGTGCACGATCCCCAGCCTCGGATCGAACTGTCCACCGTACACCGAATCCAGGTCGTAACGCAGACCGATCCCCGCAAACGTCTTCTCGCCGCGGACGACGTCGAGCTGGACGTATGCCGCGCCGGTGTTGCTCGTAGCTTGGTAGGAACCGGACCGTGATGGGTACTGCCACTCGACTCCCCAGGTCCACACATGCTGGGATCCTTGCGGCGACACCACCTGCCAGTTGAGACCTACTGCTGCGGCCCGCGAGGTAGACTGGAATCCCACGTCCGTGTAGCCCACCTCTTCGCCCAGCCACCAAACCCGGGTCTGCCGGCTGGCCCCATCCGGCTCCTGACGCATCCAGGCTAGGCTTGCAATCGTGTGCCGATCCGCACTGCGAGCCTGGGGCGTGGGAAAGGTGGTGGAACCCGGCGAGCCTGACTGACCCACAGTCCGTTCCAGAGAAAAGATAGGCTGTCCGGCGTCGGGATCTGGTCGGACTTTCAGGGTCCCTGTCCACCACACGCCGTCGCTGTTGGCTCGATCTCCTGCGGTCGAGAAGTACTGAAGCCCCGCAGACGTCGCCGAAGGCGGCGGGGCTGCGGCGTGAATTTCGTTCACCACAGTTCCAAAGCTTCCAACACGAGCAGCCGCAGATGTCCTGCGGTCGGATCGGGTGATGACGTGGATCACGCCCCCAAGCGCGCTCCCATAGATCGCGGAATAGGGACCGCGCAAGACCTCCACGCGTTCGACGTCGGCCAGCGCCACGGTACTCAAATTGACGCCGAAGTCAGCGACGGCGTTGAGGGGCACCCCATCGACGATAACTAGCACCTGTTGCGGTGTGGACCCGCGGATTGACGCCTGCTGCGACCCCCCTGCCCCACTGCCCGTGCTGCGCACGCTTACCTCGGAGGCGAATTGCAGGGCGTCCGCGAGCGTCAGAAATCCCATCCGCTGCAGCTCTTCACGGGGGATCACGGTGACGTATGCGGGCGTCGTCGTCACAGGCTGGGGCCGTTTCCCCGCAATGGTCACCTCCTGGAGTTCAAACGTCGGGGGCTGCTCTGGGGGATTCTCGGCTTCCTGTGCGCTTGCCGGCGGCGGGAGAGGGTTCGCCAACACCCCTACAAGGATAACCGAGAACAAAAATGCCCAGTGGCCAAGATTGCCCCTGGGAGAATGCAGCACCATACCGCCCACCTCCTCTACTGCGAAGGCGTGTGGCGAATGGTGCGGGCAGGTCTTCTGGCTCCCGGGTCATCGCTCTCTCCGGCCTTCCCAAACGGGCACCCCCCGAAGGGGATACACACGTTCAGTGGCACACATCGGAGAAAACTTGCCGGTTACAGCGGCGCGACCGCGCCGGAGTTACACCGGACTTCCCTTAAACCCGCACCTCTATCGAGATATTCGTCCGACCAGTGGTCTCACTCCTCTTCTAGCCATCAAGTGTAGAAGGTTAACCCTGGGACTCCCATGCGGAGGGCGGGGGCGGCCTAGCCCCCACTTCCCGTTTGCTTTTCACTACCCCACAGGGGCTGAGTTAGCGCTCCGCGACTACGAATGATACTGCGAGGGGTCCGACCGTCGTGATGTCCCGTGATGCAACAATCTGCACGCGCACCTGTTTTCTGAGCTGCTGAATCCTGTCAACGGTGGCTCGGTGGACGTCGACCGGGACTTGTGCAACGGGAGCGGATGTCACCAGCGTGAACGGGGGGGGAAGCACTTGCCCGCGGGCCTGACGGGCAGACTGATCGGCCAGTCGCAAGAGTTCGCCCCCGATATCCGCCCGTGGCCGACGACCGTCAACCACCCCCTCCCCTAATACGGTGCCCGACGCGTAGATAAGACGATTAGGAAACTGCATCACGAACACCGGAAGGGGCTCGCCTCGCAACGTGTTTTGGCTGGCCACGAGGCGCAATACCGTGTCGGTGGGATGAAGCTCAATCAGGTGGGCGATATCTTCCCAGGTGACCTTAGGGGGATCCGGGATGATCGCGTTCCCATGGCTGTCCGTCCCGATCCCGTTCTCTCGAGCGATCTCGGCAGCCCGCTCTACCACGACGCGTACACGCTGCCGGACGGTCTCGGGGGGCTGCCGGCCGTCGATAACGTCGCGCACGACCTCCTGGTTGTTGAGGTAAGCAATGTCGCCGCTCGCCAGTTCCTTCAACCGGCCCTGTTGCCGATCGATTTGCGCTTCGAGCCGGTGGGTCTCCTGGAGAACTTCGTTCAACCGGAACAACGCCACGCGCGCCTGGGCGGAGATGAGCAGCATCACCACGAGTGTGAGCAGCGTGATGAGCATCCCGGTCACTACCGTAATGAGTTGCGCCGTGTAACGGGGGCGCAGGCCGAAGAGCGAAAGGCGCCGGCGGCCGATCCCGCGACCCACGGCGTTCCCCACGAGCGCAATACCGCCGCTAAGAGCAATCAGGACTGGGATTAACAGGACGCCGGGTTCCATCTACGACGGCCGTCCTCGCAGGTGCCAGAGGAGCCTGAGAAAGGCAAGAATCTCCCCGACCCCGAGCTTACTCTTCCCG
>DATGVF010000268.1:0-8726 GCA_035300645.1 bacterium
ATGCGATTCGAAGATCTGGTCCAGTAACTATTCCCCTGGCTGCGTGAGGGAGATTCGACCTCTCAGTTCCTGTGCTGGTGTCTCATCGCACAGATCCGTGTACAGGCATCCAGACCTCGCGTCGTGCAGGATGTGTAGGCAATCGCGGAGTTTGTGGAGCCGGTGACCAGATTCGAACGGGTGACCGCGCATTACAAGTTAGCCTAGCCCCGTCCCGTGGCGTTACCTGCAGCCTCTCTCAATTCCTGCCTCGCCCACCAGGCCTGGTGGGGCGGCGACGTAAGGCCGCGATCCTCTTACCCCTCTCCCTTGGGGAGAGGGAGCAGGGTGAGGGGAAGGAAGTCCCCAGGCGTCACGGAATCATCATGAATACACCTTCATCGTCCCTGCGACCCAGCTCCTAAAGAACTCGTTCTCTCGCGGTCGATAGATTCCAAACCATTCGGGGGGGAAGCATGCGAATATCGGGCACGACTTTGGTGCTGTGTCTGACGATGGCTCTCGCACTCAGTGCCCCAACAACAGGGCCAGCACGAGCTGGGACAATGCAGACCTACATCGTTCTCTACAACGCCCAAGCCGTCCCGGCGGACGCCGCCCTCACGATTGCTAACGCAGGCGGTGTTTTCGTGTACGCCTACGACGCCATTGGCGTCGTCATCGCCCGCTCAGACGATGTCAACTTTCGCGAAAAGTTGTTGTGGGACAACCGTATCGAGAATGCAGCGTCGACAGCCGGTTTCGCCATCAAACTCAGAGACGATATCGTGACCGACGATGCCTCTGGGCCGCTTCTGCCCAACTCGCCTGCGCCGGGTGGCGACAATCTCTCGGGTCTGCAGTGGGACATGGCGCGGATTCATGCGCCAGAGGCGAGAGCAATCACAGGAGGTAGTTCGTCGGTGCTCGTCGGGGACATCGACACCGGGCTCGATTACACACATCCGGACCTGGCGCCGAATGTCGATAGCGCCAACAGCGCGAACTGCCTCACCGGTATACCGGTGCCCGGCGAGGTCGCCGCAAACGATGACAATGGCCACGGCACGCATACGGCCGGCACGATCGCTGCGGCAAAGAACACCATCGGCATCGTCGGCGTGGCGCCGAACGTGAGGATCGCCGGGATCAAGGCAGGCGACGCCGCCGGTTTCTTCTTTCCGGAGGCGGTGGTCTGCGCGTTCATGTGGGCGGGGACGCACCACGTTGACGTCACGAACAACAGCTACTTTGCCGATCCGTTCTACCTCAATTGCCACAACGACCCAGTGCAGAGGGCTATCTGGAAAGCGGAGCAGCGGGCCATTCGCTTCGCTCAGAGCCAGGGAGTCACGGTGGTCGCGGCAGCGGGGAACTTCGCCGACGACCTTGCCCACCCGACAATGGATCTCCAAAGCCCCGACAACACAACGCCCGTTCCGCGCACCGTTCACAACGACTGCGTCGACATCCCGGTCGAGATCGCGGGCGTCATCGGGGTGTCGGCTGTGGGCGACCTTCTGATGAAATCGTTCTACTCGAGCTACGGCGTGGGAGTCATACAGGTCGCCGCTCCGGGCGGGGATTCGATTCTTCAGCGGACTCCCGCTGCCCCCAACGGGCGTGTGCTCTCGACCTGGCCGAGCGCGTTGTTCCTGACGAAGTGCCTTCCCGCACGCAGGGTCATGGATCCATCGGGAGCGACCTACTGCTACCAGCAAGGGACGTCGATGGCCTCGCCGCACGTTGCCGGCGTCGCGGCCCTCATAGTGAGCGGTGGAATGAAGCAGCCGGGGCAGGTGGCTGCGGCTATTCAGCGAACCGCCGACCCGACGGCATGTCCAGCGGACGTGTCCCCGTACGCATTCTTCCCATCGGCGAACAACGGAGCACCCCAGGCGTGTCAGGGAGGCGTCGGTTCCAACTCGTGGTTCGGGAAGGGACTGGTCAATGCGTTCAAGGCTGTGACTGCTCCGTAGGTCTGTAATTTAGAACGCGAGCCCATTCGGCACGGGATCGGGCGGCTCATTACGGGCCGCTCGATTCCGTGTCGTTCGTTGGATCCCGACTCTGGCCTCTCCGTTGACATTCGCTTGCGGCAACATAGAGACTGCGCCACACTTGGAAGAATTCTTCAACGCACCCACTGGATCGGCGACTTTGCGAAAATATTCGGTGCAGCTTCAGTATTAGATCTCTTGCTACCTTAGATTCAGACCCAACCGAGTTGACAAAATCGTCGGGGGTTGCGGAGCTGCCGGAGCGGGTGCATGGGCACCTGAATGATCTGGACACCTTGCTGGCCGTCAATCAGGTCAACCGCGGGAAGGAGATCCTGGCCACCCTCGACGCGCAGATAGTACTGCGGCCTGCCGGCGACCACTTGAACGCGGAAATCTCGAGCCACTTGGGACGGGTGTTTGCACTGGTAGCGGCAAAGGATCGACGAGGTTCAAACAGTTGGCTGGGGGAGGAGGATTCGAACCCCCGCTAACGGGTTCAGAGCCCGTCGTCCTACCACTAGACGATCCCCCACTGCCACTGTTGCCGCTCGAGCATACTCATTATAGAAACGTAGTTGAGCATCGTCAATTCACGCGCTGGCGAGTGCGGTTTCTCATTAAAGCGCGTGCGCTCTGGGAAGAGACCGCGGTTGGCAACCTCACGGCGGTGTCTAGCCGCCATCCGCAACGGGCAGGTTTCACGCGGAGGCACTTCATCCCCAGTCGTCCCCCCCGACGATCCGCCGATTGTACGCGTGCGCCCGCGCGGCGCACGTCACAGACTCCGACGCATCCAACCGCTGGGTGGGCCTCCAGGGAGTGAGATATGTTCGGCCCGAAGGTGGGCGAACGTGTCATCGTCGAGGTCTTGCCGTCCGGGGAGTCGTACCCGGGCGAGGTCGTGTTCCTCGACCACACAGGTGTGGGAATCGCCCCCGCGATGCGGTGGGTGGTGCCGCCGGAACTCGGCACTGCCATCCGTATTACTTTTGTCCGCAAAGATGGTCTCTACGAAGGCCACGGCGCTGTTGCCGCCACCTTGAGGGAGCCCGAGGTGTTGGTGACGGTGCAGCTAGATGGCGACGTTTCCCGGACGCAGCGACGCGACTTCATGCGCCGCGATGCCAGTCTCAATGCCGATCTCATTGTCCAAGGGCATGCGCATCACTGCGTGACCAAGGATGTCAGTGGGGGCGGCGTGAGCGTGCTCTTTGGCGAGATCCCGTCCTTAGTTGAAGGCGAGTCGTTCGAAGTCGTGCTCAATGTCCCCGATGGTCGCGAGCCGATCCGGGCCCATTGTCAAGTGAAGTACATTCGAGAGGTCCTGCGCGGATCACGATGGTTGGTCGGCGGTCAGTTCTCGACGATCGCCGAAGAAGATCGTCAACGTCTCGTGCGGTTTGTGTTCCGCCTCGAACTCGCGCAAAAGCGGCCGGCAGGCAAAAAGTAACCCGCTCTTCTCCGGTATCTTGCCCGCGGTGTCGACCACGACCTCCGGGTCTGTTTACCGCCTTGCGGCAACGACATCGGGCTTCAGCACCCCAATGAACGGGAGATTCCGGTACAGCTGGCGGTAATCCAGCCCGTAGCCGACCACGAACTCATCGGGAATCTCGAATCCGCGGTACGCAATCGGTAGGGTATCCACGATGCGGCGTGCGGTTTTGTCCAGCAACGTGCAAACACGCAAGCTGGCGGGGTCGCGCGCGCGCAGTGTGCGAAGCAGGTAGGCGGCGGTCAAGCCCGTGTCGATGATGTCTTCGACCAGCACGACATGCCGTGTCGCGATCTGTTCGTCGAGGTCTTTGATGAGGCGGACCGCCCCCGAGGGCGTGGTGGTGTCCCCATACGAGGTGATCGCCATGAAGTCGATCGTCATCGGAACCGTGATAGCCCGGGTGAGGTCGGCCATGAAGTACAGGGCACCCTTGAGCACGCTCACGAGCAGCGGGGTGCTGGTGGCATAGTCGCGGGAAATCTGCGCGCCCAGAGCCCGGATGCGATCCTGGATTTGGGCTTCCGTGATCAGGACCCGCGCGATGTCGTCAGCCAGAGGCATTAGGACGATGTGCGGGCAACGGATTTCGCGAGGCCGTACTTAAAGAGGAGACTCCGGTAGTCCCGGCCGTAGAAGATCTTGACGCGCACGTTGGGGTACAGTTCCCGCAAGCGGCGCAGCTTGCGGTTCTTCTTGGTTACGAGGCTCTGTTTGAGGGTGGTTAACTCGATGTACAGATTCAACTCCGGGAGGAAGAAATCGGGGTTGAAGCTTTCTATCACTCGCCCCTGCGCGTCTCGCTGGAGAGGGAAGCTCCGCGGTTCGTACTCCCACCGGATACCGTAAAAGTCGAGGAGTCGGGCGAATTCGGCTTCACTCTCGTGCGCGAAGCGGGGGCGGGTCGGCGAGGCGTCGCCCAGGCTTTTGCGGTCGGCCACCAGGTGGGTTTCACCTCCTAGAGGTCTCTCGGGGAGGGGAAGAGCCCCCGCCCCCAGAGGGAGAAGCGCGTCAACTGCGCCCGCAGAAGGGCCGATTTGCGTTCAGTATACCTACGTCTCCCCGAGTCGTGCAAGCAGAGGAGTCACTGGTGAACCGGAGAAGTTGACTGGGATATAAGGAGAAAGCTGTGTCCGAGCCCACACCCCCGATTCCCGAGGCCGATCTCAAACGCTGGCTGACGCAACTGCGCAGCACCGATGTGACTTTGCGCAGTGATGCGGCGCACCAGTTGGGCAAGATTGGTGACGAGCGCGCCGTCGAGGCGCTGGTAGAGGCGCTGTCCGATTCCGACGAGTATGTGCGCAAGAGCGCAGTGACCGCGCTGCGCCGGATCGGCGGACCGGCCGCCATGGAGGGACTCCGTCGGGCCCTGGCCGATCGCTCCGAGCAGGTCGTATTGCAGGCGGTGAACGGACTGCGCGACATGCGCGACCGCGAGGCGGTAGAGCCATTGGTCCGCGTCCTCACGCGCCGTGAGCGCTCCCTGCAGCTGGCGGCGACGGATGCCCTCATTCGCATTGGCGCGGATGCCGTCCCCCCTCTGATGGAGGCGTTCAAGGACCGGGCATTGCGCCGCCGGATTGGCAACCAGATCTGGAAGATCCTAGTGGACATGGGGACAAAGTCCATTGACCCCCTGCTGCAGATGCTCACCGACGAGAACCAATACGTGCGGCTGACTGCCATCTCCGTGCTGGGGCGGATCGGCGATCGTCGCGTGGCTGCTCCACTCGTCCACCTATTCTTAGACGACCCCCGGATGCAAGAGGCGGTGGTCACGACCTTGGCCCGGTTGGAGGAGCGCCGCGTGCTCGAGTCTCCGGGCTCGCCGGCGGCCGACCGCGAGATCTTCCTCCCCAAGGACGTGGTGGACGGCTTTCTGGGACGACCGCGCGAGGACGTCACGAGAGTACTCACTGAGGCACTCGAGAATCCCAGCCCAAAGGTGCGCCGCTTTGCGCTCAAAGCCCTGTACGCGTTACACGGGGATTCGGCAATGGATCGGCTGGTCGCGGCGCTCAAAGACGATGACATCGACGTGAAGCGCCTCGCGATCAAAATCATGGGGAAGATGCGCAACAAGCGCGTCATCGATCCGCTCGTGCAGCTCATTCTGCACGATGGGGAGCAAGTGGAAGAGACAGCGTGGAACACCTTGAAGGTCCTGACCGACCTACGCGAGTACGACGAACTACGTGCCCGTGTGGCCAAAGAACGCGCCGGGACCCGCCCCGCCGTGCGCAAGTACACGAAGTCCAAAGACGTCTCTCCGGACTGGTGGCGGGAGCAAGACTGACACCCACGCCAGGAACGCACATCGGCGGGACACGGTGATGCCGGGAGCGAGGGCGGGGGCTGCGCGCGCGGGTTGAGGCGATGGCGGTAAGGAAGCAGCCGTGGTTTGAACGGACATTTCCGACGGGGCTGCCTCCGACGATGTTGGCCGTCATCCTCGAGCGCCTGCGCGGGACACCGGTGCGCCTAGAGGAACGGCTCGCCGGTCGGTCAGTGGCTGTACTGACGCGGCGCCTCGGCGAGACTTGGTCGATTCAGGAGAACGCTGGGCACCTTTTAGATCTCGAACCCCTGTGGTTGCAGCGCGCCGACGACCTGCTGAAAAAGCGTCCTGTTATGACCCCCGCCGACCTGCAGAACCGTAAGACACACGAGGCCCACCACAATGCCGCCTCACTGGACGCCTTGCTCGAGGAGTTCCGCCGCGCGCGAGGAGCACTCCTCGACCGCCTCGACGAGGCCGAGGAGAGTGTGCTCGTCCACACGGCGCCGCATCCGAGGCTCCGCACGCCCATGAATCTGGTCGATCACGCCTTTTTTGTGGCGGAGCACGATGACTACCACCTGGCACGGATCACTGAACTTCTCCGGGAATTCACTTGATTAAGAATAAGCGCGCCTGACACAAGGAAACTTCCGTATAGTCTCCCGCACCCTTTCCCACGGCACCCGGCACGAGATTCGGGAAGGCAAACGGGCCACGCAGCCAGCAGAACGTCCCAACGGAAGGGTCATTTCCTTGAAGTGCCTGGCATCGTCTGAGGACGAGGGAGACCGCAGATGCGCGTTCTGATCACGAACGACGATGGCATTGCATCTCCGGGTCTCCAGGCCCTTGTAAATGAGTTCGCCCCTGTCGCGCAGACTTTCGTCGTGGCGCCGGAGGGTGAACGCAGTGCGACCGGCCACGCGATCACGCTGCACAAACCGCTACGGGCACGCGCGGCGGCCGTTGCGGGTGCGACGGCGGCGTGGGTAAGCAATGGCACGCCGGCCGATTGTGTAGCGCTCGGCATGCTCGAGTTGGTCCCCGAACGGCCTGACGTCGTGCTCTCCGGCATCAACGCAGGGCCCAACTTGGCACGTGATCTCACGTACTCGGGGACGGTATCTGGCGCGATGGAAGGAGCGATCTTTGGCGTGCCCAGTATCGCGGTTTCCGTCGCCGCCTTCACCGACCCCACCTTTCCCGCAGCCGCGCACTTCACCGGGGAGTTAGTCCGTGCCATCCTGCTCCATGGTCTGCCCACGGACACTCTGCTCAATGTGAACGTCCCAAACCTGCCAGCACACCGCATTGCCGGCATTGCGATCACCCGCCAGAGTGCTAGGCGCTACATCAGTCGGCTGGAAAAGCGGGTGGATCCCCGCGGCCAAGCCTACTACTGGCTCACGGGGGACCCGTCTACGCAGGAGGATGTTGAAGGAACGGACACGTGGGCGCTCGCCTCGAACCAGATCTCCGTTACCCCCATCACACTGGACATGACCGATGACCGCGCGTTCGCGGTCCTTCGCTCCTGGAACCTCGCGTGGAGTCCTGAGATGCACTAAGGCACGCAGGCCGAGCCTCCCTGCCGGAAGCTCCAGATGGTGGGGGTGAGTAGGGGGAGAGTCGCCGGCGCGGCTTAGCGGAAAGGGAAACTCCGTGCTGCGGCGAACCGCACCCAAGACGTCTCAACATACCAGTCATCGTCCCTTTCTTCGGAGCAGCGAATGGTCCAGTTTGACGACGTCACCAAAGCTTTTTCGAACGGCGTCGCCGCCCTCCGCCGCGTCTCCCTCCGGATTGAGCCGGGGGAGTTTGTCTTTATTGTCGGCCCCACGGGGACAGGCAAGTCCACCCTCCTGCGCCTGATCTATCGCGACGAGCTTCCCACCTCCGGGCGGGTCACCGTGTACCAGCGCGATGTCACCCGCTTGCGGCCCCGCGGGGTGGCCCTGTTACGGCGACGCCTCGGGGTTGTGTTTCAGGACGGGAGACTGCTCCCCAACCGCACCGCTTACGAAAACGTCGCGTTTGCGTTGCGGGTGATTGGAGCACCGGCCGAAGAACTGCGACCGCGGGCGATGCGGGTACTAGAACTCGTCGGCCTGGGCGCTCGGGCCGACGCTATGCCCCCCGAATTATCGGGTGGGGAACAGCAGCGCGTCAGCATCGCCCGCGCGATTGTGAATAACCCTCCGCTGTTGCTAGCCGATGAGCCGACCGGCAGTCTCGACCCCAACTCCTCGTGGGAGATCATCCAGCTCCTGTCTCAGATCAACTTGCAAGGCACGACCGTACTTGTTACCACACACAACAAAACGATCGTGGACATCCTCCGCCGCCGTGTCATCCAGCTGGCGGGCGGTCAGGTGGTCCGGGACCAATCGCGCGGCTTGTACGCCGTCGAGGCGTAAATGGCGTCCCGCGTCCAGCGCGTGCACGTCGTAGCAGGGCAGGCTGTCTCCTTTGCGGCCGACGCCGCGACGAGCTTCCGGCGAAACGGTCTGATGACGGTCGCTGCGGTGACGACGATCATGGTCGCCCTGCTCGTCGTAGGCACCGCTGTCCTGCTGGGTCTGAACCTCTCGCACATAGCCGCCACGCTCGAAGGACAGGTCGAGGTCGTGGCGTTCTTGCGCGATGGGTTGTCCTCATCGGCGCTGGCCCGAGTGCAAGAGACAATCGTCGCGATGCCTGACGCCGCGTCGGTCAAGTTTGTGAGTCGCGCCGACGCGTTGGGCCGCTTGCGGCAGCGGTTAGGAGACAGTGCCGCGTTCGCCGACCTGGAATCATCCAACCCGCTCGCGGACTCGCTGGAGGTGCGGCTGGTCGATCCCGCACGCGCCCGCGTCGTCGCCGCAGCCCTCAGCAATGTGAGCGGGGTCGACGAAGTGACCTATGGCGCGCAGGTCCTTGATCGATTGCTTGCACTGATCCAGGGGGTCCGGGTGCTCGCCGGAGT
>DATGVF010000269.1:0-7730 GCA_035300645.1 bacterium
CGCCTGGCCGAGCACGGGGTCGGGGACCCCAACGACAGCGGCTTCCGCCACCCCATCCAACGAATACAGCACATCCTCGATCTCTTTCGGGCTGACCTTCTCGCCTCGACTCTTGATGATGTCGTCTTTCCGACCCACAAAATACAGGTAGCCTTCATCGTCCATCTTGAAGACATCGCCCGTGTAGAGCACCTGCTCTCCTGGGAGCGGACCCGGCTTCAGGACCTGAGCAGTCTCTTCAAGCAACTCCCAGTACCCTTTCATGACATGGGAGCCGCGCACGACGAGCTCGCCCACAACCCCGGGGCCCACGCGGCGCCCTGTCTCATCCACGATGTACACTTCTTCGTTGGGCATTCCGCGGCCCACGGACGTGGGTCGGACATCAAGTTGGTCCGGCGGGAGATAGGAGACGCGCTTACACTCGGTGAGCCCGTACATGGAGTACAGCTTCACCTGTGGGAAGAGCTGGCGCAGTTGTTGAATGTGGTGCGGAGGCAGCGCGGCCGCCGTGTTGGTGATGTAGCGCAGCCTGGAAAAATCATGCTGCTTCAAATTCAACTGTAAGAGCACAGCCGAAATCGTCGGGACGATCGGGAACCCGGTCACCTTCTCGCGGATCAACCGCTCGACGACCGCGTAGGGATAGGCGAAGGACCGTTCCAAGACGACGGTGGCGCCGACCTTGAACGCCATCAACACCTGGTAGAGCCCGTAGTCAAAAGACAAGGGGAGCACGTTGAGGATGATGTCCTCCGGCACATTTTCGAGATACGTGGTGATCGCCGTGGCCGCCGCGACGATGTTTAAGTGCGTCAGCATCACACCCTTCGGTCCACCGGTCGACCCGGAAGTATAGATTAATGCGGCGAGGTCGATATCGATGCATCGCTTGGGCGGAGGCTCACTCGGCCCTTTCCTGTGTTGGAGCACCTGCTCGATGGAGATCACCCGCACACCCCCGGCCCGCCGGCCCCCGGCATCCTTTCCGGTCGCGACCACGGTCCTGAGGTGAGGTGTCTGCCCCCGGTGCGCGCCGATGCCCTCGAGTTTGCTATAGTCCGTGATCAGCGCGACCGCTCGGCAGTTGTTCAAGATGTAGGCGAGCTTGTCTCCCTTGGTGGACGGATTGACCACGAGGAAGACGGCCCCGGCTTTGAGAATCGCAAAGACCCCGAGCACCGCTTCCACGGAATTTTCCAAATACACGGCGATCCGATCGCCCCGCTGCACGCCCGCCCCGAGGAGGGCATGGGCCAATCGGTTGCTTTGCTCCTCGACCTCCCGATACGTCAGCCGGCGATCTCCGCAGACCACCGCTGTCTTGTCGGGAAATCGTCGGGTACTCCGCTCTAGAAACTCTTCAACCTGCACGGATGCCGCTCCTTATCAGGATGGCTGGAGCTTTCGCTCGAGGAATTTCATGAGCTTATCGATGGAGTCCAGGTTGTCCGGAATGAGTTCCTGATCATCAATTGCGATCCCGTACTGCGTTTCCAGAAACGTGACCAACTCCATCACGCCCATCGAGTCGACGATCCCGTGCTCCAGGAGCGAATCGCTGTTCGACAACCCATTCGGCTGACCGAACAGGAAATTATCGGTGATGAATTGCCGTAGTTGTTGCTCGATGATCGACACGGCCCGAATCCCCCCTGAAGGTTCTGGTAAATTGGTCTACGACTAACTGGGTTGACAGCACGCCGACCAACGCCATGTTGTCCTTGCTGCCGATGGCGCGTCCCTGGCGGAATTTCTCCACTAGTCGGTCGACGGCACGAGGATTGAAGATGCCATCCTGGGCAATTCGCCCGGGGGATAGCAGCGTGTCCACATAGTCCAGCTGTGCTCCGCGGAAGAAACAGCGCCCCTCCGGCGCCCGGTAGGGCTGTTTGGACCGCTGCAACACGGATGGCGGCACCAACCCGCTCGCGCAGCGCTTCAAGAGATACTTCTCATTCAGGACCTTCATTTTCAGACGCGGCGGGATCCGAGCCGCGAACTCGACGACCCGGTAATCCAGGAAGGGAAACCTCCCTTCGACCGAGTGGGCCATCGCCATCCGATCGCCCTGGGATGAGAGTATGTACCCGGGAAGAAGATGTGTGGCCTCCAGGTATTGGGCTTGGCAGAAGCCCTCCCATCGGGCATAGCCGGGCGGAAGCAACTTTCGCACGTCCGCATAGCCATCGTATGACCCGATCTGGGATCGGACGGCATCGGAGAAGAGCATTTTGAGTCGTGAGGTGAGCTCCCACCGAGGGAGGTGAGAAAAGAATTCGCGCCCCGCGTCATCCGGTCGCACGTGAAAGAAGGCCTGCAAGTACGCGCCGGGCTGCGCCTGGAGATTGGGCAGGTAGGGGTAGAGCCTTTTCAGGAGCAACGGTCTCATGGTCGAGTCGGGATGCGCGGCCCAGAACCGGCGGATCTTGGCTTCCTTGAAAATGTCGTAGCCGCCGAGCATCTCATCCGACCCTTCGCCGGTCAGCACCACCTTGTAGCCATCCCGCCGTACCAGACTAGACAGGATGTAGAGCGGCGCCGGAGCCGTCCGGAGGACGGGTGTTTCCGTGTGCCAGATCACATCGGGGAACACCTGACCGATGTCGTCGCCGCTGACCCGCACGTCCTGATGGTTCGTCCCGAGGAAGCGCACGGCGTCCTGCTGGTACCGGCTCTCGTCGAACTCAGGATCGTCAAAGGTGACAGAAAACGTCTTGAGCGGCGTGTCGGTGAATTTCCGGATCAGTGCGGTGATGACTGTGGAGTCTAATCCACCACTGAGGTACGCGCCGACCGGGACATCCGAACGGAGCCGAATGCGCGTCGCGTCCACCAAGAGCTCCAACAATCTCTCCGCGTACGCTTCTTCGCTGCCCCGACCATCGACCGCGGCGTCTGGGCCACCGCCATAGTCCAGGCGCCAATACTGCGTCACGGCAATCTTCCCATCGTGCACGATCATGGAGTGCCCGGGCGGCAGTTCCCGGACATCCTTGAAAATCGTCCGCGGCGGGATCGTTACCCAAAAGGTGAAAATCTGATCGAGCGCAACCGGATCGATCTCCCGGGACACCTGTGAAACGGCGAAGATCGATTTGACCTCGGAGCCGAAGAGCAACGCGTGGTTGGCAATGGTGTAAAAGAGTGGTCTGACCCCCAAGCGGTCGCGGGAGAGAAAGAGGCGTTCCCGCTTGCTGTCCCAAATCGCAAACGCCCACTGCCCGTTCAAGGAGCGGACGCAGTCCGCTCCTTGTTCCTCATACAGGTGCAGGATGACTTCGGTGTCACCGTTCGTGCGGAACTTATGGCCCCGGCGGATCAACTCTGCGCGCAATTCGATGTAATTGAAAATCTCGCCGTTGAAGACGATCGAGACCGACTTGTCTTCGTTGTGCACCGGTTGCTGGCCTGACGCCAAGTCAATGATGCTCAGCCGGGCGGAGGCTAACCCCACGTGTTTGTCGGCAAAGCTGCCGCACTCATCCGGGCCTCGATGTCTGATCTGCGCGACCATTCGATCGAGGCTGGTCGGGTTCACGGATTGCCCATTGAAGTTTAGAATCCCGACAATGCCGCACACGGCGCACCACGCCTATCCCTTTCGCAGCACACTGCTCGTGGAACAATTGTTCGGAGGGACGACTGGGGGTCCTTAGCGCTTACCACCGGGGCTCCCGCGCCATCGACGCATATCATTGGCCATCGCTAGTGGAGTTGGACATCTGGACGGATCTGTCCGTGTGATACAGCTTCGCCCCTTCGGTGCACCCTCTGGCGCCGGGTGCAGTCCGGTTTCTTGCGGGTCTGGTCCTACTCGTGCTGAAATGATCGCCACCGTTCACGCTCAGTGGTCATCCACGCCGGGTGGTGGCGAGGGCCTGCATGCCAGCATCACACAATTCAGAGGATAGACAGGGGGGCATGGCGACCGGAATCGGGTGAACGCCCGACACAGACCCGAGGAAACCCCTCATGGGCGGGAGCAGGGTTTCCAATAGCCCCAGACGGCCAGCGTCTGGACGCTGCGCGACTAGGGCGCCGCCTTGGGCGGCTCGTCAGACTGGGAGGCCTTCCCGATCACGACCGCACCATCTCCTTGCAAACGGCGCCTGTCAGCTCGGCGCCGGTCGCTACCGACGACCTGGTCCTGGGTCCGGCGCTCGCCACGACGCCGGTCCACTAGTACCTCGACGTCGCCTCGACCCTCAAACATTCTAGTGAGCGGATCGGCGAGGTGGGCTTGCGCCGGGGGCACGATGACGTGGATCTTCTGATCATCTCCGTCAGGGCGCTCCGGATCAGCTGGGGCAAAGATAAAGGAAACCGCTACGGCACACATCAACGTTCACCGCGTCATGGCCTGTGTGGACCTGATCAGGCCACCCGCGAAGGACCCACCTCCTGCCGACTGCCTGCTCTTCGGTTGGAGACGCAGCGCTCCACGGTTAGTCCAGTTTGCGCCCGGTCTGGTTTGGAAGCCATGCTGCAGGCGGTTCTGGGCGGGAGGATCCACGGGCCGCTGGAGCTGGGGATGACGCCGGGGGTGTGTGTCCTGGGGCTCCTGCGCCATCGGCAAAGGATACCCACTGGGGCAACGCGATCGCATCCCCACGAAGGGTCCGTGTTATGAATAGTGACTTGCGGAGAACTTTGATGATGAAGACGCGGCGAAAGAGTTTGAAGCCAAAACGCAAGTGCGTATTCATTGCAAGGCGATTCCCGTAGTCGACCATTCCGATAATCTTCTGGCGGTGCAGTCGCTGCATCATCTCTCTCAGATACAAGGAGTAAAACTTGAACCAAATCCCGGCAAGGCGGTGTTCAGGAACGATGTAGATGTCATAGGTGTAGATCGTATCCGGAGGCACCTCGATCCTATACGCGTAACGCTCCTCGACATAGACCGGCTTGGTGCAGATCCATTGGTACCCAATGATGCGCCCGTCGAGAACGGCGACGGCACAAATGTCGTTCGCCTTGAACCTCTGGAGAAACACTCGCGGGATGGGTTTGCACGCTGTAAGGCCGTCCAAATCCTCGATGGTCGCGCCCCTAACTTCCACACGCCCCCGGAGGAAATTGGCATGATGGGGCGGTACGCTGCTGTACTCGAGAAAATACAGACAGTTAATATCCAGTGGCTTGAACGGGATCCGTTCCAGCAGACTCCGGAGATTGACAAAGAGTGGACGCCGGCGAACTTGGCGCACGCGCATGAGGAAACGCGACCACGGCCGCGGGAGCATGTTCTGCGGAATTTGCATTCGAGGTTCCCGGTCGTCAGGGACGGGGGAGGGCATTCTCTCCCGCTCCTCGCCTCCACGCCGCCCGAACCGTACCAAGCGTGCCCGCCAGTCCGCCCCACCCGCGGCTCACGATGCGCTCGGCGACAGCGTCACCGAGCAGATGCCGAGCGCCCCGTCTGATGCGTCCACTGGCCATCGCGATGCCACGGCAGACAGCGCCGCGCGGACCCGGGGGGAACAGCTCCAAGTGGGCCAACTCGCGCACCTCGGGCATCCAGTGGAACTTGTACGGCTCTAGCCCGTGTAGCAGATCGTACTCCGCTGCGCCCTCCGTGATCGCGTGCCGGATCGTGAGCCCCATCGTGACTAAACCCACGCTCTCCTTCGCAAGCGCCGGGTCGAATCCTGACTGGTAGAAGTAGAAGGTGCGGCCGTACCGGTATCCGTAGAGGACCGCGGCGGGCCTGCCATCCAACCGGAGGACGAATAGCCGAAGCCAGCCCCGCTGCAGCGCCAGCCGGCTCATCTCGTCGTGGAATGCCAGGAGCGCCGGGCTCCCGAATACCTCGGAGCCCCCCCGCGTATCCCATCGATGCGTGTGGAGCGCGACGAGAGCATCTAGCGCTACGCGGCGTTCGGCTTCCGTTTGGACCAGCTCGAGGCGAGTGTTGTAGCGTCTGTCCAGGTTTTTCAGCCGCCGCTGGAAGTTGTAGCGGTGCGCCGAGCTGAGACTTCCAAGGTACGACTCCCAGGAACGCCCTGCGAAGTCGATGACAGGGCACGCGCTGGCCGGCGCTTCGAATTCGTTCCACCCCCGTGCGGCGAGCCGTTGGGTCAGCGGGGCGACAGACGAGACGCTGCGCCGCACTTGGCCGAACTCAAGCGTGAGGTTGGTCTCGGCCAGGGCCTCGGCCAGCGCATCGAGGGCTTCCTGCTCCCGACCGCTACGAACAATCACGTCCAAGTAGTCGGATCCGACGATCCCCGTCCCAAGAAACTCGAGCGCGCGGAACGGGATGAGACGGCGCCACGCGGGGAGCCGTTGAACCAACGGGGCAATGGCTGCGAGCTCGCGGCCGCACCGCACCAGCTGGAGACACAGCTGACGACGACCAGCGAGGTGCGTCCACCAGGTGTGCAGCCACTCCCACGACAGGAAGAGGCAGTCGGCCCGGCTCGCCGCGAGGAGCTCATTCCACTCCTCCCGGAGATCCGCAAAAGCCGACGGATCGTCAATCCGCTGCACGTCGCCCTTCTCCACGACCCCCGCGTCTCTGATCACAGATGCTCACGCGACTTCATGGCCGCAAGGGTCACTTGGAGCTCGTCGATGCCGCCAATCAGATAACAGAGGAACCGTTCACCCACGGTCGGGTGCCGATCGAGGAACCACTGTACTGCGCGGCCCCATGCGCGGAACGGCCACGGCCAGAACTCTTCTTCCATAAAGTACTTGAGCCGTACGTGCACGACATGGAACCGCGCCTTGGTGTAGTACGAGAAGTTGTTTTCGCCGAAGTAGTGAAACGACGCCGCGGAGAAGGTGCGCCGGTGTGTCGGATCCCTCCAGGCGTAGATCCCAGAGTAGTGGGGCGTTCGGATCAGCACCTGGCCGTTGGGCCGCGCTAGCCGCCACGCTTCTTCAAGAGCTGTGAGCGGGTGTTCGAGGTGCTCGAGCACGTGATTGAAGTAGATCGCGTCAGCGCAACTGTCCGGCAGCGGATACGGGGCGGAGGCGAGGTCGTGTACCAGATCCACTCCTGGTAACGCGGTAACGTCCATCCCAAAAGCCCCGGGGACCTTGTTGGCCCCGCAGCCAAGGTCGAGGATGACCGGCAGTCCGGCAGCCCGTCGGGCTGCCGCATAGACCTCGATGCTCGTGGCAGACAGCGTCACCATTACCGTGCCATGGCCTGGAAGGCCATGGGGTCAAGTAGGGTGTGGAGCAAAGACCGCAGCTCCCCCTGATCCGCAACCGCCAAAAGCTCCTCAAAAAGGGGCTCCTTCTCTCTAAGCCGCAAGCGCCCAGGCGCCCGGCACCGGCCACATTGACCGCCGTCCGGATGGAGAATGGCACGAACGCTATGGAGGAAACCCAGTTGGTACGAGTCGGAGTCGATCCGACATCCGAGTAATCGCGCCACCGCCCGGCGCGAGATATGCGCGGGCGCGAAAGACTGGTGGGCGACACCGAACATCGCGAAGTCGGGCTCGGAATCGCCAATGGCAACCGTCACGAGGTCTGGCTGTCCGACCAGCTCGAGCAGCGCCAGCAGCCCCTTCCCCTTGTCAACCTCTTTGGCGATAATGGTGGTGTCCAGGTAGGTCTGGTGAAGGTTCAGTCGCTCCACCTTCAAACTAGCCATCACATTTTGGACCAGGAGCGTGGGAAGCGGTACGGTCGTGCCTCGCTCGTACGTGTAGGCGCACAGCGAATACCGATAGCCGTCGTTGAGGAAGACGCCCGGGATCTGCCGGAGG